>NZ_JBIWNL010000010.1:0-261510 GCF_044767225.1 Kitasatospora sp. NPDC101447
CCACCCGCCGACCCGTCTTCCCGGTACCACCGACCACCAGCACGACACCGGCATCCGTCGAAAGATCCACCACACCAGCCATCACGATCACCCTCGCTCGGAGTAGAAACCAGTCGGATCGGTCGGACGGGCCCCGGATCCCGCGGCCCTTCGCGTCCGTCCTTGTGTCCACCAGTCAATGCCACTCCGGGCCGGCGAACCATAGCCTCCGCACTCAGCTCCATGCGCGAGCGTCTACGCGCCCGACACGCCCTCGCGCTGCCCCGCCCGGCCCCGTCCGTCCGGGGCCGCGCCTTCTCCGTCCACCACCAGAACACACCCAAGCCGTCACGAACCACCCGTCTCGACCGGCCTTCCACCGGCCCTTGAGCCGTCCGGCGGCGGCACGTCGAAATGCTGTGGCGGGCGGGCCGCCGGGGGCGCTATGCTCCCCGGCGATGACCACTCACGCTGATCACAGAATGGGGGTCCCGTCCGCGAAGAGTGAGTGCTGATGCTCACTTCCACCGCGAACGGGAACGACTCCCGCATCTCCTTCTGGCGGCGCGTACGCGAGTACGCCGTGCCGCCCTCCATGATCGAAACCGCCACCGCCCGCCGCCTGGCCGGCGACTGGGCCGGGGCGTGCGCAGCCGCCAACGTCGAGGTCGACTTCCGCCTCGGGGACGTCGCGCGTCTCCACGGCCGGGAGCTCGCCGACCGGGTGCGCGCCGATCTCCGCTGCCTCGCACCGGACTTGCTGCGCTGGCACCTGCCGCGATCCGCGCCCGACGGGCTGCTGCGGCCCGGGCTCACCATGGCCCTGGCCCGCTACCCGGGCGAGCGGCCGGTGCACCTGGTGGTCCGGACGCCGCCCGCCTGGGCGGAGTACGGCCAGCGGATCGCCCTCGCCCTCTGGGACGGGTCCGGCGGCGACGGCCTCCCGCTCCACCCGCACCCGCGCCCGAGCCGCCGCTTCCGCTACGACCTGCACCGGCACCTCTGGGACGCCGGGCGCAGCGGGGAGCTGGCCGAACGGGCCGGGGCGGGTACGCCGACCGGCCTTCCTGACACGGGCGTCGGCGATCCCGGGGAGCGGCACGCCGTCGACCGGTGGGCCGCCGAGGCCGCCCTGCTGCGTCGGGCCGACGGACGGCCCGACGGCCCCGTGGTCGTACGGCTCGGGCGGCGGCGGTTGCTCCTCGGGCCGGACGGGTCCACCACCGGCGCCACCGGGGGCACCTCGGGGCTGCCGCTGCTGCCCGACGCCGCGACCTGGGTGCCGCCCGACCTCGATCTGCTCCGCCGGGGCGCGATCGAGCCGGACCGCCTGCATCCGCTGGTGGCGGCCGCGTTGGTACCCGGGCACCCGCCCCGGAGGCCGCCCCGGACGGGCCCGTCGGCAGGGCCCGCGCCCGAGCGGCTGGTGGACTGCCGCGGGGAGTGGCACCGGATCGGCCTGGTCGACGGGGCACTCGCCCCGCTCGACCACGATCCGGCCCAACTGCGCCGCGAGGAGCTGCTGGCCGCCCTGTCCGGCAGCCCGCTGCCCTGCCTGGCCGCCGTCGACCTGGCGCACCGCCGTCCGCACGAACTGGCCGGTGTCCGCGAACGGTTGGACCACGGCGACACCGCCGGGGCACTGGCCGTCGTCGAGCACCTGCTCGGCCCGGAGGCGGTGCTGCGCGACGGCCCGCTGCGGGACGAGCTGGCGGCCGCCGCCCTCCGCCGAATCGCGTACGGCCTCTACCGGACGGGCCTGGTCCGCTCCGGCCTGACCTACCCGCTCGACCACCGCTCTCCGACGTACCGCACGCCCGCGCGCGACGGCGCCTACCGGCCGCGGCCGCGCCACTTCGCCTTGCGCGCCCACCCGCGCCTCGCCACCCTCCGCTGACTCCCGGACCGGCACCGGCGCCCGCCGGGACCGTTCCGCCCGTGACCCCTCAGGTGATCACCCATGACCATGACCATGACCGTGCCCGCACCCACCCCCGAGGCCTCGCAGCGCGAAGCCGACCGCCCCGAGGCCGACCGCCCCGAGGCCGCGCAGCGCGAGCCCTCGCGGCTCGACGTCGCCCGCCGGCTGCTCGACCTGCTCGACGACACCGCCACCGAACCGCGCGCCGACACCCAACTGGAAGCCCTCACCCTGGCCGTGGCCGCCGACCTGCCCGTGCTGCTCTGGGGCGAGCCCGGCATCGGCAAGACCGCCGCGATCAACCAGCTCGCCGAGGCGCTGGAACTGCCGCTGACCACGGTGATCGCCAGCGTCCACGAGCCCTCCGACTTCTCCGGGCTGCCCGTCGTCGGCGACGACCCGGCGCACCAGGGCGTGCCGATGGCCCCGCCGGACTGGGCGGTGCGGCTGGTGCGCGCCGGGCGCGGGCTGCTGTTCCTGGACGAGCTGTCCACCGCGCCGCCCGCCGTCCAGGCCGCGCTGCTCCGGGTGGTCCTGGAGCGCCGCATCGGCACGCTCCGGCTCCCGCCGGGCGTCCGGATCGTGGCCGCCGCCAACCCGCGCGCCTCGGCGGCCGACGGCTGGGAGCTGAGCCCGCCGCTGGCCAACCGCTTCGTCCACCTGCAGTGGGTGCACGACCACGAGGTGGTGGTGCGCGGCCTCGGCGGGGTCTGGCCGGTGGCCACCCTGCCCCGGCTCGACCCGCAGGCGCTGCCGGCGGCCGTCGCACACGCGCGGCGCGCAGTGTGCGGGCTGCTGACCACCCGCCCGGAGCTGGTGCACCGGCTGCCCACCACCGAGACCCGGCGCGGCGGCGCCTGGCCGTCCCCGCGCAGCTGGGACATGGCGCTGCGGCTGATCGCCTTCGCGACCGCGGCCGGGTCCGAGCGCGAGGTGCTGTCGCTGCTGGTCCGCGGCACCGTCGGCGACGGCCCGGGGCTGGAGCTGATGGCGAGCATGGACCGGATGGACCTGCCCGACCCGGAGGACCTGCTCGCCGACCCGGCGGGCGCGGAACTGCCCGAGCGCGGGGACCTCCGCCAGGCGGTGCTGGACGGGGTGGTCGCGGCGGTGCGCAACCGGCCGGACCGTCAGCGCTGGGACTCGGCCTGGGCGCTGCTGGCCCGGGCGCTGGAGACCGGCGCACCGGACCTGGTGGTCGTCCCGGCCACCACGCTCGCCTCGCTGCGGCGGGAGGACTGGGACGTGCCGGAGGCGATCGAGCGGCTGGCCCCGGCGCTGGCGCTCTCCCGCCGGGCCGACCGCGCCGCCGCCCGGGCGGCGGAGAAGGCGGGCCGATGAGTACGGCTGCCGTGCCGGACGCCGGGAAGCCGGGCGCCGGGAAGCCGGGCATGGGGCTGCCGGGCACCGGGAAGCCGGGCGCCGGGAAGCCGGGTATGGGGCTGCCGGGCACTGGTACGTCGGGCGCCGGGAAACCCCGTCCCGGACCTCCGCACCCCAGGAAGCCGGGCACCGCGAAGCCGTACGCCTCGAAGCCGTACGCCGCGAAGCTGGACGTCGAGAAGCTGTACGCCGCCCGGCTGCAGGCCGCCCGCGCCCGGCCGTACCTGTCGACGGCCCTGTTCGCGCTGCACCTGGTGGAGTCGCGGGAGGTGCCGACGATGGCCGTGGACAAGTACTGGCGCTGCTACGCCTCGCCGGTCTTCGTCAACCGCACGCCGGTGGAGGAACTGGCCGGCGTCTGGGTGCACGAGGTCTCCCACCTGCTGCGGGACCACCACGGGCGCAGCGACCGGATCGCCCGCGAGCTCGGCCTGGAGGGCCCGGCGGCGCAGCTGCGCACGAACATCGCCGCCGACTGCGAGATCAACGACGACGTGTACGGGGACGGTCTGGTCGAGCCGGCCGGGGCGCTGCGGCCGGAACGCCTGCTGCTGCCGGAGGGCCTCCTGATGGAGGAGTACCTGCGCGCCTACCGGTTCCACCCGCGCGACCTGGACGCGGCCTGGCTGGACTGCGGCAGCGGCGCCGACGGCACCGACCGCCCCTGGGAGTTGGGCCCCGACGGTGCCCACGGGTTGAGCGCGCAGGAGCGCGACGCCGTCCGCTTCCGGGTCGCCGAGGGGATCCGGGGCCGCCCCGGGCACGCCCCGGCGGGCTGGCGGCGCTGGGCCGAGGAGGCGTTCCACCCGCCGCAGCCGTGGCGGCAGTTGCTGGGGGCGGCGATGCGCTCGGCGGTCTCCGGTCCGGGCACCGGCGAGGACTACAGCTACGGCCGGCCGGCCCGTCGTTCGGCCGGGGTGCCGGGCGTGGTGCTGCCGAGCCTGCGGCGGCGGCCGCCCCGGGTCGCGGTGGTGATCGACACCTCCGGGTCGGTCTCGGACGACGAGCTGGGCAGCGCGCTGCTGGAGGTCGCGGCGATCGCGCGGGCGGTCGGCGGCCGCCGTGACCAGGTCACGGTGGTGCCGTGCGACGCGGCTCCCCAGGCCGTGCACTCGGTGTGCCGGTCGGCGGGCATCCCGCTGATCGGCGGCGGCGGCACGGACCTGCGCGCCGGCTTCGGTGCCGCCCTGGGCTCGACTCCCCGGCCGGACGTCGTGGTGGTGCTGACGGACGGCCAGACCCCGTGGCCGTCCGCCGCCCCGCCCTGCCGCACCGTCGTCGGCCTCTTCCCCCGCCCCGGCAGCTACAACGAGTCCGACCCGGACTACCGGCCGGAGGCGCCGCCGGAGTGGGCCAGGGTGGTGACCATCGGGTGAGCGGGCCGATCGGGCATGATGCGTCGGTGTTCTACGAAGATCTGACCGAATACACCTACAGTGCCGACGACGCCTTCACGGACCCGCAGTCCGGGTTCTACGCGCTCTGGTACCGGCCCGCGTACACCCGCTTGAACGTCGGCTGGCTGCAGCAGGGCGAGCCGTACCCGACCGGGGACGTGCCCGCCGGGTTCGTGGAGAAGCTGGCGGCCGTCCAGCGGGTGCAGTGGATGAACGTCTGCCTCGGGGTCCACGAGTGCGACCTCTGCCCGGACGAGGGGCCGGAGGGCAACGGCGAACTGCGGATCCCGGGTGCGCCGTCGATCGCCTACGCGGCGCCCTTCCTGATCACCCACTACGTCACCGCCCACGGCTACCGGCCGCCCGCGGAGTTCGTGGCCGCCGTCCTCGCGGTCGACCTCGACGCGTGGGCGGCGGCCCGGTGGCCCGAGGTGCCGTTCCCGTGGGTGCCGCAGGAGGGTGTCGAGTGGCTGCTGGAATAGCAGCGGCTTCGGCAACTTCGGCGACCTCGGCAGCTTGGGCGACTTCGGCGGCTTCGGCGGCTGCCGTGGCCGGGCGGAGGGGTCCGCTGCCCGGGGACCCCTCCGCCCGGAGCCTGCTCGGCCGTCAGCCGACCATGGCCGCCAGCACGCTGCGCCAGTCCTCGCCCGGCTCGGGCGTGAGCGCTCCGGCCAGGGTCCCGGCCCGGTAGCGCCAGGGGCGGCGCAGCTCCGCGTCGGCGTCGGGGCCGACGGTGAGCGGGCTGGCGGAGCCGAGCAGGCGCACCAGTTCGGCCGTGAAGTCCGGCCAGGAGACGTGCCCGCTCACCGCGTTGACGACCCGCCCGGCCGCCGGGTGCTCCGGGACGGCGCAGGCGGCGAGCGCGCGGGCCAGGGCCGCGGCGTGCACCCAGGAGGCGCCGTACCAGCCCTCGTCCTCCGGCAGGCGGATGGGCCGGCCGGCCAGGGCGGCCTGGTAGAGCTCGCCGGTGGAGCCCCAGCGGAGCTGGTCGCGCAGGCGGTGGTGCGGGCCCCAGACGATCGGGGCGCGCACGGCGGTGACCGGTCCGCGGCCGGTGGCGGCGGCGGCGTCGAACAGGACGCGCTCGCAGTCCAGCTTGGCCTGCCCGTACGGGGTGACCGCCGTACCGCTCGGAGCGCCCTCGGGGACCTCGGTGCCCTCGGGGCGGCCGTACGCGTCGATGCTGCTGACGAAGACGAACGGGCCGCCCCGCCAGCCGTCCACCAGGGCGCGCATCGCGGCGAGGTCGGTGGCGTGGTCGGTGAAGGTGCACGCGGAGTGGATCACGGCGTCCACGCCCTCGACGGCGTTCCGCAGGCTGTCCGCGTCGGCGAGGTCGCCCTCCGCCACCTCGGCGCCGTCCAGCGCGGGCAGGTGCGCGGACTCGGGCCGGACCAGGACGCGCACCGGCCTGCCCTGGGCGATCAGCTCCTGCAGGACGGCCGCACCGACCCCGCCGGTCGCGCCGGTGAGCAGGACGGTGCCGGTGCGGGGGCGGGTGCGCGGGCGGGTGCCGGTCCTGGCCTGGGCGGCGCGGCGCTCGTCCTCCCGGGCGGCCAGTACGGCGGCGAGGGCGCGCGGGGTGCGCTGCTCCAGGATGTCGAGGCCGGTGAGCGGCAGCCCGGTGCGGGTGCGCAGGCGTTCGGCGAGCTGGACGGCGACCAGGGAGTGGCCGCCGAGGGCGAAGAAGTCGCCGTCGGCGGGCGGGGTGGTGCCGAGCAGTTCGCCGAAGGCCGTACGGACGGTGTCGATCGGGCCGTCCGCGGCCGGGCTGCCCCCGGTCGCACCGTCCCCGGCCGCGCTGCCCCCGATCGGCCCCTCCCCCGTCCGGCGGTCCCCGGTCGCGCCGGGGAGCCGCCCGCGGTCGGGGGTGCCGTCGGGGTGCCGGGGGATCCGGTCCAGCAGCGTGACCGCGAGCGGGAGTTCGGCGGCCGGGAGGTGTCGGCGCAGGGCCGCCCGCAGCTGGGCGCCGTTCGGGGCGACCGGTCCGCGGACCACCGCGTAGGCGAGTGGCGGGCCGTCGGCGCTCTCGACCACGGCCGCCTCGACCACCCCGGGATCGGCCAGCAGGCCTGCCACCACCGGGTGTTCGGCGGCGACCAGCAGGCGGCCGGGCAGCTCGGACAGGGGCCGGTCCGCCTCCTGGGCCACGGCCGCGAGCAGCGCGGCGAAGGCGTCGAGCAGCCGTCCGGCGGTGGTCGCGTCCAGCGCGTCCCGGTCGTGCTGCACCAGGCAGCGCGGCGCCGGGCCGTCCTCCACGAGCAGCGCCAGGCCGAACTTGGCCAGCCCCAGGTCGAGTTCGACGCTCTCGGACTCCAGTCCCGGCAGTGTCAGCGGGGCGACGGGCTGGACGAGGTCGCAGCTCACCGACAGCAGCGGGGTGCCGTCCGCGCCCCGGGCGGCCGCGCCGAGCCGCTCGACCACGAGGTCGAAGGGCACGTCGTGCTGCCGCTGGGCGTCGAGCAGTTCGCCGCGCACCGTCGTCAGCAGCTCCGCGAACGTCGGGTCCGCGGACGACGGGCGCCCGGCCGGATCGACCCTTACGGCAAGGGTGTTGACCGCGAGTCCGACGGTGTGCCGCAGGTCGGGCCTGGCCCGGTGGCCGCTGGCGCACCCGAGGACGAGGTCGTTGCCCTGCCCGGTGGCGGCCCGCAGGGCGGCGAACGCGGCGGCCAGGACGACGGTGAACAGCGTGGCACCGTGCCGGGCGCCGAGGCTACGCAGGCCGTCCAGGACGGCGGGGTCCAGCGGGGCGGCGTGCAGCACGGCCCGGCGCTCGCGGGCCCCGGGCGGGACGGGGCGCAGCAGCGCCGGCGGACGGGCTCCGGCCAGCCGGGCGGCGAGGGCGTCGGCGGCGGCGGTGAGTTCGGCGTCCCGGGCGCGCTCCTGGCGTGCGTACTCGGCGTACGACGGTCCGGGGGGCGGCAGTTCGGGTGCCGCGCCGTCGCAGGCGGCGGCGTAGAGCGCGGCCAGGTCGGCGGCCAGCACGGGCAACGATCCGCCGTCGACGGCGATGTGATGGACCGTCAGTACCAGCGTGTGGTCCTCCGGCGCGTGCCGCAGCAGCAGGGCGCGCAGCACCGGGCCGGCCGCGAGGTCGAAGGGCCGGGCGGCCTCGGCGGCGAGCCGGTCCGAGGCGGCGGCGTCCGTCCCGGCGTCCACGACCGGCAGCGGCACCGGCGCCACCGGGTCGACCTGCTGGTAAGGCTGTTCGCCCCGGCGCGGGTAGCGGGTGCGCAGGACGGCGTGCCGCTCGGTCAGCCCGGTGATCGCGGCGGCGAGGGCGGCCCGGTCGAGCGGGCCGCGTAGCCGGGCGGCGATCGGGACGTTGTAGAGGGCGCCGCCCTGGCCGAGGTGGTCCATCAGCCACATGCGCTGCTGGGCGTGCGAGAGCGGGGCCGGCCCGTCGTCGGGCACGGCCGGGCCCTGCGGCGGGGCGGCGGCGCTGCTGCGCCGGCTGCGGGCGCGGCGCAGCAGGTCGGCCTGGTCCACGGCGCTCATCGGCCCGCTCCCGGGGTGTCGTCCGAGCCGGCCGGGCCCTCGGGGGGCGCCGGATCCCCGGCGCCGTCCGGCCCGTCGGCTTCGCGCAGCGCTCGTTCGAGCAGTTCCGCCTGTCCGGCGACGGTCGGGTGGCCGAGGAAGTCGGCGAGCGACAGCTCGACCCCGAGGTCCTCGCGCAGGTCGTCCACGACCCACATGGCGAGCAGCGAGTGGCCGCCCTCGGCGAGGAAGTCGGCGGCCGGGTCGGTGATCGGGCGTTCCAGGCCGCGGCTCCAGGCCTCGGCGACGACCTGCTGGATCGGGGTGAGCGCGCCGGCCCCGGAGGGGCGCTGCCCGGCCGGTTCGTCGGCGGCCAGCGCCCGCCGGTCCACCTTGCCGGTGCCGGTCAGCGGCAGGGCGTCGAGCACGGTCCACGCGGTGGGCACCAGGTGGGCGGGCAGCCGCTCGGCGAGCCGGGCGCGCAGCGTGTCGACGGCCTGGCCGGCGCCCTCGGTGAGGACGAGGCAGGCGGTGAGGGCGGCGTCGGTCTGTCCGGCCCGGCGGACGACGACCGCCGCCTCGGCGACCTCGGGGAGCTGCAGCAGTGCGTGTTCGACCTCGCCCGGTTCGATCCGGAAGCCGCGCAGCTTGACCTGCTCGTCCGTCCGGCCGTGGAACTCCAGGGTGCCGTCGGGGAGCCGGCGGGCGAGGTCGCCGCTCCGGTAGGCGCGTCCGACGCCGGGCAGCTCGCGGAAGCGCTCGGCGGTCAGCTCGGGGCGGTTCAGGTAGCCCTGGGCGAGGCGGGCACCGGCGATCCACAGTTCGCCGACGGTGCCCGGCGGCACCGGGGCGAGCTGCTCGTCCAGGACCAGGGCGCGGGCCCCGCCGAACGTCCGGCCGATCGGGATGGCGCCGGCGCAGTCGGCCCGGGTGACCCGGTGCAGGGTGGTGAAGGTGGTCGCCTCGGTGGGCCCGTAGACGTTGACCAGTTCGAGCCACGGGAAGGCGCGCAGCACGGCGCCCGCGTGCTCGGGCGACAGCACCTCGCCGCCGACCGCCACGGTGCGCAGCACGCCGAAGATCCGGGACTGCCGGGCGGCCAGGTGGTGGAAGAGCGCGCTGGTGAGCAGCAGGGTGGTGACGCCGAACCGCTCGACGTCGCGGCCGAGTTCCTCGGCGGTGGGCCGGTCGGCCGGGGAGACGGCGACGGCGGCGCCGCGGGCCAGCGGGGCCCACAGTTCGAAGGTGGAGGCGTCGAAGGTGACGGCGGAGTGGAAGAGCACCCGGTCGCGCGGGCCGAGGGCGATGGCGTCCGGGGCGGTGACCAGGTCGGCGACGGCGCCGTGCGGGACGAGCACGCCCTTGGCGCGGCCGGTGGAGCCGGAGGTGTAGAACACCAGGGCGGGCGCGGCCGGGTCGGCGGCGTCGGGCGTCACCGGCCCGGTGGCGTCGGTACCGTGGTCGGTCAGGACGAGGGTCTGCTCCTCGGTGAGCCCGGCTTCGGCGAGCAGGGCCTTGTCGCCGAGGACGAGCCGCACACCGGCGTCGGAGGTCATCTCGGCGATGCGCGGGCGCGGGTAGGCGGGGTCGAGCGGCAGGACGTGGGCGCCGGTGCGCCAGATCGCGAGCTGGGCTACGACCAGGCGGGTGGAGCGGGCGCAGAGCAGGCCGACGGCGCTGCCGGGGCCGATCCCCCGGGCGGTCAGCACGGCGGACAACTGCGCTGCGGCGTCGACGAGTTCGCGGTAGGTGAGGATGGTGGAGCCGTCGGTCACGGCGAGCGCGTCGGGCTGCCGTTCGGCCTGCCGGGCGATCAGCGCGGGCAGGGTCGCGGTGGTCATGGTGGTTCCCTTCCGGGCGCCCCGGCGGCAGGGCCGGGGCGCCCCAGTGAGGAGGTGCGGGCGGAGTCGGTCGGGGCTCAGGCGGTCGCGGCCGAGGCGGCGACCCGTTCCTCGACCAGTCGGGCGACGGCCCGCAGGTCCGGCTGGCGCAGCACGAGGGGCGCGCGCAGCCGGATCCCGTACTCGCTCTCCAGCGCCTCCAGCAGTCGGGCGGCCGCGAGCGAGTTGCCGCCCGAGGCCAGGAAGTTGTCGGCGGGCCCGAGGTCGGCGCGGCCGATCAGCTCGCGGCAGAGCTTGAGCACGGTGCGCTCGACGGGGGTGTCGCCCTCCTCGCCGACCGGCTCCGGCTGTTCGGCGGCCAGCAGCGCGTGGCGGTCGACCTTGCCGTTGGCGTCCAGCGGGTAGCGCTCCACCAGTCGGACGGCCGACGGGACGGCCTGCTCGGGCAGCCAGGGCCGGACGGCGTCGAGCAGCCGCTCGGGGTCGGCACCGCCGTCCGCGCCGGGCGCGCCGTCCTCGGGCTGGACGAAGGCGAGCAGCCGGACGCCGCCGGTGGGCGCCTGTTCGGCGGCGACCACCGCCCGGCGCACCCGCGGGTCGCGCTCGAACGCGGCCTCGACCTCGGCGGGTTCGATCCGCACGCCGCTGACCTTGACCTGGTCGTCCAGGCGGCCGTGGAACTCCAGCACCCCGTCGGGGCGCATGACGACCCGGTCGCCGGTGCGGTAGACCCGGTCGGTGCCGTCCACGCCCTCGGGCGCGCCGACGAAGCGGCGGGCGGTCAGCTCCGGGTCGAGGTACCCGGCGGCCAGGCCCCGGCCGCCGATCCGCAGCTCTCCGGCGACGCCGCGCGGCACCGGCCGGCCGTCCTCGTCGGTGACCAGCACGACCGCGCCCGCGATCGGCAGCCCGATCGGCGGGGCGCCCGCGCCGTGGTCGACGCCAGGGGCCATGGTGTGCACGGTGGTGGTGACGGTGGCCTCGGCGGGGCCGTAGGCGTTGTGCACGGCCGCGGTGACGTCCGGCCCGGGGGCGCGGCGCAGCCGGTCGCCGCCGACGGTGAGGTGGCGCAGCGCCGAACCGGCCGGCCAGGGCCGGCCCAGGACGGGTTCGGCCAGCGGGGTGGGCAGCACGGCCACGGTGATGCCGGCCTCGCACCACCAGTCGGTGAGCGCGCCGGAGTCCCAGCGGACGGCCTCGGGGGCGACGACCAGGGCGGCGCCGGAGGTGAGGCCGGCCCACAGCTCCATCACGTGCGGGTCGAAGGCGACGCCGATGAGCAGGCTGTGCCGCTCGCCGGGGCCGAGGCCGGTCAGTTCGCGGTACCAGTGCAGCAGGGCGCCGAGCGCGGGCTCGGTGACGGCGACGGCCTTCGGGGTGCCGGTGGAGCCGGAGGTGAGCACCGCGTAGTGGGTGCCGGCGGGGACGCGCACCTGCTCGCCGGGGGCCAGGGCGGCCACCACGCCGCCGGTGGGCAGGTCCAGCGGCAGCCGGTCGCCGCCGGGCGGCAGCAGGTCCGGCTCGCCGATCAGGCAGGCCGGGCGCAGCTGCTCGGCGACGGCCCGCAGCCGGTGCTCGCCGGGGCGCGGGCCGAGCGGCAGGTGGACGGCGCCGAGCTTGGCGGCGGCCAGGGTGACGGCCACCAGGTCCACCGAGTGGCCGAGGCAGACGCCGAGGAGGTCACCGGGGCCGACCCTGTCGCGCAGGGCCTCGGCGGTTCTGTCGGCGAGGTGGTCGAGTTCGGCGTAGCTGTAGGTCCGTTCGCCGTCGATCAGGGCGGGGGCGTCCGGGGTGCGGTGCGCCCAGGTGGTGAAAAGGTCGAGGACCGCGCCGTCCTGGTGCGGACGGCCGTATCCGATGCTCGGGGAATCCATCGTGGTCTCCAAAGTCGTGACGAGCCGTCAGTTCAGGCCCATGGAACGGGCGATGATCACCTTCTGCACCTCGGAGGTGCCCTCGATGATCGTGGTCATCCGCACGTAGCGGTACAGGAACTCCAGCGGGTGGCCGCGCACCCAGCCGGTGGCGCCGTGCACCTGGAGCGAGCGGTCCACCGCGCGCACGGCGGTCTCGGAGGCGGTGAGCTTGGCGAGCGCGGCGTTCTCGGGCGACTCGGTGCCCTCGTCGACCAGCCGGGCGCAGGCGAGGGTGAGCAGCTTGGAGGCCTCGACCTCGGCCCGGGTGGACACCAGGTGCTCCTGGACGTGCTGGTACTCGCCGATCACCCGGCCGAAGGCGCGCCGGTCCTTGGCGTACTCGACGCCGACGCGCAGCGCGTACTCGGCGATGCCGTTGCACATCGCGGCGACCACCAGGCGGCCGCGGGAGAGGCTGTCGATGGCGAGGGCGGTGGCCGCGCCGACGCCCTCCTCGCCGCCGATCACGGCCTCCGGGCCGACGGTGACCCGGTCGAGCAGCAGCTCGAACAGCGGCTCTCCGGACATGCCCTCGTAGCGCTGGCCGATGCGCAGGCCGGGCTGGTCCATCGGCAGCACGAAGGCGGTGGAGCCGCCGGTGGGGCCGGCGCCGTCGCCGAAGTCGGTGGCGGCGACGACCAGCGCGATCCCGGCGTGCTCGGCGTTGCTGACGAAGGTCTTGCGGCCGTTCAGCACCCACCGGTCGCCCTCGCGCACCGCGGTGGTGGTGAGCCGGAAGGCGTCGGAGCCGGCGTGCGGCTCGGTGAGGGCGAGGCAGCGGGTCTGCTCGCCGCGCACCAGCGGGATCAGGTGGCGCTCGACCTGCTCGGGGGTGCCGTTGCGCAGCAGCGGGCTGGGGCCGTCCGAGCCGGCCAGGGCGTACGGTGCGAGGACGCAGCCGCTGCGCCCGGCGGCGTGGTGCAGCAGGACGACGGCGGTGAAGGGCATGCCGGAGCCGCCGAGCTCCTCGGGGTAGTCGCCCGCGTAGAAGCCGAGCGCGGCGGAGCGCTTGCGGACGTAGGTGCGCAGGTCGCCGGGCACCTGGTCGGCGGTCTCCGGCAACTCGGCGGCCAGCGGGACGAGTTCGCGGCGCACGAAGCTCTCGAAGGCCTCGACGATTTCGCGGTGGCCGTCCTCCAGGACGGCGGAGGGGGCGGTCACTTCTCTCCTCCGGTGAGGACGCGGGCCTGGTCGGCCAGGACGGCGTGGCGGAACAGGGTGCGCAGCGGCGGGCGGCTGCCGAGGTGCGGTTCCAGCTGGGCGGCGAGCTCGGCGGCGAGCAGCGAGTGGCCGCCGACCTCGAAGAAGTGCGAGTCCGCGGTGAAGCGGTCGTGGCCGAGCACGGCGCGCCAGGCGGCGGCGATCAGCTCCTGGCCGGGGTCGGCGAAGGTGCTCGGCGCGGCGGGCGCCTCGGCGGCCTGGTCGGCGCTCTCGTCCGCGAGCCGGGCGAGGGCGGCGCGGTCGGGCTTGCCGCCGGGCAGGGTGGGCATCGCCGCGACGGCGGTCCAGGTCGCCGGGACGAGTCCGCCGGGCAGCCGGCGGGCGAGCGCGTCGTGCAGGGCGGCCTGGTCGGGGCGCTCGGCGCCCTCCAGGAAGCCGATCAGGCGGGGGCCGTTCTGCGGGTCGGTGTGCAGCACCACCGCGCAGGAGCGGCCGCCGAGTTCGGCGGAGGCGGCGGCCTCGATCTCCTCCAGCTCGATCCGGTGGCCGCGCAGCTTGACCTGGTTGTCGGCGCGGCCGAGGAAGCGGAGCCGGCCCTCCAGGTCGCGGTAGCCGCGGTCGCCGGTGCGGTAGACGCGGGCGCCGTCGAGCGCGGGGACGGTGACGAAGCGGGCGGCGGTCGGCTCCGGCAGGCCGGGGTAGCCGTCGGCCACCATCGCCCCGCCGACCACGAGTTCGCCGACGCAGCCGGCCGGGAGCGGGCGCAGCGTGTCGTCCAGGACGTGCATCCGTACGCCGTCCAGCTCGGTGCCGAGCGGGATCTCGCCGTCCGCGGCGACGTCGGCGGCGGTCACCTCGTGGACGGTGGAGGTGACGGTGGCCTCGGTGACGCCGTAGGCGTTCAGCACGGTGGTGGCCCCGGCGAGGTCGGTGAGCGCCCGTGCGGGCAGGCGCTCGCCGCCGAGGACGAGCAGCCGGGGCGTCCAGCGGCCGTCGCGCAGCGCCTCGCGCAGGTCCTCGCGGACGGCCAGCAGGTAGCTGGTCGGCAGGTTGGCGACGGTGACGCCGCGGGCGGCCAGGACGGCCACCAGCTCGGGCCCGGTGGGCACCTCGCGCTGCGGCACGACCAGGGCGGCGCCGACGGCGAGGGCGGGCAGCACCTCCTCCAGCGCCACGTCGAAGGACGGCCGGGCGAACAGCAGCACGCGGTCGGCGGGGGTGAGTTCGTAGCGGGCGGCGATCGCGGCGACGTACCCGGCGAGCGCCTCGCGGCCGACCTGCACGGGCTTGGGCACGCCGGTGGAGCCGGAGGTGTGGATCAGGTACGCGGCGCCGTCCAGGACGGCGGCGGGCTCGGCCTTCGGGAAGGCCGGGCCGTCCAGCAGTGCCGGGGTGACTCCCTCGGCGGGCAGCGCGAGAGCGCTCTGCCGGGTGGCCAGGACGAGCGCCGGGCTCAGCCGCTCCAGCAGCAGCCCGAGCCGGGCCGCCGGGTCCTCGGTGGACAGCGGCGCGTGGACGGCGCCGTGGCGCAGGCAGGCGAGCAGGGCGACCACGCTGTCGGTGCCGCGCGGCAGGACGGTGGCCACCGGCTGGCCGGGCGTGACCCCGGCGGCGCGCAGGCGCTCGACCAACTCGGTCACGCGGCGGTCGAGTTCGCCGTAGCTGATCCGTTCGGTGCCGGCCAGCAGGGCGAGTGCGGTCGGGTCGTGGGCGGCGGCCGGGTCGAGCAGGGCCGGTGCGGCGTCCGACCCGGCCTCGGACACGGACTCGGCCTCTGGCGCGGGGGCCAGCTCGGCGATCGGCGCCTGCGGACGGTCGAGGTAGCAGCGCAGCAGCTCCAGCAGCCGCTCGGAGAGCAGCACGGCCTCGGACTCGCGGAACAGGTCCGCGTCGTAGTCCCAGACCAGGGTCATCCCGGCGGCGCCGTGCTTCTCGCCGACCACCCGGCGGTCGTCCGGCAGCAGCACCAGGTCGAGGTCGAAGCGGGTGGTGCCGGTGTTGAAGCCCTCGTACAGCGAGACCTCCAGCCCGGGCGCCTGGACGTCCGGGAGCGCGGCGTCGTGCGCGCTGAACATCACGTTCCACAGCGGGTTGTCGGCGCCGCTGGTGTGCAGGCCAAGACGGCGGGTCAGCTCCTGCACCGGAAGGTCCTGGTAGGGCAGCGCGCGCATCAGGACGTCGGTCGCCTCGTCGACGGCGTCGGTGCCGGACGCGGCGGGGTCGAGCCGCAGGCGCAGCGGCACGGTGTTCACGAACATGCCGACGGTGCCCTCGAAGCCCTCCGGGCGGTTGCCGACGGCCGTGCCGATCACCATCTCGCGGTGGCCGCTGTGCCGGCGCAGCAGTTCGGCGAGCAGCGCGAGCAGGGTGCTGAACGGGGTGTGGCCGTCCGCCGTGCTGCGCTCGCGCAGCCGCTCGGCCAGGTCGGCGCCGATCGCCTGGCGCAGCTGGCCGCCGCGGTGGCGGCGCTCGACGCCCGGCCGGGCCAGGCCGGGCAGGGCGACCTCGCGCGGCGCGTCGGTCAGCTCGCGGGTCCAGAAGTCGAGGGCGCGCTCGCGGGAGACGTCGGCGGCGGTCCGCGCGTGGTCCTCGTACGAGGGCGCGGCGGGCAGCTCGTAGGGCTCGCCGAGGACGCGGGCGCGGTAGACGGTGAACAGGTCGCGCAGCAGGATCGCGAAGGAGTGGCCGTCGTGGACGAGGTGGTGCTCGACGTGGATCAGCCGGTGGTGGTCCTCGGCGAGCCGGACCAGGTGCCAGCGCAGCACCGGCGCCCGCTCGGTGTCGACCGGCTCCTCGGCCTCGGCGGCCAGCAGCCGGCGGAAGGCCGCCTCCGGGTCCTCCTCGGCGGTGAAGTCGCTGTGGCGCAGCTCCGGGCGGCACCCCTCGGCGACCCGCTGGCCGGGCAGCCCCTCCGGTGTGGGCACCAACTCCAGGCGCAGGCCGGGGTGGTGGTCCAGGACGGCGCCCAGACCGGCGTGCAGCGCGTCCCGGTCGAGGGTGCCCCACAGGTCGAGGACGGCGGTGAAGTTGTAGGCGCGGCTTCCCGGCAGCATCTGCTCGTGCAGCCAGACGATCTCCTGCGACGGAGAGAGTGCGAACATGAACGGTTCCCTTGAGTGGTGGGCTTTGTCGGCACTGCGGTGGCCGGGAGCGGGTGTGGGGTGGACCCGCTGCGGCCGGGTGGCCCGGGGCGCACCGGGGTGTCGGTGCGCCGCGGGGCGACCGGGCACCCGTGCCCGTCGGGGCACGCGCGTCCGGGCGCGGTGGATCCGGCGAGGCGGATCCGGTGTGGGAGTTCGGGCCCGCGGGGTGGGCGCGGGAGGTCGGGCGGGTGGGGGCCCTGGGTACGGGAGGCGCGAAGCCCTCTCGGGGCACGCGCGTTCGGGCGCGGGTGCTCGGGCGCGGGTGCTCGGGCGCGGCGGCTCAGGCGTGGGTGTGCAGGAGCGGCCGAGCCCGCAGGTGCTGCCGCAACACGGCGAGCAGGTCGTCGAAGGCGGCGTGGGCGTCGGCCTCGGGGAAGCGGTCGCTGTCCCAGGCGAGTCGGATCAGCAGGTCGTCGCCGTGCGACGCGGAGACGGCGAGCGGTGCGGCGAGCGGGCGTCCGGCCAAGTGGGTCTCCCGGCCGGGCGTGCCGCCGAGCACCAGCGGCGGGCGGCGGTGCAGGTCCTCCAGGGTGAGCATGGCGTCCAGGGCGCCCGACCACGACGCCCCGGCGGTACGGGCGGCGCGGACCACCTCGTCGAACGGGGTCCCGGCGTGGTCGAGGTCGTCCCACCAGGCGTCGGCGAGGGCGTCCGGGTCGCTCGTGGCGGTCGGACCGGCCGGGTGCACCAGGGTGTTGAGGAAGCAGCCGAGCGCGGCGGGCGCGCCGGCCGGCCGGCCGCCCCACGGGTAGCCGAGCGCGAGCGCCCCCTCCCCCGGGTAGGTCCGGTGCGCCCGGTGCAGCCGGTGCGCGGCGACGCCGACGGCGTCCAGCAGGGCCGGGAAGACGCCGCTGCGCGCGGCGCCCTCGGCGGCGGGCAGCCGCTCGGTGAGCATCCCGGTGGACGCGGCCGCGCCGCCGCCCGCCCCGGTCAGTCCGCCCAGCCGGCGGCCCCAGTGGGCCTGCGCGGCGGGCCCGCCGGCGGCGTCCTCGGTGGCCAGTTGGAGCTCCACGGCCTGGCGGTAGTCGGCCAGGGCCTGCGGATCGGGCCCGGCCGCCGCCGGTTCGTCCGTCTCGTACGCCTGGCTGAGTTCGGCGGTGAGCACCCCGAGGGACTGCTCGTCGCAGGCCGCGTGGTCCAGCGCGAGGGCCAGCAACTCCTCTTCGCCGTCCGGCTCGTGGGCGAACAGCAGGCGCAGCGCGGGCCCGTCGGCGGGCCAGTCCAGCAGGGCTTCGCGCAGCGCCTCGCGGGCCGTGCCGCCGGGGGCGACGGCGATCCGGGCGGCCTCGGCGGAGGGGCCGCCGACCCGCAGGACGGGTGTGCCGCGCACGGCCGCGAAGCCGCCGCACAGCGCGGGGTGGCGGGCTGCGACCGCGGTGGCGGCGCGGGCCAGGCGGTCCTGGTCGAGGGTGCCGCGCGGGTAGGCGAAGAACAGCGGGACGACGTCGGAGCGGCGGAGCGGCGCGAGTCGGCGGGTGATCAGGAACCGCCGCTGGGCTCCGGTCAGCGGGAGCAGCTCCACCGGGGATCGGGCGGCGGCGGAGCGGTACCGGTTGAGGTAGGCGGAGGTGATGCTGGCGTGCACGGGAACGGTCTCCGGTTTCCGGTCGCGGCTCGGCAGGTCAGGGGTGGGTCAGTGGGTGGTGGGGCTCGCGGCGATCTGCTCGACGGCGGGCCCGGCGGCAACGGTCGCCCCGGTGGCGTCGTTCACGGCGGCGTTCTCCCGGGCGGTGGCGGTTTCCCCGGGGGCCTCGTCCACGGCGACGGTCTCCCCGGTGGTGGCGGTCGCCTCGCCGGTCGCCTCCTCGGCACCCGGCGCGCCGGCGCCCGGCAGCTCGCGCATCCGCCGCAGCGGCGACAGCAGCAGCGGCACGGGCACCAGCAGGAACCCGACCGCGCAGAGCCAGAGTGCGGCACGCGGCCCGGCCGCGTCGGCGACGATCCCGCCGCCCAGCGCGCCGATCGGCAGCGTTCCCCAGACCAGGAAGCGCATGGTGGCGTTCATCCGGCCGAGCAGTTCCGGCGGGCAGACGCTCTGTCGGAAGCTGACCTGGGCGACGTTGTAGGCGACCGCGCCGAACAGCACCACCCCGGAGGCGAGGCCGAACAGCACCACGGCCGCGCCGCCGCCGGACAGCGGCCACAGCACCGCGAACGGCGCCGTCACCACCGTGGACAGCCAGATCAGCCGGGCCTGCCCGACCCATCGCGCCAGGTGGCCCGCGCACAGCGCGCCGGCCAGCCCGCCGACGGCGGAGGTCGACAGCAGCACGCCGATGGCTCCCGGCGACAGGTCGAGCACCCGTACCCAGAAGACCGTCTGCACGGCCATCAGGACGGCGGCGAATAGGTTGGACACGGCGGTGGCGGTCGCGATCGCCCGCAGCAGCGGGTGCCCGAGCACGAACCGGACACCCTCCCCCACCTCGGCGCGCAGCGAGCGCCCGGGTGCCGGCTCCGGCCGCGGCTCCTCGACCCTGATCCGGGCGAGCAGCAGCGCGGAGGCCAGGTAGCCGCAGGCGTCGGCCACGATGGCGAGCGGCGCGCCGAGCAGCTGGACCAGCCCGCCGCCGAGGCCGGGCCCGGCGATCTGCGCCGAGGAGCGGACCGTCTCCAGCGCCCCGTTGCCGCCGACCAGTTGCTCGCGCGGCAGGACGGCGGGCAGGAAGGACTGGTGGGCGACGTCGAAGAACACCGTCGCGACCCCGGTGACCAGCGCCACCAGGTACAGCTGCGGCATGGTCAGCACCCCGAGCGCCGCGGCGGGCGGGATCGACCCCACCGCCAGGCAGCGCACGACGTCCGCCCGGATCAGCACCGGCAGCTTGCGCATCCGGTCCAGCCAGGCGCCGGCCGGCAGGCCGACCAGCAGGAAGGCGGCGGTCTCGGCGGCGGTCAGCAGACCCACCTCGAACGGGGTGGCGTCCAGCACCACCACCGCCACCAAGGGCAACGCGACCAGGGTGACCTGACTGCCCGTCTGGGCGGCTGCGGCGCCGGTCAAGAGGAGCCGGAAGTCGCGGTGGCCGAGCAGACGGGCCTGGCGGGGGCTAGGCATCTCGTTCATCGATTCGACTCTCGGCCACCCGTTCGACACGGGGCAAGCACCAGGTCCGTTTCCGGACGAACCGCAGCTCGGCCGGTTCCCGCCACTCCCCCGACCGCCTCTTGCGCGTCTCCTACGCCCCCTTATGGACCGGTCGCGGCGGCGGCACCGCCGGTCGGCCAAGGCGGCACCGGCCGAGGGGCGTGCGGGCCACCGGCCGCGCCGACCGTCCATTCCATCGTCCGGTATTCGGACACGGCCATTCCGGCCACCGGACGGCACCGCTCAACTTGGCCGGATCCTGTGGAGTACCGCGCCGCCGTCACCTCATCGTGATATCCGCGTGACTGTGGGCAACCGTCGAACGGTGCACGACCGGTGTCACCGGGCCCGCTCCTCAGCCGTCCGCCCGGCGGGTGATCGCGAGGACGGCCATGTCGTCGTCGCGCGGCCCGCCGACCCACCGCTCGACGTCCGCCACCAGCGCGTCCAGCACCGCGCCCGGGCCGGCGAACGGGCCCAGCGGAGCCAGCCCGAGCACCGGGTCGTAGAACTCGCCCGCCCCGTCCCGGGCCTCGGTCACCCCGTCGGTCACCAGCAGCAGCGTGTACCCGGGCGGGAAGGGCCGGCTCTCCGGCGCGGGCCGGGCCACCCCCAGCACGCCCATCCCCAGGGGCAGCCCCGGGTCGGCCGCGTCCAGCCGCCGCACCGCCGGCTCGCCGCTCCGCGGGTACCGGCCCGCATCCCGCCGGTCCGGCGGGCCGGGCGGTGTGGGCGGTGTGGGCGGCGCAGGCGGTGTGGGCGGTATGGGTGGCGCGGGCCGGCCCGGCGGGTCGAGCGGGTCGGGATCAGCGGTCGACAGGTCCGGGACGACGGACCGCAGGGACGCGCCCCGACTCGGCACGGACGGGCCCGGACCCAGCAGGTACGGACCGGGGTGCCCGCAGTCGAGCGTGCGCACCACCCCCTCGCCCGGAGGGAACTCCACCAGCAGCGCCGTGATGAACCCCTCCAGGCGCAGCTCCTCGCTCAGCTGGTCGGCCTCCCGGAGCAGCGAGGCCTCCAGCGCGTCCGCGAGCGCCGCCAGGTCCGGCACCCGGTGCGAGTCCTCCCGGAAGGCCCCCAGCAGCACCGAGACCGCGCCCACCGCGTGCAGGCCCTTGCCCCGGACGTCCGCGATCAGCGCGCGCACGCCGTACGGGGTGGTCTGCAGGGCGTAGGCGTCCCCGCCGATCAGTGCCTCGTCGTAGGCGGCCTGGTAGCAGGCCGCGACGGACAGCTCGCCCACCCGTCCCGGCGGCTCCGGCAGCACCGCCCGCTGCGCCGCCTCCGCCACCGACCGCACCCGCTCCAGGCGCCGCCCCTGCCGGGCCACCACCCGGTTCACCCCGACCCCGAGCAGGGCCGCGAACGCCGTGTTCACCAGCTCCAGGTAGCCGTCGCCGGTCCCGATCGAGGCGTCCTGGGTGGACAGCACCAGGATCCCGGTCACATTGGCCACCCCGACCGCGATCGTGTCGCGCAGGGTCAGCAGCGCCCCGGACAGCACGGCCGCCGCCGCCAACAGCGGATCGCCCCAGTAGTCGGACGGATCCAGTGAGTTCCACACCAGCCCGCCGATGATCAACAACCACGGCGCGACCCGCACGTACGGCGGCCACTGCACGGACCTCGGGGGCATCGGCGACCTGGCTTCCGTCTCACCACCATCCGGAAGGGCTTCTTCCGATCGTAGTCACGGGCGCCCGGAACTCGCATGACGGCAGTGGGGAGCGCCCCTAGGCTCGGGGGACTCCCGTCGCCGCCCCCGGAGGAGAACCCGGTGTCCATCTTCGCCACCCGGCTGCTGTTCGCCGACGACGGCGGCCTCGAAACCGCGCCCGCGCCGCGGATCTACCGGGGCTCGCACGTCAACCCCGCCGCCGACGACCCGCGCGGGGGCTGGCTGGAGCTCGCCGAGATCCCCGACCACTGCCACCCCGACGTCCGGTTCCGCGACGATCCCAAGTCGGCGGGCGGCCGACCCGTCCCGGTGGAGTACCTCCGACTGGGCCTGGGGCGGCCCGCCGGGGGCGCCCCGGAGGACGACACCCCGCGCGACGGCCGTTCGGACGACGCCGGCTCGGACGACGCCGGCTCGGACCAGGGCGGCCCGGACGGCGCCGGTGCGCAGACGACGGTGATCCTGGACCGCACACAGGTCGAGCTGCTGCACGCCGCCCTCACCGAGTGGCTGGCCGCCCGGTGACCCGTGGCCGCGGCCGCCGCCTCCCGCTCATCCGCCCTGGGCGAACCGCCCGGCCCCCGACCCGGCGAGCAGCCCCTCCGGCACGCGGCGCCCGTACGTCACCAGCAGCAGGTGCTCGGCCCGCCCCTCGACGGTGACCGGGCCCTGCCCGTACGACCAGTCGGCGTCCGTCGCCACCAACCGGACTCCGTCGAGCCGCGCCCCGAAGAACCGGAGGCTACGGGGGGTGACGGCGTCCAGCAGCGCGGTGGTGCGCGCCATGGGCAGCCGGGCGGGCAGACCGAGCGCCACGGTGATGTCGAGCCCGTGGACGGCATCGTGCGCCAGGGCCGCGATCCGGCCGCCGACCGGCGGGCGCCAGGGGTGGTCGGCGTGCTCGGCCAGGGCGGAGGCGAGTTCGCGCACGGTCAGGGCGGCGGCATCGCGGCGGGCGATCCGGTCGGCCATGCGGTGGACGTTGCCACCGGAGCGCCCGAGTTCCAAAAGCGTGCGCGCCGTCGAGTGCCGGAAGCCGGTGCTCATGTGCGCAACGACCTCTCGCACTCGCCAACCCTCGCACAGCGAGGGCGCGTTCCACTGCTCCGGGGCGAAGGCGGCGAACACCTCGGCGAGTTCACGGCGCTCGGCCGCGATCTGTTCGCGGATCCAGTCGAGCCGCCCGGCGTCCGGGGCCGTCGGCTCACTGCGCCGCGGCAGGCCGTTCCCGGGCACGCCGTTCTCGGGCACCGCGTCATTCGGCACGGTGTTCTTCCGCACGCTGCTCTTCGGCACGCTCTCCATGCGTCCAGCCTGCGGCCGGATCCGCACGCCCGTCCAAGACCGGGATGTTCTGCCGCCTATGATCATGAGTTATGGAACTGCGGCAGCTCCAGTACTTCGTCACCGTCGCCCAGCACGGCAGCTTCACCCGGGCCGCGCAGCTGCTGCACCTGACCCAGCCCGGCGTCAGTTCCCAGATCCGGCAGCTGGAGCGCGAGTTGGGGCACCGGCTGCTCGACCGCTCGGGCCGCACCGTACGCCTCACCCCGGCCGGCGAGGCGGTGCTGCCGCACGCCCGGGCGGCGCTCGCCTCCGCCGCCGCGGCCCGGCGGACGGCGCGGGAGTTCGACGGGCTGCGGCGCGGGCACGTACGGCTGGGCATGGTCGCCGGGGCGGCGTTCACCCCGCCGCCCGAGCTGGGCACGTTCCCCGGCCTGGCCACCACGCTGGCCGCGTTCCGCCAGGAGCACCCCGGCATCGACTTCTCGCTGACCGAGGACACCACCGCGGGGATGCTCGCCGCCCTGCGCGACGGGCGGCTGGACCTCGCCGTGATCGGCCTGCCCACCGCCGCGAGTGGACGCGAGGGCGACGACGGCTGGACGACACTGGTCGGTCTCGGCCTGCACACCGTGCTGGAGGTGCCGCTGGTCGCGGCCTGCCCCACGCACCACCCGCTCTCGACCGCCCCGGGTGACGCCGTCCGGGACGATGCCCTCCCGGTCGCCGCGCTGGCCGGACACGCCCTGGTCAGCACCCCGCGCGGCACCGGCATGCGCACGGCGCTGGAGCACGCCCTGGCCGAGGCCAACGCGAGCCCGACCGTCGGCGTCGAGGCCGCCGCACCACCGCAGTTGGCGGATCTCGCCGCACACGGGCTGGGTGTGGCCGTCCTGCCGGACCCGGGCGCGGTCCCGGGGCTACGGGTCCGCCCGCTGGCCGATCCCGTTCCGCTGGTGCGGATCGCGCTGGCCTGGCCGGGCGAGCGGCCGGCCGAGCCGCCGGCCGCCGCCCTGCTCTCCCATCTGCGGGCCGCCTACCCGGGCCCGGCGGGCGCCCCTCAGCCCCCGGCAGCCTCCCACGCCGCCGCCTCGGCCGCGGCCGCCGCGACCTGCGCGCCGTCACCGATGTGCAGCAGCGCCGCCGCGCCGTCGAGAACTTCCCGGTCGAGCGGGAAGTAGCCCTGGGGCGGTGTGGTGTCGGTGCGGGTACGGCCGGTGGCGGGCAGTCGCGCCTCCGTCAACTCCCAGCCCGTACCGCCCCGTTGCAGGAACGCTTCGTAGGTGTCCGGTGCCGGTTCGCCCAGACCGATCGCCTCGCTGCGCCCCAGGCTCCCGGCGACGAAGGCGTACCGCTCGCCGAGCAGTGCGCCGACGATGCGGCCCGCACTGTTCCAGCCACAGTCCAGCTCCCCCAGCGCCCAGGCGCTCGGGTTCCGCTGCAGGTGCTGGTTGTGCGAGAACACCAGGGTCGGCCCACGCTGCGCCTCCAACTCGCGGATGTCGAGGAGGTTCTGCGCCATGAGCGCGTCCCGCACGCGGATCAGGCCGCTCAACCGGTCGCTCGGGGTGAGGCCCCGGACCGCCGACTGCGCGTGGTAGCGCAGGAGGCCGATGCCCGCGGTCAGCTGCATCCTGGCCCGGAACCACGCGGCCCGGGAGGTCGCCGCGATCAACTCGGGTGCCCGCGCGTGGAGTCGGAGGAGCAGGTCGTCGGCGAGGCAGCGCAGCCTCCCGGCCTCGGCGGTGGCGCCGGGCGACTGCGCCGGGTCGAGCACCGCCTCGGCCCGGCTCCAGCGCTCGTCCTCGCCGGCCGGTCCGGCGATGTCGAGGTCGTGGCCGCGGCCGGCGCCGTGGTCGTGGTCCAGGTCGCGGGCGTGGTCCAGATCGCGGGCGTGGTCCAGGTCGCGTCCGAGCAGGTAGTCGCGGGCGTGCTCAAGGTAGCTGCGCGGGCTGGGGGCGCTGTAGGTCTCGGTCGGGGCGTCGAAGCCGTGGAAGGCCAGCCGCTCCCCCTGCGGTCGGCTACGGTTGAACTCGTGCATCCAGGCGACGAGTTCGCGGTTGGCGCGGAGCTCGCCGAAGCCGTGCGAGAAGCCCTCGGCCATCGCCGTGTCCAGGGTGCCCGCACCCTCCCGGACGTAGTCGTCCACGGCGAGGGCAGCCACGCGGTCGGTTTCGAGGGCGATCGACCGGAAGCCCCGGTCGACCAGCCGGGCGAACAGTTCGTTGCGGACCCATCCGAAGGCCGGCTCCTGGTGCGTCGGCTCGCCGAGCCCCAGCAGCTCGCACGACGGGGTGACGAAGTCGTGAATGTCCTGACTCATGGACCTCAAGCGTATCCTTGAAAGATCGGTTGAGACTTTGCCCGAGCCAGCCCGCCGACTGCCACGAGATCTGCCGCAGGAAGTCTCAAACGGGCCCGAACGGAAGACGACCATGCGCCCCTCCGATCTCGCGCGCGAGCACGGCATCTCGACCCAGGCGGTCCGCAACTACGAGCGCGACGGCTGCCTCCCGCCCGCCGCCCGCACCCCCACCGGCTACCGGATCTACACCGAGCTGCACGCGGCCGCCCTGCGCGCGTTCCTCGCCCTCGTCGCCGCGTACGGGCACCCGCTCGCCGGCCCGGTCATGACCGCCGTGCACGCCGACCGCCTCGACGAGGCCCTGACCACCCTCGACCGCGGCCACGCCCGCATGCTGCGCGACCGGGAGACACTGGTCGCCGTCCGGGACGCCGTCGGCCACCTCACCTCCGCGGCTGCCGCACCCGCCGCACCCTCGACCGCCGCCGACCGTCCGGCCCCGCCCGGCCCGCTCACCATCGGCGACGTCGCACACCGGCTCGGCGTCACCCCCGCGACCCTGCGCACCTGGGAGGTCTCCGGGATCCTCACCCCGGCCCGCGACCGCGCCACCGGCCACCGTGTCTACGGCCCGGCCGACGTCCGCGACGCCCAACTCGCCCACCTGCTGCGGCGGGGCGGCTACCCGCTGGACCGCATCGCCGCCGTGGTCCGGCAGATCCGCTCGGCGGGCGGCACCGACGAACTGGCCGCCGCCCTCGACGGCTGGCAGAAACGCCTCACCGACCGAGGCCTCGCCATGCTCACCGCCGCCGCCCGCCTCGGCGACTACCTGAGCCTCCGCGCCGTGCCGGCAACCGGCTTGACCTCAAGCTGACTTGAGGTACGAGAATGATCCGCATGACCACCGAAGCCACCGGCACCCCGGTTACCGACACCCGCACCGCCGACGTCGACGCGATCGAGCGGATCGTCGCCACCGTCGAACGCACCCAGCGCGCCAAGGACCCCGAGGGCTTCCTCGCGCTGTTCCACCCCGACGCCCTCTGGACGACCGCCCACGGCAAGGTCCTCCTCGGCCTCGACGCGATCGCCGAGTTCACCCGTGCCGTCCTGCCCGCCGCGACCTGGGACGGCGAGGTCACCTACGAGGTGGCACACATCCGCTTCCTGCGCCCCGACGTGGCGGCCGTCAAGGTGCGCCAGGTCTACCACTCCGCGGCGGGCGACTCCGAAGGCACCCCGCTCTACGTCATGACCAGGCACGACGACGGACGATGGCTCCTGCACGCCGGCCAGAACACCGAGGTGAGGCCCGCCTGAGACGCGGCTCTCCGTCCGGGCCGTCCGGAGCAGCCCGGACGGATCGGCTCGGACGGATCGGCTCGGACGGATCCGTCCGGCCGGGTCAGCCGACGCGGCTGAGCCGGGCGGGGCGTGCGGCCACCCCGTCGGCGAGCACGGCCGGCTCGTCCTGGTCGGCCCGCTCGGGACCGGCGAGCAGGATGGAGCGCTGGAGGCGGCGCAGGGCGGCGGACGGTTCCATGCCCAACTCCCGTACCAGCGTGTTCCGCAGACGCTGGTAGGCCTCCAGGGCCTCGCCGCGCCGTCCGGAGCGGTGCAGGGCGATCATGTACTGGCCGTGCAGGCTCTCGTGGGTGCGGTAGCGGTCGACCAGGACGGTGAGTTCGGCGAGCAGCACGCGGTGCCGCCCGAGCCGCAGGTCCGCCTCGATCCGCTGGTCCAGCGCGCAGAGCCGGGTCTCCTCCAACCGCTTGGCCTCGACGGCGAGTTGGCCGCCGACCGGGATGTCCGCGAAGGCCGGTCCGCGCCACAGTGCGAGGGCCTCGCCCAACTGGCGGGCGGCGAGCGGGTAGTCGCCGGCGTCCATGGCGCGGTAGCCGTGCCCGGCGAGGCGGTCGAACTCCTGGAGGTCGACGAGCCCGCCGCCGCTGTTCAGCATGTAGCCGCCGACCGAGGTGACCAGGACGTCCTTCGCGCAGGAAGCTCCCGGGCCGCCGTCCCCCTGGGCGAGCGCCCGGTCGATGAGGTCACGCAGTTGGAGGACGTACGTCTGCACGGTGGTGCGCGCACTGCGCGGCGGGCGGCCGCACCACAGCTCCTCGGCGAGGACACCGGCGGGCACGACCTGGTCGGCCCGTAACGCCAGCAGGGCGAGCACCTGCCGCGGCTTCGGGGCGGTCGGCACCACCGACACCCCGGACAGTTGGACCCCCAAGGCCCCCAGCACCCGGATTTCCACGACGACCACCCCAAATCCAGACGGATCGGCGACCCCGACGGCCACCGGCCGGGCGGGTGCTCCGCTGCTCGATCACGGCCCCGCGATGCTGCGCGGAGGGATCGGTTGAGCACCCGACGCCTATCCAAAAACAGGACGGACGGTTTGTCAATACAAAACCGAACGCGCTGTTTGTTTTTGCGCGGAGGAGTCGCCCCTGGACCGGGCCGACGGGCCGGCGCGGGTAGACCGACAGACCGGCCGAGGCGCGATCGAGCCACGTAACCGGGGGATCGGAGCCGGCGGAACGGAACCGGCGGAACGGAACCGAGGAACGGAACCCGGGGCGGTCAGCGCGAGGCGACCCCGCCGACGCCCGCCCCGGCGGCCGCCCCCCGGCCGGCGTCACCCCCGCCGGGCTCCACCGGCTCCGCCGTCCGGGCCGCCTCCAGCTCGGCCACCACCCGGCCGCCCCGGTCCACGCCCAGGTCGAGGGTGGCGAGCACGCCGGGCACGGTGATGCTCGGCATCAGGTGCTGGTACAGCACCGCGACCCGGCGTTCCAGGTCGGCCCGGCCGGACATCTTCTGGGACTGGATCTGCACGCCCGTCCAGGCCCCGGTCACCAGCCACGCCGTCTCGGCCGGCACCACCTGCGGCAGCAGTTCGCCTCGCTCGCGGGCCGCCGTCAGCACGCTCTCGGCCCGCTCGATCCACCCGGGCGCGGCACCGCCGCTGAAGTCGCCGAACACGTCCTGGCCGAGGGAGAGCCGCGCGCCCGCGCTCAACAGCGGGTCACGCGGCATGAGATGGGCGACCACCATCCCGAGGTCCACGAACTCCTGCAGCTTGCAGTGCCGTTCGGGGATCTCGTCGCGGCCGAACTGCTCCTCCACGACCCCCTGCGCGAGCTCCCGCTTCGACGCGAAGTGGAAGTACACCGCACCGCGGGTCACGCCGGCCCGGGCGACGACCTCGCCGATCGTCGCCCCCTCGTACCCGTACTCGTCGAAGACCGACGCCGCCGCCTCCAGGATCAGCCGACGCGTCCGGACCGCCCGTTCCTGCCGCACCATCGCTACCACCCCACCCGAAACGCTCGGCAAACAAAACCAAACACCCCGTATCTTACCCGCCCGACCCCGAGGCGATCCCTGCGTGCCAGGTCACATAGGGCGGTCTTTGAGCGATGAAAAACCGCGTGGACGGTATGGGTCGGCCAGGTGGCCAGGACCCCCACTGAAGGGCTTCCAACCGGAACAGCAGCTCTTACTTGCAGCCGCCGTACCCACGGGGAGGCACCTCATGATAATGAACCCGTCAAGTCTGAGCCGCGAAATCACCGCAGGTCAACGGACATTCACCAACCCCACACAGCCCGCGGAACGGTTCAGACCTCTGCCGGGGGTATCCGAACGACCCCGCTCGGCCGCCGACGAACCTTTGTTCTGTTGCCTTGAAAAGCAAACCGGTAGGTACGTATCTTACGAGCCCTGAGCAGCCCACCCCGCCCGTTACGGCCCTTCGGAGCGCTCCCCATGACTCTGCTTGCCTTCCGCACGCCTGCCGCCGGCCTCACCTCGGCCGAGGCCCCCGGGGCCGTCCCCGGCCAGGACCTGGACGCCGGCCCGGCACCCCGTCTGACCAGCACCGTCGCCAAGGAGTACGTCCACCGGGCCTGCCATGCCGAGGTCTTCCTCACCGGCAGCGAGCAGCTGAACGAGACCACCTTCGCGGTCTCCGCGCAATGGCCCCGGGCGCACACGTTCTTCAGCACCCCCGACGGTACCCGGCACGACCCGATCCAGGCTGCTGAAACGATCCGCCAGGCCGGGCTCTACCTCGCCCACACCCGGTTCGGCGTTCCGCTCGACCACAAGTTCATGATGTGGAACCTCGACTACACCACCCGCCCGCGCCAGCTGCTGATCGGTGCGAAGCCCACCGACCTCACCATCGAGGCGAAGCTCGTCGCCGAACCGCGCCGCACCCGCAACACCGTCGACTTCACCTTCAGCGCGGTCGTCCGGCGCGGACCGCAGCTGGCCGCCACCGGCTACGCCCGCTTCACCACCGTCCCGGGCTCGACCTACGAGCGGCTCCGCCGGGGTCGCGTCGACGTCGACGCGCTGCCGGTACCCGGTACCACCGCCGAGCCGCTGCCGCCGGCCCGGGTCGGACGGCTCCGCCCCTGCGACGTCGTCCTCACCCCGGCCGGTGCGCCCGGTACCTGGCACCTCACCCCCGACTTCTGGCACCCGATCCTCTTCGACCACGCCAACGACCACATTCCCGGCATGGTCCTGCTGGAAGCGGCCCGCCAGGCGACCAACGCGCTGGCCAGCCCGGTCACCGTCACGCCGACCGCCGCGGCCACCACCTTCCACCGGTACGCCGAGCACGACGCGCCCACCCTCATCACCGCCCGGCACACCCCCGGCGAGGACCCGGACGCGCTCACCACGACCGTGACCGGCCACCAGCACGGCGAGCCGATCTTCACCACCGTCCTCACCGGACACCCGGACCACCGCTGAGTCGACGCCCACCGCCCACCGCCGCACCGAAGCGGGCAGCCGGTGCGGCGAGGGCAGCCGGTGCGGCCCCCACCGCCTGAACGCTCCCTCCCCGCGAACGTCCCGCACCGCCGCGACGGCCCGCCCGACCTCCCCGGTCCGGCGGGCCGACCCGCTCGGGGCAGCGCGCGTCGGCAGGGCCCGATCCCGGACGCGACGGAGGCTCGCGCGGACGGCCCCGGCCGGGCCGCAGGCCGACGGGGACGGGCCTCGGCGGGGACGGAGGCCGGCCGGCGAGCTGCGGCAGGGAACCCCGACCGGAACGCACCACCCCCGGGCTGGCACCGGAGCGAACACCTGCGCGAGGATGTCAGCCCTTGGATCCACTGCCACCGGGGAGCACGCAGTGAGTGAAGCCGCTTCGCACCAGCACGAGTTGATCAAACTGACGGACCGTCCGGACGACGCCGACGCCCGCGGCTGCGACGGGCGGACCGGCGGCCGCGACGTCCGGGTCCGGGTGCTCGGGCGGCACGCGCCGGGCTCCCTGCGCGGGCACGACTGGCTGGACTGCGAGATCACCGTCACGGCCGACACCGTGCGCGGACGCTTCACCACCGTGGTGACCGATCGCCACCTTCGGTGCTGGGAAACGGCGCTGGACCGGCTCCGCCAGGGGTTCGCGGTCCGCTGGCTGAACGAGGAGCACGGTCCGGAACTGCGGATCGAACCCGGGCGGCCGGGCGGGCTGTGGGTGACCGTCTCGGACACCGAGGACTCCGGCGTCACGCTCCGGGTCGCCCTCTCCCCCGCCCCCGGCTGGCTGGACGAGCAGCACGCCCTGCTCGAACTCGTCCGGAACGCCTATCCGACCGAGGTGATCGAGGCCGCTCCCGGCGTCCACGCGGAGTGGCGCGGGACGCCGGCCGTCGAGAGCTGAGTGGCCGTCAACCCGCGTTCCCGACGCTCTTCCCGGCTGTGGTCGCGGCGGGCTTGTCGGTTGTGGTCCCGGCGGGCTTGTCGGCGGGCTTCGCGAGGCGGCCGAGGGAGCGGTCGGGCAGGGTGAGGAGGAACAGCAGGGCCGCGGCACCGAGCATGAACAGCGCGAGGCCGTGCAGGCCTTCCGTGGTGGCACCGTGCGGGAAGACGGCGGCGTTCGCCGCGGAGGCGGCCATCGCACCGAGGTACATGAAGGTGCGCAGCAGCCCGGCCGCGGAGCCGATGGCGGCCGGGTCGGCCTGGTGGTACAGCGCGGTCTGGGTACCGAGCCCGATCAGCCCCTGCGGGATGCCCGCCAGCACGCCGATCGCGATCAGCAGCCCGGCCGGGCTGTCCGCGTGCACCGACGACAGGGCGGCACAGGCGGCGATCTGGCACGCCGCGCCGACCAGGAGCTTGCCACGGACAGCCGGGCTGCGGCCGGTGAGGCCGGACACGGCGAGGGCCGTGAGCGAGAGCGGCAGCAGGACCAGTCCGGTGCCGGTGGCGGACAGGCCGCGACCCTCCTCCAGCCACTGGGTGTATCCGTAGAGGAAGGCGTAGCCGGCGGTGTAGCCGAGGAGTTGGCGCAGATAGGTGGCGATCAGCGGCCGGTTGCCGACGAGCGCCCGCAGGTCGATGAAGGGGGTGCGGGCCCGCGTCTCGCGGACGGCGAAGCCGGCGCCGGCGAGGAGGGCCAGCACGGGCAGGTACCAGAGCGCCGGGCTCGGCCTCATCAGGAACAGCATCAACGAGACCAGCAGGACGGCGAACAGCGCGATCCCGCTACGGTCGAGGCGGTCAGGCTGACCGGTGCGGTCGGGCTGGTTCTGGGGGCCGCGGTGTGCGGCGGCTACGGGCAGCCGGGCCGCGCCGAGCACCAGACAGGCGAGCGAGAGCGGCACGTTGACGAGGAAGACCGTCCGCCAGCCTCCGACGCCGATCAGCAGGCCGCCGAGGGTCGGACCGATCACGGCGACGGTCTGGTTGGCGACGGCGAGCGCGGTCAGCACCCCGGTGGGGCCGGACCTCCCGGACCTCCCGGTCCGCTCGGCCTCGCTGCGGGTGAGGTGCATCGCGGCGGGGTAGGCCGCCGAGGTGCCCAGGCCGAGCAGTACCCGGGCGGCGATCAGCAGACCGAGGGACGGGGCGAGCGCGCCGAGCAGTCCGGCCGCGCCGACCAGCGCGGTCCCGGCGAGGTAGAGGCGGCGCGGGCCGTGGGTGTCCACCAGCCGCCCGATCACCGGCTGACCGACGGCCGTGGCGAGGTAGAGACCGGTGACCAGCCAGGCGGTCTCGGCGGGCGGGGCCCCGAAGGCTGCGCCGACCGGCACCAGCGCGACCGCGATCATCGAGGAGTTGATCGGGTTGAGCACCGAGCCGAGCACCATCGGCGCGATCAGCCGTCGGTCGAACGCGCCGTTCGGAGCGGGCGCCCGGCGACGGCCCACCCGAAGGCGGTCGGCCCGAAGGCGGTCGGACCGAAGACGGCCGGCCCAGCCGCCGGCCTCGCGACGGACCCCGCGACGAATCCCGGGGCGGGCCGCGCGGGTGGCCGGGCCGGTCATCGCCGGTTCAGCCGGTCGATCAGGGCCAGCGCGGCCAGGACGGTGGCGCGTTCGGCCTCGTCGTACTGCTCCTCCAGCGCCCGGGCCAGCCACTCCTCGCGCGCCTGTCGACTGTCCGCGATCCGGGCCAGACCGGCCTCGGTGAGGCTGACCAGCAGGCGCCGCCCGTCCTCGGGATCGGGCCGTCGCCCGATCAGGCCGTGCTGTTCGAGCACGGCGAGGCTTGCGGCCATGGACTGCGGCCGGACCCGCTCGGCGGCGGCCAGCGCACTGGCGGAGGCCGGGCCGTCGTTGATCAGCCGGCTCAGCACGGCGGTCTGGGAGGGGGTGAGGTCGCCGGTTCCGTCGGCCTCCCGGAGGGTGCGGCGCAGTCGGCTGAACACGGCGCGCAGCTCCCGGGCAGCCAGGGCCGCGGAGTCGCCGGGGACGGCGGAGTCTTCGGGGACGGCGGAGTCTTCGGGGTCGGCGGAGTCACCGGCGGCCACGGCGGCCACGGGGGCCGCGGGAACAGGGCGGGTCTCTCGCTTCTCGGTCATGCTTCAACGGTAATTTCATCAGTCTGGACTGTCCAGTCTGGACTGACGGTTTTCCTCTTGTCCGGCTACGGGGACGGCTCCGTCCGGCGGCCCGGAATAATGGCGGAATGACCGATGAACAGCTCCGCGTCGTCCTCGCCGAGGACTCGGTGATCCTCCGGGACGGGATGGTCGAACTGCTCACCGCGCGCGGCTGCGCGGTGGTCGCCACCGCCGGTACGGCGCCCGAGCTGGTCGCCGCCGTGACCGAGCACCGGCCCGACGTGGCCGTGGTGGACATCCGGATGCCGCCGACCCACACCGACGAAGGGATCCGGGCGGCCGTCGAGATCCGCGCCACCACGCCCGAGGTCGGGATCCTGGTCTTCAGCCAGCACGTCGAGACCGTCTGGGCGGCCCGGTTGCTGGCCGACGGCGCCGCCGGCATCGGCTACCTGCTCAAGGAACGGGTGGCCCGCACCTCCCAGTTCGTGGACGCGCTGCACCGGGTCGCCGCGGGCGGCACCGCGCTCGACCCGGAGATCGTCAACGGGCTGATCGGCGGCCGGCGGCGCAGCCCGGTGGACGCGCTCACCCCGCGCGAGCGGGAGGTACTGGAGCTGATGGCGCAGGGCCACTCCAACCGCTCGATCGCCGCGCAGCTCGTGGTGTCGGAGCGGGCGGTGGAGAAGCACGTGGCCGCCGTGTTCACCAAGTTCGACCTGCCGGCGACCGACACCGACAACCGACGGGTCAAGGCCGTACTCGCCTACCTCGCGGAGAGCGGCGCCTCGTGAAACCGGGCATGCGGGCTGCTCATGAGCTCGCCTCATGAGCCTGCCTCATGAGGCGCGCTCATGAGCCTGCCGCATGAGCCTGCCCCATGAGCAACACTCATGGGCGCTCATCATGAAGTCCTCTCATGTCGAGGGCCCATGAAGTCCTCTCATGGGAACGTCGGCCCATGTACGCAGCTCATGGCCGACCCCATGAGAGGAGCTCATGGCCGACCCCATGAGCTCCTCTCATGCCCCCGCTCCCACCCCCGATGGCTCCATCCGCTCCGACGGCCCATGAGAGTCCGTCACAGCCTGTCGGGCAACTCGGCGCTGACCACGGTCGGCCCGCCCGGTGGGCTGTCCACCCGCAGCACGCCGTCCACCGCGGCGAGCCGTTCGGCCAGGCCCGCGAGTCCGCTGCCCGTGCCGATCGCGGCGCCGCCGCGGCCGTCGTCGCGCACGGTCAGTCGGACCCTCCCGTCGGCGGCGCTCGCGGTCAGGTCCGCCGATCGCGCGCCACTGTGCTTGGCCACGTTGGTCAGCAGTTCGGCCGCGCAGAAGTAGACGGCCCGTTCGATCACCTCGACCGGCCGTTCCCGCAGGTCCAGCCGGACCGTGACGGGCACCGGCGAGGTCGCGGTGAGTCCGGGCAGTGCCTCGGCCAGCCCGCCGTCCAGTGCCACGGGGTGGATGCCCCGGGTCAGTCGGCGCAGGCCCGTGATGGTGTCGTCGGTCTGCCCGCGGGCCCGGTCGACCAGGGTGCGCAGCCGTCCGAGGTCGGGCTCGGCCGGGTCGGCGAGGGCGTCGTCGGCCAGCGAGAGGGTGATGGCGAGCGCGACCAACTGCGCCTGGGTGCCGTCGTGCAGGTCGCGTTCCAGGCGCCGCAGCCGGTCGCTGTTCTCGGTCAGCAGGGTGGCCCGCGCGCTCTCCAGTTCGCGTACCCGCTGCTGCGAGCGCACCGGGCCGAGCAGCGTCCGGGCGAGCGCCCGGTTGGCCCGGCTCAGGGCCCGCAGCACGGCGGGTACGGCGGCCAGCAGTGCGAGGCCGACCGGGATCGCCAGCACGTCCGACCAGCCGACCGGTCTCGGACCGGGCTCCGCCAGCCGTACCCAGAGGGGGAAGCCGACCAGCCAGACGCCGCCGAGCGGCAGCCCGACCGCGGCCAGGAAGCCGAGCACTCCCACCGGCAGCCGCAGGAAGAGGTAGAGCAGCACCCGCCAGGCCACCGGGTCGGTCAGCACGATCCGGCCGCGGGCGATCAGCCCGGACGGGCGCGGCAGCGGCGGCGGGCCGGGCACCGTCTCGTCGAGCAGCCACTCGACCAGCCACCGGTGCATCCGGCCGATCCGTCGGGCCCCGAGCAGCGCGGCCGCCAGGAACGGCAGGCCCAGCACGGTGAGCGAGAGCAGCACCCCCGCGTAGAGGACGGCGACCGCGTAGACGCCGCCGAGCACCCCGAGCGGCAGCCCGAGGACGGCGAAGGCCATCTCGTCACCGCGCACCGCCAGGAACCGCCGCCGCTCCGCCACCGTCCGCGTCACCGCCGCCCACCGGGCTGCCGCCCACCGCGCCACCGCACCGCCACCCACCGCACCGCCGTTCACCGCGCCACCGCCCACCTCACTGCCGTCCACCTCACTGCCGTCCGCCTCACCGCTCACCCGCCAACCGAGGCAAGCATCCACCAGGCCCCGCCGCCCCGCCGCAACTACCGCATCCAGCGGCCTGCACCGGTCTCCTCAGGCCCCGCCGCCCCGCCCGCGCGCCCCCGCCCGCGCCCCCGCGCCCGTCACCTCACCCCCGCTCCCCGCCCGCCGACTCCACCGCCGATCCGCCGCTCGCCCACAGCCCCGTCCCCACGATCCCCGGCACCGTCAGGACCGCCGCGCCCAGCACCACCCAGGCGCACCCCGCGCCCGGCACCACCGGCACCACCGTTCCCCGGACCGCCCGGCTGAACGCCCCGGTGGCCGCGGCGGCCACCGCCGCGCCCAGCAGCACACCGACCGCCGTGGTCAGCAGTGCCTCCGCCGTGAGCATCCGCAGCAGTTGCCGCCGCGTCGCGCCCACCAGGCGCAGCAGGGCGAACTCCCGGCGCCGGTCGGCGGTCAGCGCGACCAGGGTGTTGACCGTGGAGACCGCCGCGAAGCAGACCAGCAGGCCGAGTTCGGCCTGGCGCAGCCAGATGTCACTGGCCTTGGTGACGCTGGTCGCGGCGCCGGTCGCCCGGGCGACCCGCTCGGCGGTGCTGGTCATGATCAGCATCGTGCCGGAGAGCCCGACCAGCAGCGCGACCGGGACCACCGCCGTGGAGAGCCGGGCGGCGTAGCCGCGCAGGTTGGCGTCGGCGAGCCAGCCGGCCCGCGGGACGAGTGCCCGGACCGGGGCGCCGAGCACCGCGGCCGTCGCCCACGCCGCCGACGGACCCAGCAGGGCGACGGCGACCAGGAGCACCAGCGAACCGAGCAGCGAGGCCTGTCCCGCCTTGTCCAGCTCCCCGGCGGGCCTGGTCGCGGCCAGTCGCAGCAGCAGCACACCGCCCGCCAGCACGGCCGCCCCGGCGATCAGCCGCGGCACGCCGGTCCGCCGCGGCCCGCCCGTCTCCCCGGTCAGGGCGACGGCCGGTGCGGGCCGGGTGATCCGCCGGGCCGCGACGGCGGTGGCCGCCAGGCCGACCAGCAGCGCCACGACGAGCGCGACCAGCACGGGCACCGGCGACCCGGGTACGTGCAGACCGGGAGCGGCCATCCCGCGCCGCTGCAGGGCGGAGAGGAAGAACCGGGCGGCGAGGAGGCCCGCCGCGCAGCCGGGGGCGGCGGTCAGCAGGACGGTCGCCAGGACCTGGGCGCGGACCACCCGCCGCACCTGCCGGGGCGTCGCGGCGACGGTGCGCAGCAGGGCGAGGTCGCGGTGCTGCTGACGGACGGTGAAGCCCAGCGCGTTGACCACGACGAACAGCGCGACCAGGACGGCGATCTCACCGAAGGCCGCGGCGATCACCATCACGCCCGGCCCACTCACCGGTGTCCGAGCCACCGCCTCGGGAGCCGCCGCCTGCGCGGCGACCAGCGAGCCGAAGAGCGTCACCGTCGCCATCGCGAGGAACAGCGCCGCCCCCAGGCCGGCGAAGGCCGCGGGCCTCCGCCGGATCTGCCCGACGGACAGCGCCAACACGGGGCTGCTCGTCCATGCCGTGCTCATCGGGCCCATCGTGCTCATCGTGCTCACCCGCCCAACCGGCTGAGCCGCTCGCCGACCTGCGCGGCGGTCGGCCGGAGCAGCTCGTCCACCAACAGCCCGTCCGCGAGCAGCAGCACCCGGTCCGCGTAACCCGCGGCCACCGGGTCGTGGGTGACCATCACACAGGTCTGCCCGTCCACGTCGACGCCCGCGCGCAGCAGGTCGAGGATGTCGTGCCCGGTCGCCCGGTCGAGCGCGCCCGTCGGCTCGTCGGCGAAGAGCACCTGCGGCCGGGCGACCAGCGCCCGGGCGATCGCCACCCGCTGCTGCTGGCCACCCGACAGCTGTCCGGGCCGGTGCCGCTCGCGTCCGGCCAGTCCGACCCGGGCCAGTGCCTCCCGCACCCGGTCCCGCTCCGGCGGCCGACCGGCCAGCCGCCCGGGCAGTTCGACGTTCTGGGCGACGGTCATCGCGGGCATCAGGTTGAAGGCCTGGAAGACGAAGGCCATCCGGGTGCGGCGCAGTTCCGCCAGCCGTCGCTCGGGCAGCCCAGACACCTCGGTGTCGCCCCACCGGACGGTGCCCCGGGTCGGCCGGTCCATCCCGGCCAGGCAGTGCAGCAGGGTCGTCTTGCCCGAGCCCGAGGGCCCCATCACCGCGGTGAACGTCCCCGGCTCGAAGGCCACGGACACCCCGCCCAGTGCCCGTACCGCCGCCGTGCCGCGCCCGTACTCGCGGTACAGGCCGTCCCCGCTCAGTGCTGTGCCCGTCGTCCTGCCGTGCGCCGCCTGGGCGGCGGCTGTCGTCATCCCGTTCATGCCCTCCATCCTGGGCACCGGGGGCCGGGTGATCGATCGAGCTGGCCCCCGAATCCGGGGTTCGGATAACCGAACCCCGCAGGCAGGGGGTAGAGGACGGGCGCTACGTGCTGACGGGCCGGTTCCGGCACTGCCAGGCCCAGAGGGCGGCGGCCCGGTGGGCGGGCCGGTACACCGCCGGGGCACTGCCGCGCACCCGGCGCACCCTGACCCGGCCGGAGCGGAACGGACTCGCCGATTTCCGCCCCGCGCTCCCCGCCGCGCGCCCCACGAGGAATCATGAGCGGGTGACCATCGACCTGCTGCCCGGCCACGGCGTCCGATTGCCGGAGCCGCTGCCCGAGTTGCCCTTCGGCCTGACCGAGACGGCGGTGCGGGCGCTGCTGGCCCCGCACGACGGGCTGCTGCCCGACGGTGTGCGGAACACCTTCGTCTGCGGCACCCGTTGGGCGCTGGCCTTCCAACTGCCCGGGGTGAGCGTCACCCTCTGTTCGGACGACGACAACCGGCTCCGCAGTGTCACGCTCAACCGGAACCCGGGCGACGACCGGCCCGCCTGCCCGGTCGGCTACCTCGGGATCGACCTCCTCGGCTGGCCGGCGCACGAGCTGGTCGAGGCGCTGCGCGCCGAGGGCCTGCCGGTGCCCGATCCGACCCGCGGCACCCTCCGCCACGGGCCGCTCCACCTGTGCCGTCACCCCGCCCCGCGCCGGCCGTCCACCCCGGGCCGCAAGCCGCGCCACGAGGAGCCGTTCGCCTTCGACTGCGTCTCCTTCCACGTCGACACATGGACCACGCGAACCGAAGCCGCCGAGACCGCTGCACCCGCTGAACCCGCCGAGAACACCGGATGACGCCCCTGACGACCCCGCCCCCGACCCTGCCACAGCCGACCGGCACGGCCACCGGTCCGCACGACGCCGCCTTCCTCCCCCGTCTGCAGTTCGCCCTGCGGAGGTCCGAGCGGCCGATCACCGCTCCCGTCCCCAAGCTCGGCGGCGACCCCTGCTGGCCGGCCGAGCCCGCCTGGCCGCTCTCCCCCCGCACCGGTGAACCGCTGGTGTTCGTCGGCCAGTTCGCCGTCCCCGGCGAGGACCGCCGGCTCGCCCTCCTCTTCCTCGCGGCGGACGGTGGCCTGGACGGCCCCATGGGCGGGATCGACCCGGAGTCGGGCGACGCCGTGCTGCTCGTCCAGCCGGGCGGCCGGATCCCGCCCTTCGCCGTCATCGGCCCACCCGGCACCCGCGGCCGTACGCTGTGGCGCCTCGACCCCGACGGGGACGGGGGCGGAGACGGGGACGGGGACGGCAACAGGACCCCGGTCGAGTTCCACCTCGACCTGGTGCCGCTGCCGGGCGACCTCGACCGGTCGATGGACGAACGGGCTGCCTTCCAACGGCACTTGCGCGGCGAGGGCCCCGAGGTCCGCTTCCCGGACGGCGGCCACGTGCACGACCACGTCGGCGGCCTCCCGTCCTTCCCGAGCGGCCGGGCCGGGGTCCCCGCGCCGTGGCGGTACTTCTTCGCCCTCTCGGACGCCCCGTACCCGGACGATCCCTACTTCCTCGACTTCGGCCACGGCGACGGCTTCGGCTTCCTCAGTCCGGACGGCCTGGAGGGCCGCTTCCACTGGGACATCCCGTGACCGCCCCCCGACCCTCCTCTCAGCCCCGGGAGTCAGCATGACCACCACCCCCCTGACCGTCGCGGTCCTCGGACCGGGCGGCGTCGGCGGACTGATCGGCGGACTGCTCGCCCGCGACGGGCACCGCGTCGTCTGCCTGGCGGGCGAGCGGACCGCCGCCGTCCTCGCCCGGGACGGACTGCACGTCCGCAGCGGGCAGTTCGGCACGTTCACCGCCGAGGTGGAGGCCGTCACCGAGCTGTCCGAGCCGGTCGACGCCGTCCTCGTGACCGTCAAGGAGACGGCCCTGGCGGCTTCGCTCGACCGGCTGCCGGCGCACGTGCTCGGCGCCGCGCTCGTGGTGCCGCTGCTCAACGGCCTGGACCACATGGCGGTGCTGCGCGAACGTTACCCGGCCGCCCGGGTCGTGGCGGGCACGATCCGGGTCGAGACCACCCGCACCGCGCCCGGGCGGATCGAGCACACCAGCCCGTTCGCCGCGATCGAACTCGCCGCACCCTCCGGACCCACCGAACCCGCGACGTCCACCGCCCCCGCGACGTCCACCGCCCCCGCGACGTCCGACGAACTCCGCCGACCCGTCGAGGAGTTCGCCGGACAGCTCCGGCACTCCGGCCTGACCGTGACGCTGCGCGAGGACGAGACGGCGATGCTGTGGAGCAAACTCTCCTTCCTCGCCCCGCTGGCGCTGCTCACCACCCGCCACACGAGTGACGTCGGCACCGTGCGCACCAAGCACCGGCCCGAACTCCTCGCCGCGCTGGACGAGATCACCGCCGTCGCCCGGGCGGTCGGCGCCCCGGCCGACGCGCAGGCCCTGCTCGCGGTGATCGACCGCGCCCCCGGGGCGATGAGGTCCTCGATGCAGCGGGACGCGGAGGCCGGCCGCCCGACCGAGCTCGACGCGACCGGCGGCGCCGTCCTGCGGGCCGCCGCCGCCCACGGGATCGCCGTCCCGACGCTCGCCCGCCTGGTCGCCGAGCTGTCGGAGCCCGCCGAACGGTGACGGGCTCCGCGCCGGGCGTCTCCTGCGGCAGCAGCGGGCGCAACGGGCGGGAGCGGGTAGGAGTCGCGGCATGACTCCTTCCGAGCCCAGCAGCGCTCCCGCGTGGGACCGCATCGAAGCCTTCCTCCTCGCCCACGACGCCGACCGGATCCCCCACCCCGGCGGCACACTGCTGGCGCATCTCCACCGCGTGGCCGACCTGTTGGCGGACTGGGGCTGCGACCCGGCCGTCCGGGCCGCCGGCCTCTGCCACGCCGCGTACGGGACCGACGGGTTCGACCACGCCCTGCTGGGGCTCGACCGGCGCGGCGCCCTGGCCGACCTCGTCGGCCCCCGCGCCGAGGCGCTCGTCCACCTCTACGCGAGCTGCGACCGGGCGGTGGTCTACCCGCGGCTGGGCGTCGACGAACCGGTGGTGTTCCGCGACCGGTTCACCGGGGCCGACCACACGCCGCCGGAAGCGGACCTACGTGCCTTCCTCGCCCTCACCGTCGCCAATGAACTCGACGTCCTCGCGCACAACGCGGACCTGGCCGCCCGTTACGGACCGGGCCTGTACGAACTCTTTGCCCGCGCCCGCGCCCTGCTGCCGCCCGCCGCCCGGCGGGCCTGCGGCGATCTCCTCGGACGGCACACCACCGCTCCTGAGGACCGGAATTGACGCTTCGTCATGACAGGTTCTCAGGCCCGAGGTTTTGCCAACCGTTCATCCGTTCCGCCGGAACCACCGTACGGCACAACGGCGTTGTCCATGCCGGGAGGGATAGTGACATGACAAGGAAGCCGTACCGTCCGGCCGCCGCCGCTCTCGCGGTGCTCATCGCGGCCCCGTTGTTCACCGCGTGCAACAGCGCCGACCAGGCCATCGACTGCGGGAAGCGCGCGGTCAGCCTCGCCGGCGACGTCCAGGACTTCACGGACGCGGCGTCCAACGTCGGCCAGATCGCCGACGACGAGCGCCGCCGGCACACCGTCGACGCACTGAAGAAGATCGTCGACGATGCCAAGAAGATCCGCCACGACGGCGGGGACAAGCTCGATGCCGCCGCCGACAAGCTCTCCAAGGCCGTCTCCGATGCCATCGACAAGGTCAACGACAACAAGCAGCCCGACTTCGGCGCGATCACCAGCGCCGCCGCCGACGTGACCAAGGCCTGCGCCGGGGCCTGACCACCCCGACCGTCCTGACCGTCCTGACCGTCCGAGTGCACCGCGCGCCCCACCGGTACGATCCACCGCTCCCGGCCCGGCCCGCTCCGGGCCGGGAGCACCCGGCGCCCCCGCCCGCCCCGCGCGACCCCACCCGCCCCGCGCGACCCCGGTCCGGCCGCGCCCGGCCTGTCGCCGCCCTCCGGACACCGCCAGGCGGTAGGAATGGCACCGGACCGAACCGCACCCCGGAGGCACCGGTGAACCACCCGATCCTCGACCGGATCCAGGACCTGCGCGCCGAGTTGGCACCCGGCGACGCCGCCCCCGCGCTGGTCACGGCGCTGGCCGCCGGCACCGCCACCCGCTCGGCACTCGCCGAACTCGCCGCCCAGCAGCACCGGATCATCCGCTCCGACCGCCGCAGCCTGCTCATGCTCGCCACCCGCTGCGCGGACCGCCCGCTCGGCGCCTGGTTCGCCACCCTGGCCGAGGGCGAGAGCGCCGCCCTGCGCACGCTGCCCGCACTCGCCGCCGCCAGCGGCCTCGACCTCGCCGCACCGGAGGCCCGAGCACCGCTGCCCGGCTGCCAGGCCTACCCCGCCTACCTGGCCTGGCTCGCCCTGAACGGTCGGCCCGAGGCCGCGGCCGCCGCCCTGGTCGCCAACTTCGCGGCCTGGGCCGGCTACTGCGCCACCATCGGGAAGGCGCTGCGTAACCACTACGGCTTCGACGACGAGGCCTGCGCCTTCTTCGACTTCTTCGCGCGGCCCGCCACCGAACTGGAGCAGCAGGCCGCCGACGCGCTCGGCGCGAACGGGCTCGACGCACCGGCCCTGGCCGACGCGCGCGAGTACGGGCTGCTGCTCCAGTCCTACGAGCACCTGTTCTGGGACACCCTGGGCGTGCTCGACCTCTGACCGCCGGACGCCGGAACCCGCACGACCCGGACCGACGCACGACCCGGACCGGACGTACCACCAGGACCGGGTCGTACCACCCGGACCGGCCGCAGGGGGCCCGCACGCCTCGGGCGGCCCGTCCGCGTCAGGCCTGCCAGTGCGGCTTGCCGCTGACCATCCGGCAGTAGATCTCCCGGCCGCTCGCGTCGTGGGTGCTCTTCCCCAGGTCGGCGTTGCGGCAGAACTGCCCGGCCTCGTAGCAGTTGCCGGCGGCTGAGCGGATCTCGCACCCGCCGCCGGCGGCCGCCGCGGTGTGCTCCGGCTGCGGGTCGGCCGGCGGCTGAGCGGTGGTCACCTTCGGTTGCGGAGCCTTGGGCGCCGCGGGCTGCGAGGCGGCCACGGGCGGCGCCGGGGGCGTGGCGGCCGGCGCGGCGGGCTGCTCCGACGGCGTGGTGGCCGGGGCCGGGGCCGGCGCCGCGGGGGTCGTCGGCGGCGCGACCGGCGCGGGAGAGGTCGGGGCGGCGGCGACGCTCGGCGTGGCGGAGGCCGTCGACGTGGCGTCGGCCGCCGACGGGTCGCAACCGGTCAGCGCCAGGCCGACGGTGAGGACGAGTCCGGCGAATCCGGCCAGACCGGCCCGGCGGCGCCCGGGTATGCGTGAAGGCATGGGAGGAGAACGCTCCGTTCCGTTTGGATGAGTCGTGCGATTCAAGCAGGGCTCCCACACGCCCCGCGCACCGTTTCCCCACTCGTTTGCAGATCGAGATCTGGCGACCACCGAGCGTGTCCGCGCTCCCGGTCGCCGTCACGCTGCGCGTCCCGGCCCCCGCGCCCTCCGCGGCCACCCTGACCCCGCACCCTCCGCGGCCACCCCGACCCGCCCGACGGTCAGCGCAACCCCGCCGTCCGACGGTCAGCGCAGCCCCGCCGTCCGACGCTCGAACACCTCCGGGCGGGCGGACTCCAGCGCCGTGGAGACCGCACCGAGGAGCACCGCCTCCTCCCCCAACAGGCTCGGCGCGAGCGTCGGACGCATCGGCGCGAGCCGGTGCAGGGCCCGCTCCAGCGGCTCCAGCAGCAGGTCCGCGCTGCTGCCGATCCCGCCCCCGAGCACCACCAGGTCCGGATCCAGGACGGCCGACAGCACGGCCACCGCGTAGGCGAGTTGCTCCGCCTGCCGCTCCACCGCCCGCAGCGCCGGGGCCTCCCCGGCCCGGGCCCGCTCGAACACCTGCTTCGCCGTCAACTGCCCGGCGGCGCCCGCCCCGGACAGCCCGAACTCCCGGGCACTGCGCACCACCGCGTCCGCGGCGGCCTCCTCCTCGATGGTCCCGGTCGGCTCGCCGCCACGGGCGGGCAGCGGCACCAGGCCGATCTCGCCCAGCCCGCCGTGCGCGCCGACCAGCAGCTCGCCGTCCTTCACCACGCCCAGGCCGAGCCCGGTGCCGACCAGCAGGTAGGCGAACATCCGGCTGCCCCGGCCGGCCCCCAGCGTGTACTCGCCGAGCGCGGCCAGGTTGGCGTCGTTGGCCACCGAGACGGCCGTGCCCAGCCCCTCCGCGATCCGGTCGAACAACCCCGGTCGGCCCCAGCCGGGCAGGTGGGAGGCGTAACGCACCCCGCGCCGCCCCTCGTCCCAGACGCCCGGGGTACCGATCACCGCGTGCACGATGTCGTCGGTCGCCAGGCCCGCGTCGGTGATCGCCCCGTGCGCGGCGGCCACCACGGCGTCCGCGACGGCGTCCGCCGAGCTGCCCTCGTTGGCCACGTCCCGGCGGGCGACGACCGACCCGGCGAGGTCGGCGACCGCCACCCGCAGCCGGGCCCGGCCGATGTCCACGCCGAGCACGTGCCCGGCCGTCGGGTCGACCTCGTACAGCACGGCGGTGCGGCCCCGCTCGGGGGCCAGCCGACCGGCCTCGCGGACCAGCCCGGCCTGTTCGAGGGCGGCCAGTGCGGCGGAGACGGTCGGCTTGGACAGGCCGGTGTCCCGGGCCAGCTGGGCGCGCGAGGAGCCGCCGCCGGTGCGCAGCAGCTCCAGCAGCAGCCACTCGTTGTTGCTGCGCAGCCGCTGCCGGTTCCAGGGCACCGCGGGAGCCCCTGCCGCCGGGCGACTGGTCGGCTGGTGGGGGCTCATCGTTCTTCCTCCGGTCTGGTGCTCACGGACGTCTCCGCACGGGTCTCGCGCGGGGTCCGGCGCTGGTCTGCGGGTGTCCGGCCGGGCCTGCGGGGGTCCGGCCCGCCCGCGGACGCACAGCCGGCCCGAGGGTGTTCCGGCCCCGCCCGTCGGTGTTCCGGCCCGGCCCGCGGCGCCCGGGTCGGGCCCCGCCGCCCAAGTATGACCGGTGATCATCCGGCGTTCGCCCGCCCGACCCTGGCCGGTCCGCGGCAGGTCCCGCGCGCGGCCGCCCACCGCCTCCCGGGGCCCGCTCCGCACGCACGGCACCGCTCCGCACCGCGCTGCACCGGGCCCGGTACAACAGCGTCTCCGCCCGGTCAAGGTTTCCTCCAGTTGTGGGCGTGCCGCGCCCCGGCGCGTGATCATGGGCGTATGCACTTCCGGCACGGAAACCGAGCAGAGGGTTCCCCGTCCGCGACACCGGGGCCCCGGTCCCTGGCGGCGACGGCGGCGGCCCTCGCGGCGAGGCTCGGCGCGATCACCGGCAGTGACCACGGAGGTGACGACCCCGACCTGCTCCGGGCGGTCCTCGGCGCCGCCCCGGTCGGCGTCGCCGTGCTCGACGAGCGGTTGCGCTGGGTGTACCTCAACCCCGCCTTCACCACCGCCACCGGCCTGCGCCGCGCCGATCTGCTCGGCCGCACCGCCGAGGCCACCGCCTTCGCCCCGGCCACCACCACCCTGCGCCGCGTCCTCGACGACGGGCTCGACCGCGAACACGGCACCGGCGGCCCGGACGGCGTGGGCCACCCCGTCCCGCCCGGCCTCCGGGTGCGCTACCGGCCGCTGCGCCACGCCGGACGGACCACCGGTGTGATCGTCGTCGTCCTGGACGACCCCGACCCGGCCCGCGAACGGCTCCGCGAGCTCGAACAGGCCCGCGCCCGCCTCGCGCTCCTCGACGACGCCGCCGAGCGGATCGGCACCACCCTCGACGTCGGGACGACCTGCGCCGAACTCGCCGCCTTCGCCGTGCCCGGCCTCGCCGACCTCGCCGTCGTCGACGTCCTGCCGCCCGAGGCCGAGCCCTTCCGGGCCGGCCACGGCACGCCCCAGCGGCTGCACCGCGCCGCCGTACGGTCCGTACCGGCCCTCACCGACGCGCTCGCCGACCTGGCCCGTCCCGGCGAATCGATCCGCCACCGGGAGGGCTCGGCCGCCGCCCGCAGCCTCGGCGGCGGCATCGCCGTACTCACCGAGCCCGGCCCCGAGGACGCCTGCCCCGCCGGGACGGCCTCGCTGCTGGTCCTGCCGCTGGCCGCCCGTGGCGGCCAGGTCGGGCTGCTCACCCTCGGGCGCACCGCCGCCACGCCGCCCTTCACCTCCGACGAGGCCGCGCTGCTCGGCGACCTCGCCGCGCGGGCCGCCACCGGCATCGACAACGCCCGCCGCTACACCCGTTCCCAGGGCATCGCCCTCGAACTGCAGCGGGCCCTGCTCAGCGAACCCGGCAACCCGCACCAGAACCTCGCCCTCGCCTCCCGCTACCTGCCCTCCGGCACCACCTCGGTGGTCGGCGGCGACTGGTACGAGACGGTCCGGCTGCCGTTCGGCCGCACCCTGCTCGCGATGGGCGACGTCATGGGGCACGGCGTCGAGGCCGCCGTCGACATGAGCCACTACCGCTCCGCCCTGCGGGACATCGCCGGGATGGACCTCCCCCCGCACCGGATCCTGCGCCAGCTCGACACCGTCATCTCCGCCGACGGCTCCGCCCGCCCCGCGACCTGCCTGCTCGCCCTCGCCGACCCGGGCCGCGGCCGCTGGACCCTCTCCAGCGCGGGCCACCTGCCGCCCGCCCTGATCTCCCCGGGCCAGCCCACCGAACTGCTGCACCTGCCCAGCGGCCCGCCGCTGGGCACCGGCCTCGGCGGCTACGAGCAGACCACCCACCCGCTCACCCCGGGCGAGACGCTGCTGCTCTACACCGACGGCCTGGTCGAACGGCGCGGCGAGGACATCGACGTCTCACTGGACCGCCTCGCCGCCCTGCGCCTGCCCGCCACCGGCGACCTCGACGACCTCCTCGACGCCGTCCTGCACGCCCTCGTCCCGCCGCCGACCCCCGCCGCCGAGGACGACATCGCCATCCTGGCCGCCCGGGCCAAGCCGCGCTGACCGGGCCGCACCGGCGCCCCCGCCGCCCCAGGCCCGGACCACGGTCCCGGTGACTCCGTCGGGCGGGGTGAAGGAGTACGTGCCGGGCACGTCGGCACCGGCGCGAGGCAGCTCCGGCGCGAACCGGCGACCCGGGAACACTGCGTTCGGAGAGTGGCCATGGCGCGACGTTCCAATGCGGTGCGCACACGTGCAATCCGGGGCTCTCCGCCCGAACCGGCGCTGGTGCCGGGCCCGTCACCACCGCCCGCCGGCCGCCGGGCGCCTCCCGGACCCGGCGGCGACCGATGCCGCCGGTCCCGTGCACCGCGACTTTCGGTTATCAGGCCGTACGCCGGCGGTCTCCAGTAACAGCGGAGCCGAACGCCGTCGGCCCGCACGGCGTCGCCCCCGGCGCGCCCGCAACGGGAAAGACCTGCCGATGACCGCTTCTCCCACTCGCCGTCCGTTCCAGCGGCGCTGGCTGCTCGCCTCCTGCGTGCCGGTGCTGCTCGTGCTCGGGATGGCCGCGTCCGTTCCGGCCGCCCCGCCCGCTCCCGCGCCGCACGCCGGCATGCCGGGCATGTCGGACGGCATGCCCGGGATGCCCGGCATGGCCGGCGCGCCGGGAACGGCGGACGCGTCCGGGAGCACCGGGCGCGGCCTCGCCGCCGAGCAGGGCGGCTACCGGCTGGACACCGCGGCCACCGAGCTGCCCGCCGGGCGTCCGACGCCCTTCCGGTTCACCGTCACCGGCCCGGGCGGCTCACCCGTCACCGACTTCGCGGTCCACCAGACCAAGAAGCTGCACTTCTACGCGATCCGCGCCGACCTCACCGGCTTCCAGCACCTGCACCCGGACATGGCCGCCGACGGCACCTGGACCGCCGACCTCTCCGCCCTCGCGCCCGGCACCTGGCGGCTGTACGCCGACTTCGTGCCGGACACCGGCCCCCACGCCCCCGAACTCGTCCTCAGCCGCACCGTGACGGTGCGCGGCGAGTACGCCCCGGTGCCCCTGCCGGCCCCGACCGGCACGGTCGAGGTGGACGGCTACACCGTCACTCTCCGCGCCCAGGCGGCGGCCGGCGCACACACGTTGGTCGCGAGCATCGGCCAGGACGGCCGGCCGGTCACCGACCTCCAGCCCTACCTGGACAGCTACGCCCACCTCAGCGCCTTCCACGAGGGGGACCAGGCACTGGCCCACCTCCATCCGGCGGACGCCGTGGCCGGCGACCACGGGGGCCCGACCCTGACCTTCCAGGCCCTCCTCGCGGAACCCGGCGACTGGCGGGTCTTCCTGCAGTTCCAGACCGCCGGGCGACTCCACACCGCCGAACTCACCCTGCACGTCGACTGACGCCGCGGGCCCGGCCCCGCCCCTCAGGCCGGACGCCCCGGTGGTGACGGACCGTCAGCCGCCGGCGGCGGCCCGCCTGCGGCGCCACAGCCACGCACCGCCCGCGGCGAGCGCGACGACCACGGCGGCACCGACGGCGAGGCCGGCCGAGGAGGAACCGCCGCCGCCCGACGCGGTCGAGGCCGTTCCGGGCGAGGCCGTCACGCCCGGGGCACCGGACGGAGCGGGCGCGGCGGCGGCCGAGGTGGCAGCAGCCGAGGTGGCGGAGGTGGCGGAGGCGCCGGCCGAGGAGGGCACCGCGGACGGCGTGCCGATCGGGGTCGCTCCGGGCGCGGCGGCGGCGAGCTTGAGGGTCGGCGCGGGGTGCTGGGGCTCGGCGCCGCCCTCGGGCAGCTCGATCCAGCGGTCGATGTGGCCGTCGCCGTACGTCTCCAGGGTCTTGAAGACCAGCTGCCGGGCGTCGGGCAGCTGCTTGACGGTGATCCGGTAGACGGCGTCCTTGCCCTGCGGGAGCGCGGGGCCGCCGACCGTGTAGCCGTCGGCGGTGGCGGCGAGCGTCCAGCCCTGGGGGGCGTCGGCGAGCGTGACGTCGGCGGGGGCGATGCCCTCGGGCAGGACGACCCGGAACTCGGCGAGGCCGGCGGTGCTCGACTCGGCCTCGGCGGTGAAGGTGACGGTGGCGTTGACGGCCAGCGCCCGGGCGGTCTCGGAGGCGACCTCCACGTGTGCGAAGGCCGGCGCCGCGAGGGCGAGGGAGCCGGCTACGACGGCCGTGACGGTGGCGGCACGGCCGGGCAGGCGGGAGTCGTTCACGGGTCTTCGCTCCGGGGGGAGCCGGCGTCGGGCCGGGGCCGGCCCGGCCGATCGGGCCCGGCGGCGTCCATCATGCACGACGGATCCGCGATCCCGGCCGACCCCGGAGGGCCCCGGCGGGGCCGGAGCCGGCGCCCGGCCCACCGCGACGACCGCTCACCCGCCCGGCCCGTTCCCTTACTTGCGGCGGCCGAAGATCCGCTTCGCGGCGTAGATGATCCCGACGATCAGCAGGACGAAGAGGAGGATGATCAGGATGATCACGACCAGCAGGAACTTGCCCAGCTTGGCGAAGAACCCCTTCTTCTTCTTGGTGTCCTTGGCCGCGACGTGCACGGCATCGGCGTTCGACGGGGCGACGGACGAGGCGACGGAGGCGGCGATCGGCCGGGCGCCCGCCTCGGCGGCCGCCCCCGCGGCCGGTGCTCCGCGGTCGGACACCGCGACGGCGGCGGTTCGGGGTGCGGCCACCGCCGTCGCGCTCGACGCGACGGCGGTGAGGCCGACGGCGGCCGCCAGTGCCACCAGGGCCCCGGCTATCGAACGTGCGATCCGGTGAGTCATCGTGCTCCTCGTACGGGTTCAGGGCTGCTCGGATAAGTCCGACCAAAGCAATTTCTCATGCTCTGACCAGCTGGTTTTCTCATCCGCGCCTAGTATGCTCCACTGAAGTTCTACAGCGGTGTAAAAGTTTAGCGACGGGCCTCGCCCGGATCGGCTCCGGCCCCGGGCCGCGCAAGCCCACCGCTCCGACGGGGGCTCCGTGGCAACTGTGGAGGATGACGACGTGTCTGGCCGCAAGGGTTCCCCCGACGCCGGAAATTCGCCGCACCGGGCGGGCGGACGCCGGGCAGCGGGCCGAACGAACGCCCCGGAAACGGGCGAAAAGGACACCGAGGGCATAGCCGAGGGCATAGCCGAAGGCCGTTCGGCGAGCCGCGCCAAGAAAAAGCCGAAGCGCAGCACCAAGCAGAAGGTGCTCTGGGCGACCGCCGGAGGCACCGCGCTCCTGGTGCTCGCTGGCGGCGGCCTCTACTACCGCCTGAACAGCAACATCTCCACCTTCGACGGCGACGCCGTCAGCAAGGACCGCCCGGACGCCGCTGCGCCGGACGCCCAGGGCCGCACCCCGGTGAACGTCCTGCTGATCGGTTCGGACAGCCGCGGCAACGGCAACAGCGACCTCGGCGGCGGCGGGGACGGCGGCGCCCGCTCGGACACCGCGATCCTGCTGCACGTCTACGCCGACCACAAGCACGCCGTCGGCATCTCCATCCCCCGCGACTCCCTGGTCACCATCCCGCCCTGCAAGCTGCCCGGCGGCAAGTGGACCAAGGAGCAGACCAACGTCATGTTCAACAGCGCCTTCTCGGTGGGCGACACCGACCAGGGCAACCCCGCCTGCACCCAGAACGCGGTCGAGAAACTGACCAACCTGCGCGTCGACCACACCATCGTGGTGGACTTCAACGGCTTCGCCTCGATGACCAAGGCGGTCGGCGGGGTCGAGGTCTGCCTGCCGAACGACGTCCACGAGGGGGACCTCAACCCCAACCTGGGACACAAGGGCAAACTGGTCTTCGCCAAGGGCAAGCAGAAGGTCGAGGGGCAGTCCGCGCTCGACTACGTCCGGGTCCGGCACGGCATCGGCGACGGCTCCGACATCGGCCGCACCAAGCGCCAGCAGGCCTTCCTCTCCTCCCTCATCAAGCAGGTCAAGTCCCGCGGGATGGACCCGACCACCCTGCTGCCGCTCGCCGACGCGGCCACCAAGTCGCTGACCGTCGACCCCGGCCTCGGCTCGGCCGCCAAACTGCTCGACTTCGCCACCTCCCTCAAGGACATCGACCTGCACGACGTCAAGTTCCTGACCACGCCGTGGCGCTACGAGGGCCCGCGGGTCGCCCTGGTCCACCCCGACGTGGACCAGCTCTGGGCGGCGCTCAAGGCCGACCGCACCATCGACGGCCAGGACGCCAGCGTCCCGGGCGGCCCCGGCTCCGCAGCCCCCACCACCCCCGCCACCGAGGCCGCCCCCACGCCGACCACCGCCCCGGACCCGAAGGCCGCCGGGGTCAAGGTCTCCGTGCTCAACGGCACCGGCGAGACCGGCCTCGGCGGCAAGGCCGCGGAGGCGGTGAAGGGCGCCGGCTACACCGTCACCACCGTCGGCAACGCCGCCGGGAAGCCCCGCGGCACCACGGTCGTCGAGTACGGCGCGGGCGAGCGCGGCTCCGCCGAGGCGGTCGCCAAGCTGTTCCCGGGCGCGACCGTCCAGCCCGGCGGCCGGGGCCTCAGCGTCGTCCTCGGCCACGACTTTGCCTCCGCCGACCCGGCGACCGCCGCCAACCCGGCCCCCGGCGCGGGCGCCTCTCCGGCACCGCTGCCCACCAGTGTCAGCGGCACCGCCCGCTCGGCGGACGACGACCCCTGCGCCAACGTCTCGTACGGCTGAGCGGCGCGCCGCCGACGGGTGCGCTCCCGGGGCGCGCGGACGGTGCCAGGGCGCCCGGGCGCGCACACGGCGGAAGGGCGCGCGGACGGCGACGGGGCGCCCTCGGACCGCCGTCCCGAGGGCGCCCCGTCGGCCGCGCCAGGAGTCGCGTCTAGCGTCTCGTCCCGCAGGACGGGCAGAACGCGGCGCCGTCCGGCACGTCCTGGTGGCAGCTCGTGCACTGGACGGCCTGCGCCAACCGGAAGCCGCAGCCCGGACAGAACGGTGTGCCGTGCGTCTCGGCGTGGCACTGCGGACAGACCAGCTGGCGCGGCGCGTTGACGTCGTACCCGGTACCCGTCTGCTGTCCGACCTGGTAGGCGCGCTCGGAGACCATGTCGTTGAGACCGCGGTGCTGCGCCGCCATCGCCTCGGCCGCGGTGTCCGGGGCGCAGCTGAAGCACAGGCCCTGCGCCGGGTTGAAGCAGCGGCCGCAGACGTAGTGGGTGCAGCGGGCGCAACGGTTGAAGTGCGTCTGGGCGTTGGCGATCGCGCGCTGGAAGGCGGCGTCCCGGGTGGTGCCCCAGGTCTGGCCGGCCAGACCGTCGGCGGCGTTGCTGATGGTGTTGGCGTTGCCGCCGATGAGGTTCCAGGCCGCGCTGACGCCCTTGCCTATCCAGCCGGCCATCTGGCCGGTCCGGAACGCCTCGAACGGTGAGCGCCAGGTGTCCGAGCAGCGGTAGCAGTAGAACTCGAACTGGAAGCCCGCACCGGTGCCGTGCTGCTCGCACAGGTCGCGGTAGTTGCTGCTGAAGTAGATCTCCGAAGTCACGTCGTCCCCGGTCGCTGAAAGTGGGATGTCGGCGGTCGCTCCCAGGGACGATAGGGCTCAATGAACGGTTCCGCCAAGGCGTCTGCGCTGATCAGAGCCCCGATACCGGCAGCAGCACCACTCGTGCCGGGTCGAACCGCTCCCAGTACGCGGGCTGTCCGCTGCGGCCGACCCGCAGCCGGCACCAGCGCCGGCCGGTCGCGTCCTGCCACCAGCCGCTGATCCGGCCGAGCGCCCAGGCGCCCTCGCCGAGGTCCACCTCGACCGGTTGGTAGACCCACTGCACGGTGTGCTCGGCCGGGTCCACCGGGTCCGCCCCGTCGGCCCCGACCCCGACCCCGCGCTCGTCACGCTCGTCGCGGTCGTCCCCGTTCGCGGGGTCCGCCGGGTCCCCGGTCTCCCGGTGACCGCACTGACTCTCCATCACGGCTCCGCCTCCCGACCCGGCCTCGGCCGCGGAGGCCACCCGGTGCGGGGCGGCCGCCGCGGCCGGGGGTGCAGTACACCTCCTGAACTCTACAGGCGTGTAGAGAACGACGGGAGGGATTCCCCGAAGCCGAGCAGGACCGGCTCAGCGGTCCTTCCGCACCGACCTCCGACGACGGACTCCCCACAGCGCCACCGGAACGACCCCGGCCAGCGCGAGCGCCTCCGAGGCCGGCGGCGCCTCGAACGGGGCGCCGGCCGCCCCCGCCGGGACCTTGTCGAAGGTGTCCGGCACGGGCAGGGTGGACCAGTCCGACAGCGGCCACGCCACCACGAACGCCCGGCCCACCACGTTGTCCACCGGCACGAAGCCGTCACCGGTCACGTTGTGGTGCCAGCGGGAGTCCCGCGAGTTGTTGCGGTGATCGCCCATGACCCAGAGCTTGCCCTTGGGCACGGTGATGGTGCCCACCGGGTCGTTGTCGCAGGGCGTCGAGCCGGGGAACAGGTACGGCTCGTCCAGCGCGACGCCGTTCACCTTCAGCGGGGCGCCCGCGTCGCACTGGACGGTGTCCCCGCCGACCGCGATCACCCGCTTGATCAGGTCCTTCTCGTCCGCCGAGGGCATCAGGCCGACGGTGCTCAGCGCCTTCCGGACGGAGCCCATCACGGAGTCGTCGGTGGTCGTCGTGCCCTCCAGCCAACCGCCCGGGTCACGGAAGACCACCACCTCCCCGCGCTCGGGCTCCGCGCCGAACCACGGGGTCAGCTTGTCCACCAGCACCCGGTCACCGATCGCCAGGGTCTGCTCCATCGACCCGGAGGGGATCGAGAAGGCCTGCACGAAGAAGGTCTTGATGCCGAGCGAGAGCAGCAGGGCGATCACCAGCAGGATCGGCAGCTCCTGCCAGAACGGGCGCTTCTTCCGCGGGCGCTTCGCACCCTCGTCCGGGTCCTCCCCCGCGCCTCCGCCCGAGTCCCCGCCCGCCCCCGCGGCTGCAGCCGCGGCCGTACCCACGCCTGTGCCCGTGCCCGAGGACGTGCCCACGGACGTGCCCGCGGACGTGCCCACGCCCGCCCGGCCGTCCCCGGCCCCGCCGCGTTCCCCGGCTCCACCGCTCTCGCCGGACTCCGCGCTCTGCTGCACACTCATTTCCTCGGCCCCTCCCGACGGCCCGACGGGAGTCGCAACGAAGACCCCCTGTCAGGAACGAACCTACCGAACAGAGGTTCCCGGGCGCGCCCTGACGTGCATGCGCTCACCCTGCGGGCCGAACAGGCTCAGGAACTCCACCGGCTGCGGGCCCGCGTTGCCGAAGGCGTGCGGGGTGCGGGTGTCGAACTCCGCGGCCTCACCGGCCGTCAGCACCAGGTCGCGCGACCCGAGCACCAGCCGCAGCCGGCCGGACAGCACGTACAGCCACTCGTAGCCCTCGTGCACCTTCAGCTCCGGCTCCGGCTCGGTGTTGCGGCCCGGCGGCACGATGTGCTTGAACGCGTGCATCCCGCCCAGGTGGCGGGTGAGCGGGATGATCGTCTGGCCGTTCCTGGTCACCGGGCGCGGGTGGATCCGCGGGTCACCGGTGGCCGGGGCACCGACCAGCTCGTCCAGCGGCACCCGGTACTCCCGGGCCAGCGGCAGCAGCAGCTCCAGCGTCGGCTTGCGCTGCCCGGACTCCAGCCGGGACAGCGTGCTGAGCGAGATGCCGGTCGCGGCGGCCAGTTTGGCGAGCGTGGTGCCGCGCTCCCGCCGCAGGGCCCGCAACCGGGGACCCACCGTGGTGAGGACGTTCTCGAACTCTTCGTCGGCCATGCCTGCCATGTGCCGCTATGGCAAGGGCGTTTGTCAATCCGGCACCCGGGTGAGCGCCCCGGATACCGGGTGAGGCCCCCGGGACACCGCGTACGAGCGCCTCGGCTAGGGACGCTCCCGCCGCCAGACCAGGAACCAGTGCTCGTGCACCGACCGCACGAACGGGTCGAGCCAGTCGCTGAACGCGAACAGCACCACACCGACGCCTCCGCCCAGCAGCAGACCGATCGCCACGGCCGCCACCACGATCCGCACGATCGCCCGCACCCGGCCCTCCTCCCGTTTCCCGGCAGGGTTCCCCGGTGCGGCCGTCGTTGCACCCAACGCCCTTGCACCGAAACCGAGTTGTCATCGACCGGTGAGGACCGGGAGCCCGCCGGCCCGCCGACGGTGACCGGCCGTCGGCCGGCCGGCGGCGCCTCGGAGCGCCCGGCTACCGGTACTCGCGCAGCCGGGGCCGCACCCCGACCGCGGCGAGGCCCAGCGCCACCGCCAGCACACCGGCTGCCAGGGCCGCCGTGGTGCCGTCCAGGTCCCCGTCGGTCTCGGCGACCGCCCGGTCCATCGCGGTGGCGTTGATCGCGATGGTGTCCCCGATCGCGGCGCCCAACTGCTCGAAGTCGTAGTTGGACTGCCCCTTCGAGAGCCCGGTGTTGAGCGTGACCGCCTCCTTGAGCCTCCCGGCGGTGCTCAGCTCGCGGATCCTGCGGTCGGTCAGCTGGTACTGCTGGAAGGTGTCCAGCACGCGCTCGGCGGCGTCCTGCTCGCCCGGGAAGGTGACGTTGTGCAGCTCGCTGCCGAGGTACCCGCCGAAGGGGACCGCCGTACGGTCGGCGCGGTGGCGGCCGGCCGCGTCGGCCAGCCGCGCGTTGTAGTCCGCGAGGGTGGCCCCGTCGATCCGGGCGATCGCCTGGGTCTGCTCCAGGAAGGCCTGCTCGTACGCGACGGCGCGGGTCGGGTCGATCAGGTAGCGGCTCTCGTCGGCGTTCATGTCGAACGCGACGGCGCGGGCCCGGCTGAGGGCGATCACCGAGTCGTAGGCGTTGCTCTTGGCGGTCACCAGGTGGTCCTCGGCGCGGCCCACCAGGTTCAGCCCGGTCACCAGCACCACGCCGGTCAGCAGGGTCACCGCGGCCAGCGCCGGGTTGACCACCCGGCGGTAGCGCACGGCGAGGGCGCGCTGGAGGCCGAGCAGCGCCGCGAGGGCGAGCAGGCCGACGGCGAGCAGCCACCACCGGCCGCTGCCCAGGGCGTCGCGCTGCTGAAGGTAGACGCGCTCGACGGAGGCGTCGCTGGTGACGGTGACCTGGTCGGCGGCGGGCAGGAGTCGGCCGCGCAGCAGGTCGGTGGCCTGCCGGTAGGTCTCCAGCGCGGCCTGCGACGGCTGCCCGGCGGGCGAGTTCGCCTGCTCCTCCAGCAGCTGCGCCCGGGCGACCAGCGCCTCGTAGCTGCCGAGCCGGTCCAGGACGAGCCGGACGGCGCGCTGCCCGGCCGGGTCGTCGGCCGCGGCCCGGGCGGCCTGCTGCAGGTCGTCGTCGGCCTGGGCGCGGCGCTGCTCGTAGGTGTCCAGGGTCTGCTTGCGCAGGGTCGTGTACTCGGGGTCGGCGCCGACCAGCAGTAGGTTGGCGGCCTGGGCGTCCATGTCGCTGAGCGCGAAGTAGAGGTCGGCGGCGCGGGTGGCCTGCGGGGCGTCCCGGTGGCCGATGGTGTCGGTGCCGTCGCGGGCGCCGCCGAGTACGGCGGTGGCGGTGGCGCCGAGGCCGAGCAGGGCGGCGAGGCTCAGCGCGGTGAGGCCGCGCACCAGGCGCGGGGTGGTCCAGTGGTCCCGGCTGCCGATCGTCCGCGCACGGCGGCCGAGGCCGGCCAGGGTGCCCGGTGGGGCGGGTTCCGCCGTCTCCGGCGGAACCGCCTCGTTCGAGGTGGTCGCCCTGTGCTCCGTGGAGGTCGTCATGACCGCACGTCCCTTTCCCCCGTGGCACGGTCGGCCGGGGGTTCGGGCGCGCCGAAGACCCCGAGCGCAGAACCGTTTCTGCTTTTCGTTCGCTCTTCCGCCGCGCGACGCTAGTACCGCACCGACCGGTGCACGGGTGGTCCTGACGCCTCCTTGACACCGCCGGGCACCGATCTTGACGCTTCCTTAGCGCCCGCCTGCGCCCGCCTGCTCCCGCCTGCTCCCGGCACCCGGCACCCGGCACCCGGCGCCCCCTGCCGCCGGCACCCTCCCGACCGCTTGGCGGCCCGCCCCGGGGAGCCGGCGTGCCGGTCGATCCGAGCCGACGTCAACAGCGGCCGGGAGCACCGGCGTTCCTCCTCCGACCGAAACGATCACGGAGCCCCCGGCGCGCCACTACGCTACGTGTCATGACTTCTTCGGATAAGACCCCCGGGCTGGGCACTGCGGTGGTGATCGGCGGCGGACTGGCCGGATTGGGGGCGGCCTGGGCGCTGCGCGGCCACGCGGAGCGGATCGTCGTCGTGGAGCGGGACCACTACCCGGCGGAACCGGCGTTCCGGGCCGGGGTGCCGCAGGGACGGCACGCCCACCTGGTGCTGGAGGCCGGGCACCGGGTCCTGGAGGAGATGTTTCCCGGCATCAAGCAGGAGCTGATGGACGCGGGTGCGCTGCGGGTGACCACCTCGGAGGTGAGGTGGCTCTGCTCCGCGGGGTGGATGGCCGAGTACCCGGCGCAGATGGCCTTCCTCTCCTGCACCCGGCCGGTGCTGGACCAGCTCGTCCTGGAGCGGGTCCGCGCCGACTCCTCGATCGAGTTCCTGGAGGGCACCGACGTGGTCGGCCTGCTCGGGTCGGCCGGGGCGGTGACCGGGGTGAAGGTCCGCGAGCGGGGCCCGGAGCGCGGCGAAGTCCGTGACCTCCCCGCCGAGTTGGTGGTGGACGCGGCCGGCCGCTCGACCTCGGTGCCGAAGTGGCTGACGGAGCTGGGCTGCCGCCCGGTGCCCGAGCAGCGGGTGGACGCGGGTGTGGCGTACACCTCCCGGCTGTTCCACCGCCCGGCCGGGGTCGACCTCGGCGGCCAGGCGATCTACCTGCAGACCAAGGCACCGGAAGCACCGCGGATGGGCGTCCTGCTGCCGGTCGAGGGCGACCGCTGGATCGTCAGCCTCGCCGGGATGCGCGGCGCCGAACCCCGGCCCGGCGAGGAGGGGTTCACCGAGCACCTCGCCGGACTGCGCGACCCGCTGCTCCGCGAAGTGCTGCGGGACGCCGAACCCGCGGGCGAGGTGCGCGGCTTCCTCCCCGGCCCCGGCGTGCGGCGGCACTACGAACGCAGCAGTCCGGAGGGCCTGGTGGCGGTCGGCGACGCCGCGAGCACCTTCAACCCGGTGTACGGCCAGGGGGTCACCGTCGCCCTGTTCTGCGCCCGGGAGCTGCGCCGCACCGTGCGGCGGCACGGCGGCATCGGCCACGCCGCGGCCCGGGACGCGCGGCGCGCCGTCGCGGCGGCGTCCAAGAACCCGTGGGTGATGTCCTGCGCCGAGGACGCCCGTTTCGACACCACCACCGGCGCGCCCACCGGCGCCCTGCTCAAGCTCCAGCACCGCTTCCTGGACAAGGTGCTGGCCGGCGCCACCCGCGACCCCCTGGTCACCGCGGCGTTCCACGAGGTGATGTCGCTGGTGGAGCCGCCGTCGCTGCTGTTCCGCCCGTCGGTGCTCAGCGCCGTCCTGCGCGGCTGAGCACCGACGGGTCGGGGGGGGGGGGGGGGGGGGGGGGGGGGGGGGGCGGCCGCCGCGGCGGGCGGGGGGGCGGCCCCGCGGGGGGGCGGCGGGGTGGGGGCCGCCGCGGGGGGGGCGGCCCCCCCGGGGGGGCCCCCCCGCCGGCGGCGGGGGCCCCCCCCCCCCGGGTCGGGCCGGCCGGGGCCGCTTGATCGGCCCGGCCGGCCCGATCGGCGCCGTCGGCGCGTCAGACGGTCGGCTTCCCGTGGGAGGCCGGCCCGCCCGTGACGAGGGCCGTGATCTCGGCGGCGAGCTGTGGGCCGAGCTCGCCCCACCCCTCCTTGTAGCCGTAGACGCCGGCCAGGGAGCGGGCGTCGTAGTCGCCGTTCATGATCTCGATGTCGTTCGCCGTGATCAGTGCCGGGTGGGCCACGCCGACGGCCGCCGAGACCTTCATCAGCTCCTTGCGCAGGGTGCGCAGGTAGACGGCGGCCCGGGTGGCCTTCGAGGCCGGGTCGAGGCCGCGGGCCAGCCACGGGTTCTGGGTCGCGATGCCGGTGGGGCACTTGTCGGTGTGGCACTTCTGCGCCTGGATGCAGCCGATCGACAGCATCGCCTCACGGGCGACGTTGATCATGTCGACCCCGAGGGCGAAGGCGACCGCGGCGTTCTCGGGCAGACCGAGCTTGCCGGAGCCGATGAAGGTCAGCTCGTCGGTCAGCCCCAGCTCGGCGAAGGTGCCGTAGACCCGGGAGAAGCCCATCCGGAACGGCAGCGACACCGAGTCGGCGAACATCCGCGGGGCCGCGCCGGTGCCGCCCTCGCCGCCGTCGATCGTCACGAAGTCGACCCCGCGGTCGCCGCGCGCCATCAGGGTGGCCAGCTCCTGCCAGAAGCCCATCTCGCCCACCGCGCTCTTCACCCCGACCGGCAGGCCGGTCTCGGTGGCGAGCAGCTCGACGAAGTCGAGCATCGAGTCGACGTCGCCGAACGCGCTGTGCCGCGACGGGGAGGCGCAGTCCTCGCCGACCGGGATGCCGCGGATCCCGGCGATCTCCGGGGTCACCTTCGCGCCCGGCAGCATCCCGCCCAGCCCGGGCTTGGCGCCCTGGGAGAGCTTGATCTCTATCGCCTTGACCGGGGCTCCGGCGACGACGTCCTTGAGCTTGTCGAGGTTGAAGCTGCCGTCCTCGTTGCGGCAGCCGAAGTACGACGTCCCGAGCTGGAGGACGAGGTCACCGCCGTTGCGGTGGTACGGCGAGAGGCCGCCCTCGCCCGTGTTGTGCATCGTGCCCGCCAGCGCCGCACCCTTGTTGAGCGCCGTGACGGCCGCGCCCGAGAGGGATCCGAAGCTCATCGCCGAGATGTTCACCACGCTGGCCGGCCGGAACGCCTTGGCGCGCCCGCGCGGCCCGCCGAGCACCTTGGCCGAGGGCAGCGGGGCCTGCGGGTCGTGCGCGTCGGGCAGGGCGCCGGCGAACGTGCGCTGCTTGACGTAGGCGTGGCCCTGGACGTGCTCGACGTCGACCTCGGTGCCGAACCCGAAGTAGTTGTTCTCCTCCTTCGCCGACGCGTAGATCCACGTGCGCTGGTCACGGCTGAACGGGCGCTCCTCCTCGTTGGAGGTCACGATGTACTGCCGCAGCTCCGGCCCGATCCGCTCCAGCAGGTACCGGGCGTGCCCGACCACCGGGAAGTTCCGGAGCAGCGCGTGCCGCTTCTGCATGAGGTCGCGGGCAGCCAGGAGCGCCACCGCTGTCGCGGCGGCCGCGCCGATCTTCCGGGCTTGCATGAACGTTCCTCCAAGGTGCACGACACCATCGCCGGGCGGTGGGGTCGTCGTGTCGTGTGGGGTGCCGGACGGCGGGCACGCGGCCGAGCAGGCAGCAGCGTCCGTCGAGGGATGCCAGACGATGGTAGGAGGCCCCCCGGACCGGCCCGCGGCCAGGGGCGGTCGGAGCGCGCGGCCGCCGGCCCGCGCCCGGCGTTCCGGGGTGTTCGGGGTGTTCCTTGTGTTCCGGGGTGTTCCCGAACCTTCCGGGACGTTCCCAAGCGTTCCGGAGCGTTCCGGAGGTCAGCAGGCGGCATTCAGCCCCCGTACACGCTGTTTCAACGTTGCGTCACCAGAGTTCGGCCTCGTGCCTACCTCACACTCACGCGCCGGTGTCGCCTCCCTGTGCGCCGCGGCTTTGACGTTGTCAGGAATCGTCGTCACCGGGATCGTCGCCGCACAGCCCGCGGCGGCCGCGGACCCGGCCGGCTACCAGAACGTTCGGATCAACGAGGTCACCTCGTCCAACAGCGACACCGTGGAGCTGTTCAACAGCGGCTCGACCGCGGTGAGCATCAGCGGCTGGAAGATGTCCGACGACGGCTTCACGCCGCAGACGTTCAGCCCGTCCTCCACCACCATCCCGGCCGGCGGCTTCGTCACCTTCAACTCGCCCAAGGGGCTGGGTGACTCGGACAAGGTGGTGATCTACACCGCCGACGGCACCGTGGTCGACCGCGTCGACTGGGCGACCGACAACGCCAAGCCGGCGATCGCCCGCTGCGGCGGCGACGGCACCGGGACGTGGGTGACCGCGACCGCGGCGACCACCTTCGGCTCCGCCAACGCCGGCGGCTGCCCGGCGTCGATCCCGGCCGCGAGCAAGGTGCGGATCAACGAGGTCACCGCGGACGGCGCGGACACCGTCGAGCTGTACAACAGCGGCACGAGTGCGGTCGGCATCGGGTCGTGGAAGTACGTCGACAACGACACCACGCACTCCCCGGTCTCCGTCTCGTCCTCCTCGCCGAGCGCGACCACCATCCCCGCGGGCGGTTACGTCACGTTCAACTCCAGCATCGGCCTGGGCGGCAACGACTCGCTGTTCCTGATCGACGGCAGCGGCAACACCGTCGACTCGGTGACCTGGGCGGCCGGTGGCGCCTCGCCGTCCGACGAGCGGTGCACCGGCGGCTTCCGGACCTCCGTGACCGCGACGTTCGGCAGCGCGAACTCCTGCACGGGCGCCGGCGGCGGGGGCGGTGGCGGTCAGACCGGCCACCTGCTGGGCGGCGGCGGCGCGCTCACCAGCGGCTGCACCCCCGAGGCGCCCTCCGGTACGGGCTCCACCCCGGCGGGCACCCTGGCGTGGCCGGGCGGGCTGGACGTCACGATCGCCGACAACGTCTGCGCGTTCACCACGTCCACCGGCCCCGAGGGCCGTGACGTCAGCGGCCTGGCCTTCGACCCGGCCAACCCGTCCGTGCTGTGGGCGGCCAAGAACAAGAACTGGCTGTTCAAGCTGGTCAAGAGCAACGGCAAGTGGATCCCGGACGCCTCCTGGAGCGTGACCGGCAAGCAGATCCGCTTCGCGGGCGGCTCCGGCCAGCCGGACTCCGAGGGCCTGACGGTCGGCCCCAACGGCCACCTCTACGTGACCTCCGAGCGCGACAACAGCAACAACACCGTCCCCAAGGACACGATCATGGAGTTCGACCCGGCCGCGACCGGCTCGACCCTCACCCCGGTCCACCAGTGGGACATGACCTCGCAGTTCCCGCAGCTGAACACCGGCAGCAAGGACGACGCCAACCTGGGCTTCGAGGGCGTCGGCTACGTGCCGGACAGCTGGCTGACCGCGAACGGCTGGGTCGACCCGCTCACCGGCTCCGCCTACAACCCGGCGAACTACCCGCTGCACGGGGCGGGCCTGTACTTCGCCGGTCTGGAGTGGGACGGCAGCCTGCACGTGTACGGCCTGAACTCCGACGGCACGTTCACCACCTTCGGCACGATCGCCACCGGCAAGGTCTCCGTCATGGACGTGACCTTCGACGCCGGCACCCAGCGCCTCGTCGCGACCTGCGACAACACCTGCGGCGAGACGCACACCTTCATGAAGGTCGACGCCGCCGGCGCGATCGTCCCGGACGTGACCTACACGAACCCGGCCGTCATGCCGGTCGACAACCTGGAGGGCTTCGCGATCGCGCCGACGTCCACCTGCGTCAACGGCTTCCGCGAGGCCGTCTGGAGCGACGACGGCATCTACGGCTTCGGCTCCGGGACCTCCTCCTCCGGACACGCCCTCTACAGCGGCACCTTCCCCTGCTGACCGCGTGCTGAAAGCTCCCGGCCGTCGGCGGGTCACGACCGTGACCACCGCCGACGGCCGGGAGCTTCGTCGTACGGTCCGTCCCCGCCGGGCGGGCCGCCGGGACCCTCCAACGCTCCGGCCCCGGGGCGCTGTTGGTAGCGTCCCTCCATGATCGGCTCCGCGCTGGTGCGCCTCGCGACCTTCAACGTCCTGCACGGGCAGCAACTCCCGGACGACGGCCGCCCGCCTGGGCCGGCCTCCGACACCGCCGGCGTACACCCGCTTGTCGACGCCGTCGTCTCCCTGGACGCCGACGTGCTGGCGCTGCAGGAACTCGACCGCTTCCAGGAGCGGTCGGGCCGGGTGGACCAGGCGCGCGCGATCGCCGAGGCGACCGGCGCCGCGGACTGGCGCTACGCCTCGGCGTTCCACGCCCGGTCCGGGCCGGGGCGGACCTGGGCCCCCGACCGGTCCGAACCGGGGCTGCGGGTGTACGGGCCGAAGGACGCCGGGCAGGACGGCGAAGTCCCCTCGCACGGCATCGCGCTGCTGTCCCGGCTGCCCGTCCTGGACTGGCGGGCCCGGCGGTTCGGCGCACCGCCCGTCGCCGTGCCCCTGCCGGTGTCCGGACGCGCGGGCCTCACGGTGATCCGCGACCATCCGCGCGTGGCACTGGCCGCCGTCCTGCAGGGCCGGCGCGGCCCGTTCACCGCGGTGGCGCTGCACCTGTCGTTCGTCCCGGGGTGGAACCTCCGCCAACTCCTCGCCGTACACCGCTGGATCGCCGGCCTGCCCCGGCCGCACGTGCTGCTGGGCGACTTCAACATCCCCGGCGCGATCCCCGCGGCCACCCTCGGCGCGGCCGAGTTCCTCGCTCCGTCGAAGCCCGCGACTCCCCCGCCGCGCGCGACTCCACCGCCGCAGACCGCCGGCCTGCCGGCCCGGCCGGGCTGGCGCCGCCTTGCCCGCGTCCGCACCTTCCCGTCGCACCGCCCCCTGGTGCAGCTCGACCACGTGCTCGCCACCGGGCTCGGGCCGCACCGGTCACAGCCGGCGCGGGCTCCGAGGACGCCGGTCTCGGACCACCGGCCCGTGGTGGTCGAGCTGCCGCTGTAGCCCACAGCCGATCGACTGGTTCCCGCTCACCGACGGCACCCTCACGACGGCACCCTCACACCGGCATCAGAGCCGTCCCGCAGAGCAGGTTCCAGCGGCCTGCGCGGCCGGACAGCTCGGTGGCCGACAGCGGTCGGACGTCGAGGCGCCAGAACGCCGTCGGTGGCAGGTAGAGCGCCCGTACCACCGCGGCCCGGACGACCGCGGGTTCGGCCACCGCCAGGACGCGCCCGCCGTCCCCGGCCAGCCCGTCCAGCCAGCCGCCCACCCGTGCGCACAGCGCCGTGACCGACTCCCCGCCGTGCGGGGCCGCCTCCGGGTCGGTCAGCCAGCGCGACACCGCCTGCGGGTCCCGGGCCGCGACGTCCTCCAGCCGGTGCCCGCGCCAGTCGGCCACGTCCAGGTCCGCCAGCGACGCGGCCGGCACGGCGGCGAGGCCGAGGGCCTCCGCGGTCAGCCGGCAGCGCGCCGAGGGCGAGGTGAAGGAACGGGCCGCCGGGGGCAGCGCAGCGGCTGCCGCGCGGGCGGCGGCCAAGCCGGCCTCCTCCGGCGGGGCCTCGTTGCCGAATCTCGCCTCCCGCAGTTCGGCTCCGATCGACGGTGCGATGAAGATCACGCGGACGGTCACCCGTCCCCCTCCCTGCCCCGAACTGGGCCTTCGCGCGTGTGCGTACCGGTGCTCCCGCCGTCCGACGCGCCGGGTGCGCGCCCGTGAGCCCCCTGTCAAGCCCCTTGGCCGGACGTTCGCGACACGGTACCGTCCCTGCGACAACTGAAGACGACGGTGCGCGGAAGCCGGTGAGAACCCGGCACGGTCGCGCCACTGTGAAGCCGTAGCCCTGGCCCCCGCCTCGGCCCGGCGAGTCAGACCCGCCTCCGTCGTCCGTGCTCCACCGAACGGGACGCGTGTTCCCAGAAGGAGGTCGGCCATGGCTCACCCCATCGCCCCCGCCGCCACCGCTCCGGCGGTCACCCCCATCTCCGTCAAGGCCATCCTGCCCTGGGCCGTGTTCTTCGGCATCCTGCTGATGACCCTGATCTACTTCGTCGGCGCCGAGCAGGGCGCCACCTCCCTCATCTCCGGCGAAGACGTCCACGAGTGGGTCCACGACGGCCGCCACCTGCTCGGCTTCCCCTGCCACTGACCAGGAAAACAGGGGAAACAGACCAGTGAACTCCGTGAACGTCAGATCCCTGCTCGTCCGCGGCATGCTCGCCGGCCTCGCCGCCGGCGTGCTCGCCCTCATCGTCGCCTACCTGCTCGGCGAACCCCGTGTGGACGCAGCCATCGCCTACGAGGACGCCCACGCCGCCCCCGGCGCACCCGAGATGGAGATCGTCAGCCGCTCCCTGCAGTCCACCGCAGGCCTGGCCACCGGCGTCCTCCTCTACGGCGTCGCCCTCGGCGGCATCGCCGCCCTCGCCTACTGCTTCGCCCTCGGCCGCATCGGCCGCTTCTCCCCGCGCGCCACGGCGGCCCTGCTGTCCGGCGTCGCACTGGTCGCGGTCTACGTCGTGCCGTTCCTCAAGTACCCGGCCAACCCGCCGTCGGTGGGCGACCCGGAGACCATCGGCAAGCGCACCACGCTGTACTTCCTGATGATGGCGCTCAGCGTGCTGCTGGCGGTCGCCGCGGTGATCGTCGGCAAGCGCCTCGCGCCGCGCCTGGGCACGTGGTACGCCACCGTCGTCGCCGTCCTCGGCTTCGCCGTGGCCGTCGGCCTCGCCTACGCCTTCCTGCCCGCCATCAACGAGGTCCCCGAGGACTTCTCGGCCACCCTCCTCTGGCAGTTCCGCCTCGCCGCACTCGCCATCCAGCTCACCCTCTGGACCTCCTTCGGACTGCTCTTCGGCCACCTCGCCGAACGACTCCTCAACCCGAAGCCCGCCACCGCGACCGCGGCCACCACCGCCGTCGCAACGCCGGGGAGCGCCCCGGAGACCGCCGCCTCCGCACACTGAGGCACGCACCCGTCACCACACCGGAGGCCGGTCGAGACGACACCACGTCGCCCCGACCGGCCTCCGGCGTTCCCGGGACGAGGACGGAGCCGCCGTTTCCGGCCGTCAGCTCCGGGGGTCGGGTACCGCGGCGTAGGGGACGAAGGTGCTGGTGCGCTCGTCGACGGCCAGCGGGCGGCCGATGGCCGGGGCGGAGCGCTGCGGGCAGGCGGGACGTTCGCAGACCTTGCAGCCGAGGCCGATCGGGGTGGCCGCGCTCTCGTCGCCGAGGTCGAGGCCGGCCGAGTACACCAGCCGTCCGGCGTGGCGGATCTCGCAGCCGAGGCCGATGGCGAAGGTCTTGCCGGGGCGGCCCCAGCCGCCGGGTGAGCGGGTGACGGCGCGGGCGGTCCAGAGGTAGCGGCGGCCGTCAGGCATGGCGGCGACCTGGACGTGGACCCGGCCCGGCGAGGCGAAGGCGTCGTAGACGTTCCACAGCGGGCAGGTGCCGCCGGTGCGGGAGAAGTGGAAGGGCGTGGCGGACTGCCGCTTGGAGACGTTGCCGGCCCGGTCGACGCGGACGAAGGAGAACGGCACGCCGCGCAGGCCTGAGCGCTGGAGGGTGCTGAGGCGGTGGCATACGGTCTCGTAGCCGACGCCGAAGTGGTCGGCGAGGTGCTCGATGTCGTAACGCGCCGCCTCCGCCTGGGCGTGGAAGGCGGTGTACGGCAGGACGAGGGCGGCGGCGAAGTAGTTGGCCAGCCCGATCCGGGTGAGGGAGAACGCGGTGGAGCCCTCCGGGCTGTCCTGGACGGCGAGTTCGGACAGCAGGGAGTCGTGTTCCAGGTAGCCGAGCTGGGTCGCCATCCGGAAGGCCCGCTGGCCGGGGCGCAGCCGGTCCGACAGGTGCAGGGTCCGGGTCCGCTCGTCGTACCGGTGCAGTTGTCCGCCCCCGGTGGCGATCCGGACCCGGTGCGTGGTGGCGAGCCGTTCGGTCAGCGCCTCCCTGACCCCGCCGCGCCTCAGCTCGATGGAGTTCGCCAACTCCTCGGCGGCGGTGTCGAGTTCGTGGACGTAGTTGCGGCGGCTGTAGAAGAACTCCCGGACCTGTTCGTGCGGGGTGCGGGCGTCGGCCTCGGCGCCGCGGTCCCCGGCGAGGACGGCGAGCTGTTCGGCCGTGTCCCGGCGGCCGCGGGCGAGATCCGTCAACAGCCGTGCCACGGCGGGCAGTCGGCCGGCCAGCTCGTCGAGGTCGCCGGCGGTGACGCGTCCGGCGGTGATCTCCTCGCCGAGCGTGTCCCGCAGTTCGGCGGTGAGCCGGGCGCTGTCCGGCGGGGCGAAGTAGCCGGCCTCGATTCCGAAGGCCTCGGTGAGGCGCAGCAGGACGGGGACGGTGAGCGGGCGGGCGTCGTGCTCCAGCTGGTTGAGGTAGCTGGGCGAGAGGTCGATCAGCCGGGCGAGGGCGGCCTGACTGAGGCCGCGTTCCTCGCGCAGGCGGCGCAGCCTGGCGCCGGCGAAGGCCTTCCCCATGTGGCTCCCTCCACGGTGCGCGCCCCGGGCGGATGCGGTGGGGGCAGCCTAGCCGCCGGGGCGGGGGCCGGATCGTCGCAACCTTCGCAGATTCGCTGATGATCGTTCGCAGAAGTTGGCACCGGTCCACCGGTGACGGCGGGCCCGACAGGCTGCCAGAGTCGGTGGTGCGGCCGGGAGGTGCGCAGGACAGCAGTGAAACACCAGGTCGGTCGCGGTCCGGTGGGCTGTCCGGGCATCCACGTCCCGCGGTGCACCCACCGCAGCCCGGCACCGTCCGGCCGCCCACTCGCCCTTGCGGTGAGGTGCGTCACACCCTTCGCAAACCAGCACCCTCGGGGAGCAGACCCATGACTCAGTCGGTTCGGCAGCAGCAGGAGCAGCAGGCGGCGGAGCTCGCCGCGCGGTGGGCCTCCGACCCGCGGTGGGCGGGCGTCGAGCGCACGTACACGGCGGCCGACGTGGTGCGGCTGTCCGGCACGGTGCGCGAGGAGCACACCCTGGCCCGGCGCGGCGCCGAGCGCCTGTGGACCCAACTGCACGAGCAGGACTACATCCACGCCCTCGGTGCGCTCACCGGCGGGCAGGCCGTGCAGATGGTGAAGGCCGGACTGCAGGCGATCTACCTGTCCGGCTGGCAGGTCGCGGCCGACGCCAACCAGGCCGGTCAGACCTACCCCGACCAGAGCCTCTACCCCGCCAACTCGGTGCCGCAGGTGGTGCGCAGGATCAACAACGCGCTGCTGCGGGCGGACGGGATCGATGCGGCGGAGGGCAACGACGGCCCGGACTGGCTGGTGCCGATCGTCGCCGACGCCGAGGCCGGCTTCGGCGGCCCGCTGAACGCCTTCGAGCTCACCAAGGGCATGATCGCGGCCGGCGCGGCGGGCATCCACTACGAGGACCAGCTCGCCTCCGAGAAGAAGTGCGGCCACCTCGGCGGCAAGGTGCTCGTCCCCACCGCCCAGCACATCCGCACCCTCAACTCGGCGCGCCTGGCAGCCGACATCGCCGACGTGCCGACCCTGATCGTGGCCCGCACCGACGCGCTCGCCGCCAACCTGCTGACCACCGACGTCGACGAGCGCGACGCCCGCTTCTGCACCGGTGAGCGCACCGCCGAGGGCTTCTACCGGGTCGAGCCCGGCATGGCGCCGGTGATCTCCCGCGGCCTGGCCTTCGCCCCGTACGCGGACCTGATCTGGGTGGAGACCGGCACCCCGGACCTCGCGCAGGCCCGCGAGTTCGCCGAGGCGCTCAAGGCTGAGTACCCGGACAAGATGCTGGCCTACAACTGCTCGCCGTCCTTCAACTGGAAGGCCGCGCTGGACGACGACCAGATCGCCAAGTTCCAGCGGGAGCTGGGCGCCATGGGCTACCGCTTCCAGTTCATCACGCTGGCCGGCTTCCACGCGCTCAACCACTCGATGTTCCAGCTCGCCCACGGCTACGCCGAGCACGGCATGACCGCCTACGTCGACCTGCAGGAGGCCGAGTTCGCGGCCGTGCCGGACGGCTACACCGCGGTGAAGCACCAGCGCGAGGTCGGCACCGGGTACTTCGACCTGGTCTCCACCGCCGTCAACCCGAACGCCGAGACCCTGGCGCTCACCGGCTCCACCGAGGCCGAGCAGTTCCACTGAGCCACCCCGGGCGGCCCGGAGCGTCACTGAGCCACCCCGGACGCCCGAACGGTCACTGAGCCACCCCGGCGGCCTCGTTGGGGACGAGCCGCCGTCCACCCCGCCGCCCTGGGCCTCGTTGAGGGACGAGGCCCAGGGCGCCTTCCGCCCGCCCCCTGGAGAGCCGGATGAGCCAGCCCAGCCGCATCGAGGTCCTCGGAGCGCACGAGGACCGATTCGACGAGATCCTCACCCCCGAGGCGCTCGCCTTCCTCGCCCGCCTGCACGACCGGTTCGCGGACCGCCGCGCCGAGCTGCTCGCCGAACGCGGCCGCCGTGCCGCCGCGTTGGCCGCCGGCGCCACCCTGGACTTCCTCCCGGAGACCCGCGCCGTCCGGGAGGACCGCACCTGGCGGGTGGCCGGCGCCGGTCCCGGCCTGCACGACCGCCGGGTGGAGATCACCGGGCCGCCCGAGCGCCGGATGACCGTCAACGCCCTCAACTCCGGTGCGAAGGTGTGGCTCGCGGACTTCGAGGACGCCACCTCCCCCACCTGGCACAACCTGGTCTCCGGCCAGCTCAACCTGCTGGACGCGATCGACCGCCGGATCGACGACACCACCCCGGACGGCAGGCGCTACTACGTCGGGGACGACCCGGCCACCATCGTGGTCCGCCCCCGCGGCTGGCACCTGGACGAGCAGCACCTGCTGATCGACGGCCGCCCGGCCGTCGGCGCCCTGGTCGACTTCGGCCTCTACCTCTTCCACTGCGGCCGGCCCCAGATCGCGGCCGGTTCCGGCGCCTACTTCTACCTGCCCAAGCTGGAGAGCCACCACGAGGCGCGGCTCTGGAACGAGGTCTTCACCTTCGCCCAGGCCGAGTTGGGCATCCCGCACGGCACGATCCGCGCCACCGTCCTCATCGAGACCATCACCGCCGCCTTCGAGATGGACGAGATCCTCTACGAGCTGCGCGAGCACGCGGCGGGCCTCAACGCGGGCCGCTGGGACTACCTGTTCAGCCTGATCAAGAACTTCGCCCAGCACGGCCCGCGCTTCGTCCTGCCCGACCGCGCCACCCTCACCATGACGCAGCCGTTCATGCGCGCCTACACCGACCTGCTGGTGCGCACCTGCCACCGCCGGGGCGCCCACGCCATCGGCGGCATGGCCGCCGCGATCCCGCAGCGCGACCCGGAGGCCAACGCCGTCGCGCTGACGAAGGTCCGCGCCGACAAGGAACGCGAGGCCGGCGACGGCTTCGACGGTTCCTGGGTCGCCCACCCCGGCCTGGTGGCCACCTGCCGCACCGCCTTCGACGCCGTCCTCGGGGACCACCCGAACCAGCTCGACCGTACCCGCGAAGACGTCGAGGTCACCGCCGCCGACCTGCTCGGCGTCCACCGTCTGACCGCCGGCCTGCCGACCGAGCAGGGCCTGCGCGCCAACGTCGCCGTCGCCCTGCGCTACCTGGTCGCCTGGCTGGACGGCTCCGGCGCCGTCGCCGTCTTCGGGCTGATGGAGGACGTCGCCACCGCCGAGATCTCCCGCTGTCAGATCTGGCAGTGGCAGCACCACTGCACCCGGCTCACCGGCGGCTCGCTCGTCACTCCGGACACGGTGCGGCGCCTGATCGACCGCGAGCGGGCAGCCCTGCTCGCGGACGGCGTCGATCCGGTGCTGGTGGACGACGCGGTGCGGATCCTGGAGGAGACCGCGCTCGGCGCGGACCTGCCCGCCTTCCTGACCACCGAGGCCTACGCCCGCCACCTCGTGCACACGACCGTCCCGGTGGCCTGACCCGTGGCGACCCGCATCCGCTCTGAAGGGGCACGCTCATGAACGACATCCGCCGTGTGGCCGTCGTCGGGGCCGGGCAGATGGGCTCCGGCATCGCCGAGGTCTTCGCCCGCGCCGGGCTCGACACCGTCGTCTGCGAGAGCGGCCGGGCCGCCCTGCGCGCCGCCCGCAGCCGGATCGACCGCTCCCTGCACCGCGCCGTGGACCGCGGCCGGATCGGCGAGCAGCAGCGCACCGACGCCTGGGCGCACCTGCTGTTCGCCGACGACCTGGAGGCGCTGGCCGACCGTCAGCTCGTCGTCGAGGCCGTGGTCGAGGACGAACGGGTCAAGACCGAGGTGCTCACCACGCTGGACAAGGTGCTCGTCGCCGAGGACGCCGTCCTGGCCACCAACACCTCGGCGATCCCGGTCACCCGCCTCGGCATCGCCACCGGGCGTGCCTCGCACGTCCTCGGCCTGCACTTCTTCAACCCCGCACCGGTGATGCCGCTGGTCGAACTGGTCGCCTCGCTGCACACCGACCCCGCCGTCGTCGGCCGGGTGGAGGCCTTCGCGACGAACGTCCTCGGCAAGCGCGTCGTCCGTTCCCGGGACCGGGCCGGCTTCGTCGTCAACGCCCTGCTGGTGCCCTACCTGCTGTCCGCGATCCGGATGGCCGAGGCCGGCCACGCCGACCCCGAGGACATCGACGCCGGCATGGTCCACGGCTGCGCCCACCCCATGGGCCCGCTTCGACTCGCCGACCTGATCGGCCTGGACACCGTCGAGGCGATCGCCCGGTCGATGTACGAGGAGTACAAGGAGCCGCTGTACGCGCCGCCGCCGCTGCTCTCCCGGATGGTCGAGGCCGGCCTGCTCGGCCGCAAGAGCGGGCGGGGGTTCCACGTCCACCGGCCGGCCTGACCCGGGCACGGCCGCCCGTTCGCGGCCACCCGTTCGCGGCCGCCCGTTCGCGGTCAGCCGTTCGCGGTCAGCCGTTCGCGGTCAGCCGTTCACAGCCACCCGTTCGCGGCCCGGGGGAACGCACCACCCGCCCGCAGCCCCGGAGTTCGCGCCGACCGCGCACTGCTCCGGGGCTCCGTACCGTCCCGGCCCGGGTCCCTCAGTCCGCCGCCGGGCCGCCGCGGAAGTAGCTGCCGGGGGTGAGGCCGGTCTCCCGGACGAAGGCGGCCACGAAGGCGCTGGGCGTCGCGTAGCCCACCCGGCCGGCGACCCTGCTGACGGGCTCCCCGTGGGCGAGGTGGCCGAGGGCCGCGCGCAGCCGGACGGCGGTGCGCCAGCGGGCGAAGGTGATGCCGGTGTCGGCGGCGAAGGCTCGGGCCAGGGTCCGTGCGCCGGCGCCGACGTGGTGCCCCCACTGGGCGAGGGTCCGTGGGTCCGCCGGGTCGGCGACCAGGGCGCGGGCGACGTCGAGGGCCCTGGGATCGACGGGCATCAGCACCTCGATCGAACGGGCGGGGACCGGGGCCAGGTTGTCGATCAGGACGGCCTGGGCCCGGAGCCGGCGCGGCGGGTCGAGAGCGGGCCGGGCCAGGTGGTCGATCAGGCCGGCGACCAGCTGGTCCACCGCCACCGGCTGCGGCACCGACCAGCCGGGCAGCCCGGGGCCCCGGGTGATGTTCAGGCTGCGCATGGCGGTGCCGGCCAGCGCGGCGGTCTGGTGCGCGGTGCCGGCCGGGATCCACAGCGCCCGGGTCGGCGGCAGGATCCACTCACCGTCCTCGGTCGACACGGTCAGCACGCCGTTGCGGGCCCAGACGACCTGGTGGGTGTCGTGCCAGTGGGTGCCGAACCGACTGCCCGGCGCGAGGTCGTAGGAGCGCACCACGATCGCGCCGGCCGCCTCGGCCACGGTGCCCGGCGGACCGGGACGGGGTTGTCCGTTTGACGACATGATCTGGAAGCGTACGCGCTGGTGGCCCACCCGCGCCCTTCCTAGCCTCTTGGACATGAACCTCAACCACGCACGAGTGTGCACCAGCCCCGAATGGGCCCGGACGTTGCAGACCACGGTGTTGCCCACGGTGACGGCCGGAGCCGAGTTGGGCACGGTGATGCTGGAGATCGGCCCCGGTCCGGGCGCCGCCACCGACTGGCTGCGGCACCGCGTCGAGCGGCTCGTCGCCGTCGAGTACGAACAGCCCGCCGCCGAGGCGCTGGCGGCCCGCTTCGCCGGCACCAACGTCGAGGTCCGGCACGGCGACGCCACCGCGTTGCCCTTCGCCGACGCGGCCTTCGACTCGGTGGCCTGCTTCACGATGCTGCACCACGTCCCCACCCGGGCCCTGCAGGACAGGCTGCTCGCCGAGGTCCTGCGCGTGCTGCGCCCGGGCGGGGTGCTGGTGGGCTCGGACAGCCTGGCCGGCGACGGGCTGCACCACTTCCACGAGGGCGACACGTACAACCCGGTGGAGCCGTCGTCCTTCCTGACGCGATTGCAGACGCTGGGCTTCGAGAACCTGACCATCGGGGTGGGGGGACGGTTGACCTTCGTCGCCCACAGGCCGCGAGCCGCAGCCGAGGACGGCAGCGTCACCGGCGCCCGCTGACCGGCCCCGGGCCCACGGGAGTGCGCGCCGGGCGGCCCCGACGGAAGGTCCGCCGGGGCCGCGAACCACCGGCCGCTCAGCCGACGACTCCCTTCGGGGGACGGTCAGTCGGCGAGTTCCTCGCGCAGGCGGCGGGCGGCGGCGACCAGGCTGTCCAGGGAGGCGCGGGTCTCCGGCCAGCCGCGGGTCTTCAGGCCGCAGTCGGGGTTGACCCAGAGGCGCTCGGCCGGGATCGCGGCGAGGCCGGCCCGGAGCAGCGAGACCGCTTCCTCGGTGCTCGGGACGCGCGGGGAGTGGATGTCCCAGACGCCGGGGCCGACCTCGCGCGGGTAGCCGGCCTCGGCCAGCTCCCCGGCGACCTCCATGTGCGAGCGGGTCGCCTCCAGGGAGATGACGTCCGCGTCGAGGTCGTCGATCGCCTTCATGATCGCGCCGAACTCGGCGTAGCACATGTGGGTGTGGACCTGGGTGTCCGCGCGGACGCCCGAGGTGGCCAGCCGGAAGGCCTCGGTGGCCCAGTCCAGGTAGGCCGGGCGGTCGGCGGCGCGCAGCGGCAGGGTCTCGCGCAGGGCCGGCTCGTCGACCTGGACGACGGCGGCGCCGGTGGCCTCCAGGTCGGTGACCTCGTCGCGCAGGGCGAGGGCGACCTGGCGGGCGGTGTCGGCGAGCGGCTGGTCGTCGCGGACGAAGGACCAGGCGAGCATGGTGACCGGGCCGGTGAGCATGCCCTTGACCGGGCGGTCGGTGAGGTCCTGCGCGTAGCCGAACCAGTCCACCGTCATCGGGTGCGGGCGGGAGATGTCCCCGGCGAGGACCGGCGGGCGGACGTAGCGGGTGCCGTAGGACTGGACCCAGCCGTGCCGGGTGGCCAGGTAGCCGGTGAGCTGTTCGGCGAAGTACTGGACCATGTCGTTGCGTTCGGGCTCGCCGTGCACCAGGACGTCGAGGCCGGCTTTCTCCTGGTAGGCGATGACGTCGCGGACCTCGGCCTCCATCCGTTCCCGGTAGGCGGCCGTGTCGATCCGGCCCGCCGTCAGGTCGGCGCGGGCGACGCGCAGTTCGGTGGTCTGCGGGAAGGAGCCGATGGTGGTGGTCGGCAGCAGCGGCAGCCTGAGCCGGGCGCGCTGGGCCTGGGCCCGTACGGGGTAGGGCTGGGCGCGGCGGGCGTCCGCCGCGGTGACGGCGGCGGCGCGGGCGCGGACGGCGGGGTCGCGGGTGATCGGTGAGGTGGCGCGGGAGGCCAGGTCGGCGCGGTTGGCGGCGAGTTCGGCGGTGATCGCGCCGGTGCCCTCGCGCAGGCCGCGGGCGAGCAGCGCGGCCTCGGCGGCCTTCTGCTTGGCGAACGCGAGCCAGCGGGCGATCTGCGGGTCGATGTCGCGTTCGAGCGTGGCGTCGATCGGCACGTGCAGCAGTGAGCAGGAGGGCGCGACGTCGACCCGGTCGGCGAGGCCGAACAGGGTCGCCAGGGTGGCGAGCGACTTCCCCAGGTCGTTGATCCAGATGTTGCGCCCGTCGATCACACCGGCGACCAGTCGCCTGCCGGGCAGCCCGCCGACGGCGGCGAGGTCGGCGAGGTTGGCCGCGGCCGGTCCGGTGAAGTCCAGCGCCAGGCCCTCGACCGGGGCCTTCGCCAGGACCGGCAGGGCGTCGCCGAGGCGGTCGAAGTAGCTTGCGACCAGCAGCTTGGGCCGGTCGGCGAGGGCGCCGAGGTCCCGGTAGGCGCGGGCGGCGGCGTTGAGCTCGGCCGGGGTGCGGTCCTGCACCAGGGCGGGCTCGTCCAGCTGGACCCACTCGGCGCCGGCCGCCTTCAGGGCCGCGAGCAGCTCGGCGTAGACCGGCAGCAGCCGGTCCAGCAGGGTCAGCGGCTGGAAGTCCTCGGCGACACCGGGCGCGGGCTTGGCGAGCAGCAGGTACGTGATCGGCCCGACCAGCACCGGCCGGGCGGTGTGACCGAGCGCGAGGGCCTCGCCGAGCTCGCCCACCGACTTGGCCGGGTTCGCCGCGAAGGCCGTGTCGGGGCCCAACTCCGGTACCAGGTAGTGGTAGTTGGTGTCGAACCACTTGGTCATCTCCAGTGGCGCGACGTCCTGCGTGCCGCGCGCCATGGCGAAGTAGCCGTCCAGCGGGTCGGCCTCGACCGCGGCCCGGTGGCGGGCGGGGATCGTGCCGACGGCGACGGTGGTGTCCAGCACGTGGTCGTAGAGCGAGAAGTCACCGGTCGGGACTTCCTCGATGCCGGAGTCGGCGAGCTGCTGCCAGTTCCCCCGGCGCAGGTCGGCGGCCGTCGCCAGCAGCGCCTCGGCGGTGACCGCGCCCTTCCAGTAGCCCTCGATCGCCTTCTTCAGCTCCCGGCCCCGGCCCTGGCGGGGGTAGCCGTACGCGGTGGCGAGGGTTGCCGCGGCTGCGGACTTCGTGGTCAAGGGACTCTCCTTCGCGAGTCTGTCTCCTCAGGGATCCGGAGACCGCAGGGGCGCGAAGGGATGACGGACCGGGCAGTGGCCGCACGGACGTACGGGCCTGATCTGCCTGGTATGGTCGCCGACCCGCCCACGAGGTCACCGGATGTCCGCGCGCGGATCCTCCGCGGGCGGGCAGTGGCAGGTCTTCGGACTCGCGGGCGCGCCCACCCTGTCGAGGGCGGACTCCTACTGGCCGTCGCTTCCCAGACCCGTCCCGGGCCCAGTGCGTATGACGGCGGTCGTTCCCACTCACCGCTGCGGGGCAGTCCCGGACTGGCCGATCAAACGGCGTCACCGGGTTCCCTCTTACGACGCCCCGCCTGGCGGACAGGGCGAACCAGCTGCCCGGCCAGCTTAGGGGCAAGGAACCCGAACCCACGCGGAATTCACGCAACGTGTCCGCATGGTGAGACCCGGCGCCGCCCCCGTCGGCCGGACGAGATCGAAGCGGTTCGGACGGCAGAATGCCTCCCATGCGGCACATCTTCGTCATCGGTATCGGCGCGGGCGACCCCGATCACCTCACCCTGCAGGCGGTCAAGGCACTCGCCCGCACGGACGTCTTCTTCATCCTCGACAAGAGCGAGGAACGGCAGGACCTGATCCGGCTGCGTCGCCGGATCCTCGCCGAGCACGGCCGGGCCGGGCACCGTGTGGCCGAGGCGCCGGACGCGGAACGGGACCGCGGCACCCCCGCGTACGCGGCCGCCGTCGACGACTGGCGCGTCCGCCGCGCCGACCTGGTCGAACGGCTCCTCGCCGAGCACCTCGGCGAGGACGAGACCGGCGCCTTCCTGGTCTGGGGCGACCCGAGCCTGTACGACAGCGTCATCGCCGTCGTGGACGACGTCCTGGCCCGCGGCACCGTCGGGTTCGACTTCGAGGTGGTCCCGGGCATCAGCAGCGTCTCGGCGCTCGCCGCCCGCCACCGCACCACACTGACCCGGGTCGGCCGCCCGGTGCAGATCACCACCGGCCGCCGTCTGGCCGAGGGTTTCCCCGAGGGCGTGGACGACGTGGTGGTGATGCTCGACGGCCGGGCCGCCTTCGCCGGGATCGACCCCGAGGGGTTGGAGATCCGGTACGGCGCCTACCTCGGCACCCCCGACGAGATCCTCGTCGCCGGCCCGCTCGCCGAGGCCGCCCCGAGGATCCGCGAGCTGCGCGAGCAGGCCCGCGAGCGCAAGGGCTGGATCATGGACACCTACCTGCTCCGGCGGGCCGGGAGCTGACCGGCGGTGCGCCGCCCCGTGGAGGGGGCGGCGCACCGGGCCGGCCCGTCAGCGGTTGCCGAACTCAGCGGTCGCCGAACGTCAGCGGTCGCCGAACGTCAGCGGTTGCCGAACATCGGCGGGCGCTTCTCGGCGAAGGCCGCCATGCCCTCCTTCTGGTCCGCCGTGGCGAAGGTGGCGTGGAAGAGCCGACGCTCGAAGCGGACGCCCTCGGCGAGGGTGGTCTCGTACGAGCGGTTGACGCTCTCCTTGAGCATGACCGCCGCCGGAGCGGACATCGCCGCGATGGTCTCGGCGGTGGCCAGGGCCTCCGTCTGCAGCTGGTCGGCGGGGACGATCCGGGAGACCAGGCCGGCCCGTTCGGCCTCCTCGGCGCCCATCATCCGGCCGGTCAGGCACAGCTCCATCGCCTTGGCCTTGCCGACGGCCCGGGTGAGCCGCTGCGAGCCGCCGATGCCGGGGATCACACCGAGCTTGATCTCCGGCTGCCCGAACTTGGCGGTGTCCGCGGCCAGCAGGACGTCGCACATCATCGCCAGCTCGCAGCCGCCGCCCAGCGCGTACCCGGCCACCGCCGCGACGACCGGCTTGCGCAGCGCGGCGAAGCGGTCCCAGGCGGCGAACCAGTCGCCGAGGTAGGCGTCGACGAACTCCAGGGACTGCATCTCCTTGATGTCTGCGCCGGCCGCGAAGGCCTTCTCCGAGCCGGTGACCACCAGACAGCCGATCTCCCTGTCCCGGTCGAACTCCGTGGCCGCGGCGACGACTTCGGCCATCAGCTGGGTGTTGAGCGCGTTGAGCGCCTTCGGGCGGTCGAGCGTGATCAGCCCCACCCGGCCCTTGCGCTCGACCAGGATCGTCTCGAACGTCATGCGGTGTCCTTCCGGAGGGTGGTGATGATGGCGGAGAAGTCCAGCCCGGCGCCCGCCCCTTCGGCGAACGCGGCGTACACCTCCGATGCCCTGCCGCCCAGTTCGGCCGGTACGTCGCAGGCGGCGGCCGCGGCGGCCGCGAGTCCGAGGTCCTTGGCCATCAGGGCGGCGGCGAATCCGCCGGCGTAGTCGCGGTTGGCGGGGCTGCCCGGCACCGGGCCGGGGACGGGACAGTTGGAGGTGAGCGCCCAGCACTGTCCGGAGGAGGTGGAGGCCACCTCGAACAGGGCCTGATGGCTGAGCCCGAGGCTCTCCCCGAGCACGAAGGCCTCGCTGACCGCGATCATCGAGACGCCGAGGATCATGTTGTTGCAGATCTTCGCGGCCTGCCCGGCACCGGAGGGGCCGCAGTGCACGACCCTGCGGCCCATCGCGGCCAGCAGCGGCTCCGCCTCGGCGAAGTCGACGTCCTCCGCGCCGACCATGAAGGTGAGGCTCGCGGCCTCGGCACCGGGCACACCGCCGGACACGGGCGCGTCGACGGCCCGGTGGCCGGCCGTGCGGGCCAGGTCGGCGGCGACCCGGGCGTCCCCGACGGCGATGGTGGAGCAGTCGATGAACAGCGCACCCGAGGCCGCCTCGGTCAACTCGCCGTAGGAGTCGAGGACATGGCGTCCGGTCGGCAGCATGGTCAGCACCACGTCGGCCTCGCCGACCGCCTCGGCGGCGGAGACCGCGATCATCACTCCCTGCGCCGCGGCCAGGTCCCGGGCCTCGGCCGAGAGGTCGTAACCGGCCACCCGGTGCCCGGCCTTGACGAGGTTGGCGGCCATCGGGCCGCCCATGTTGCCCAGTCCGATGAATCCGATGCTGTGGGTCACCAGCGCTCCAGGGATGTGGTGGTGGCGGCGAGGCCGAGTTCGCGTTCGCCGCGCGGGGCGAAGTAGCGGGCCACGGCCGCGGGTTCGACGGCGCCCAGGGTGGCCGGGCTCCACCGCGGCGAGCGGTCCTTGTCGATGACCTGCGCCCTGATGCCCTCGGCGAGGTCCGGCGTGGCGAGCGCCGCACACGAGGTGCGGTACTCCTGGTCGAGCACCGCCTCCAGCGGGCCGAGGGCCCGGGCCCGGCGCAGGGCCGCCAGCGTCGCCTTCACCGCGGTCGGGGAGTTGGCGGTGATCCGGTCGACGGCCTTCTTCGCCTCGGGTTCACCGCTGTCCCGCAGCCGGTCGAGGATCTCCTCGACGGTACCGGCCGCGTAGCAGGCGTCGATCCAGGCGCGCTGCCCCTCCAGCGCACCGGTCGGCGCGGGTTCGACGTGCCGCTCCAGGGCGTCGTGCACGGGCAGCCCGGCAAGGTCGTCGAGCAGCGCCGGCACCCGCTCGGAGGGCAGGAAGTGGTCGGCGAGCCCGCAGAGCAGCGCGTCCGCCGCTCCCACCGATCCGGCGGTGAGGGCGAGGTGGGTGCCCAGCTCGCCGGGCGCCAGGGCGAGCAGGTAGGTGCCGCCCACGTCAGGGACGAAGCCGATGCCGGCCTCGGGCATGGCGATGCGGGTGGTCTCCGTGACGATCCGCACGCTGCCGTGGGCGGAGACGCCGACGCCGCCACCCATGACGATGCCGTCCATCACGGCCACGTAGGGCTTGGAGTAGCGGGCGATCCGGGCGTTGAGGCGGTACTCGTCGCGCCAGAACTCCTCGACCGCGCCCGGGTCCCCGCCGGTGGCGGCCCGGTGGATGGCGACGATGTCGCCGCCGGCGCAGAACGCGCGGTCCCCGGCCCCCGTGATGACGACGGACTCGACCCGGTCGTCCTGCTCCCAGGTGTCCAGGGCCTCCGCGATGCGCAGCACCATGGTGTGGGTGAGGGCGTTCAGGGCCGCCGGCCGGTTGAGGACGATGAGTCCGGTCCGGCCCTCGCGCTGGAGGATGACCTCGTCGAGGTCGTGGCCGGCCATCACGCGGCTCCGGTCAGGCCGCGGGCGACGATGACGCGCATGATCTCGTTGGTTCCTTCCAGGATCTGGTGCACCCGCAGGTCGCGGACGATCTTCTCGATGCCGTACTCGGCCAGGTAGCCGTAGCCGCCGTGCAGCTGGAGGGCCTGGTTGGCGACGTCGAAGCCGGTGTCGGTGGCGTAGCGCTTGGCCATCGCGCACAGCTGCGGCGCCCGGGGATCGCCCCGGTCCAGCGCGCCGGCCGCCCGCCACACCAGTGCCCGGGCCGCCTCCAACTCCGTTGCCATGTCGGCCAGTCGGAACTGCAGGGCCTGGGCGTGCAGCAGCCGGGCGCCGAACGCCGCACGGTCCGCCAGGTAGCGGGTGGCGCGCTCCAGCGCCTCCTGCGCGCCGCCGAGCGAGCAGGCCGCGATGCCGAGCCGGCCGCCGTTCAGCCCGCTCATGGCGATCCGGAAGCCCTCGCCCTCGGCGCCGAGCAGACGGTCGGCGGGCAGCCGGACACCGTCCAGCACGACCTGCCGGGTGGGCTGGGCGTTCCAGCCCATCTTCCGCTCGTTCGGCCCGAACGAGACGCCGGGGTCGTCCCGCTCGACGACGAACGCGGAGACCCCGTCGGCCCCCGGTCCACCGGTGCGGGCCATCACCACGTAGATCCGGGAGTCGCCTGCCCCGGAGATGAACTGCTTGACGCCGTCCAGCACCCAGTGGTCGCCGTCCCGGACGGCCCGGGTAGCGATCGCCGCCGCGTCGGAGCCGGCGCCGGGCTCGGTCAGGCAGTAGCTGCCCAGGTGCTCGGCGGTGCAGAGGCCGGGCAGCCAGCGGGAGCGCTGCCCGGTGCTGCCGTAGCGGTCGATCATCCAGCCGACCATGTTGTGGATGGACAGGTAGGCGGCGATCGACGGGCAGCCGGTCGCCAGCGCCTCGAAGGCCACCGCCCCCTCCAGGCGGGAGAGTTCGGAACCGCCGGCGTCCTCGCGCACGTAGACGCCGGCCAGACCGACGTCCGCCGCCTTGCGCAGCACGTCCACGGGGAAGTGCTTGGCCTGGTCCCACTCGACGGCGTTCGGTGCCAGGTACTCGTCGGCGAAGGCCCGGGTCGTCTCCGCGATGGCGCGCTGGTCCTCAGTGAGATCGTGCACGGCGCTCATCCCATCGTCGGCATGGTGAAGCTCGCGCCCTCCTTGACCCCGGAGGGCCAGCGCGAGGTGACGGTGCGGGTGCGGGTGTAGAAGCGGATCGAGTCCGGGCCGTGCTGGTTGAGGTCGCCGAAGCCGGAGCGCTTCCAGCCGCCGAAGGTGTGGTAGGCGATCGGCACCGGGATGGGCACGTTGACGCCGACCATGCCGGTGTTCACCCGGCGGGCGAAGTCCCGCGCCGTGTCCCCGTCCCGGGTGTAGATGGCCACGCCGTTGCCGAACTCGTGCTCGCTGGGCAGGCGCAGCGCCTCCTCGTAGTCGGCGGCGCGCACGACGGTGAGGACCGGGCCAAAGATCTCCTCGCGGTGGATCCGCATCTCCGGGGTGACGCGGTCGAACAGCGAGGCGCCGAGGAAGTAGCCGTCCTCGTGCCCCTCCAGGCGGAAGTCCCGTCCGTCGACGACGAGTTCGGCGCCCTCCTCGACCCCGAGGTCCAGGTAGCCGCGGACCCGCTCCAGGGCGTCGCGGCCCACCAGCGGGCCGAAGTCCGCCGCCGGGTCGTCCGAGCGGCCGACCTTGAGCGCGGCGATCCGCTCGACCAGCTTCGCCACCAGGGCGTCCGCGGTCTCCTCGCCGACCGGGACGGCGACGGAGATGGCCATGCAGCGCTCGCCGGCCGAGCCGTAGCCGGCGCCGATCAGCGCGTCGGCGGCCTGGTCGAGGTCCGCGTCGGGCATCACGATCATGTGGTTCTTGGCGCCGCCGAAGCACTGCGCGCGCTTGCCGTGCGCAGCCGCGGTCGCGTAGACGTACTGGGCGATCGGGGTCGAGCCGACGAAGCCCAGTGCCTCGACCCGCGGGTCCTCCAGCAGGGTGTCCACGGCCTCCTTGCCGCCGTTGACCACGTTGAACACGCCCGGCGGCAGCCCGGCCTCCAGGAACAGCTCGGCCAGCCGCAGCGGCACCGACGGGTCACGCTCGGAGGGCTTGAGGACGAAGGAGTTGCCGCAGGCCAGCGCGGGCGCGGCCTTCCACAGCGGGATCATCGCGGGGAAGTTGAACGGCGTGATGCCCGCGACGACGCCGAGCGGCTGGCGCATCGAGTAGACGTCGATGCCGGTGCCGGCGTTGTCGCTGAACTCGCCCTTCAGCAGGTGCGGGATCCCGGCGGCGAACTCCACGACCTCCAGGCCGCGTTGGAGGTCGCCGTGGGCGTCGGCGACGGTCTTGCCGTGCTCGGCGGACAGCAGCCGGGCCAACTCCTCCTTCTCCTGCTCGACGAGCTGCAGGAAGCGCAGCAGGACGCGGGCCCGGCGCTGCGGGTTCCAGGCCGCCCACGCGGGCTGGGCCTGCGCAGCGTCGGCGATCACCGCCTCGACCTCGGCGCGGTCGGCGAGCGGCACCCGGGCCTGCACCCGGCCGGTGTTGGGGTCGTACACGTCGCCGAAGCGACCGGACGTCCCGGGTGTGCGCTTCCCGGCGACGAAGTGGGTCAGTTCACGGACCATCGGTTCCTTCTCTCAACAGGTCGGGAGAGGAGGAATGGAGGCCGCCGCCGGACGGCGGGGCGCACGGTCGTGCGCCGCCCCGGCGTGCGGTGGTTGACGGACCGTCAGGGCAGGTGAGCCCCGACGGCCATCGGCACGGGACCACCAGGAGCAGCGGAACGGGAGCAGCCCGGAGTCATGCGTGTCGTCTCCATCCTCGTGGAAAACACGGATCACCCGCGGCCGGTATCCTGACTCCCGGATCACCGCACGCCCTCAGGCCTTCCCGGCTGGCTGCCAGTGGCCGTCTCCTGCGAGGACGGACTCCCCGGTCACAGTGGCGGGACCGTGCCGGACTCACACCGGCTTCCCTGACACCGCGGACCTGCCGTCGACCATATAGTTGGACGTCCTAGTAAGTCCAGAGGTCCGGGTGCGCGCCGCGCCATCGGAATCCCACGCACCGGGCGCCGGGCCGATGGCGCGATCGGCCCGCCCGCCACCCGGCGAGGCGCGCACCGAGCCCCCGCGCCGACACCGGCGGTGCGGCGGCCAGCCGGTACATTCCTACCGGCTCACCTGCGTGTTTCCGGATCGGTGGGTGGTCACCGTCACCTGCGAGGAGCAAGACCCTGAGTACGTCATCCGCGGAAGCGCTGTCCGTCGGCCTGCTGGTGCTGGTACTCGTCTGCGCGGTGGTACGGCCGTGGGGCTGGCCGGAGGCGGTGGTCGCGGTCCCGGCGGCCGGGCTGGCGATCGCCACGGGCGCGATCTCCTGGGACCACGCGGTGGCCGAGGCGCAGCGGCTCGGGCCGGTGATCGGGTTCCTGGCAGCCGTGCTGGTGCTGGCTCAACTGTGCGACGACGAGGGCCTGTTCCGTGCCTGCGGGGCGTGGATGGCCCGGACGTCGGCCGGGAGTCCGCGGCGGCTGCTGGTGCAGGTGTTCGTGGTCGCCTCGGTGGTCACGGCGGTGCTCAGCCTGGACGCCACCGTGGTGCTGCTGACGCCGGTGGTGTTCGTCACCGCGGCCCGGCTCGGCGCGCGCCCCAAACCGCACCTGTACGCCTGCACCCACCTGTCGAACACCGCCTCGCTGCTGCTGCCGGTCTCCAACCTCACCAACCTGCTGGCCTTCGCCGCCAGCGGGCTGAGCTTCACCCGGTTCGCCGCGCTCATGGCGCTGCCGTGGCTGGCGGCCATCGCCGTCGAGTACGTGGTGCTGCGCCGGTTCTTCGCCGCCGATCTCGACGCGGGCGCCCCGGCCGCGGGCGAGGCGGAGGCGCCGGAGATGCCGCTGTTCGCGCTGGTCACCGTCGCCTGCACGCTCGCCGGATTCGTCCTGACCTCGATCGTCGGCGTCGATCCGGCCTGGGCGGCGCTGGCCGGCGCGCTGGTGCTCGCCGTCCGGGCCCTGGTCCGGCGGCGCTCCACCCCGGTGGCGATCGTGCGCTCGGCCGCCATACCGTTCCTGGCCTTCGTCCTGGCGCTCGGCATCGTGGTCCGGGCCGTGGTCGACAACGGGCTGGCCTCCGCGCTCGGGCACCTCGTGCCCCACGGCACCTCGCTGCCCGCGCTGCTGGGCACCGCGGCGCTGGCCGCGGTGCTCGCGAACGTCATCAACAACCTGCCCGCCACCCTCGTCCTGCTCCCGCTGGCCGTGCCGTCCGGCGCCGGGGCGGTGCTGGCGGTGCTGCTCGGGGTCAACATCGGCCCCAACCTCACCTACGCCGGCTCGCTGGCCACGCTGCTGTGGCGGCGCATCGTGCGCGAGCACGAAACCGAGGTCGGCCTGGGCGAGTTCACCCGGCTCGGACTGCTCGTCGTGCCCGCTGCCCTGGTGACGGCCGTGGTGGCACTGTGGGGGTCCCTGCACATCATCGGAGGCTGACCGCGTGACCGTCGTCGTCTGGATCACCGAAGGCACCTGGCCCGCCTGCGTGGACGCCGCCCGCGCCCACGCACCCCGGGAGGCGGAGATCGTCCTGCTCCACGTCAGCGGCCAGGAGGTCCCCGGCGTCGCGCACGGCGCGTTCGCCGGGCTGCTCGGTCGCGGCCACCGCGAGCGCGACCCCGGCACCCGGGTGGAGACCCTGGCGGCGGCCTCCGCCCGGGAACTCCTCGACGCCGCCGCCGAGCGGCTCGGACGGTCCTGCGCCCGGGTGGAGCGGACCGGACGGGTCGAGCGCGAGGTCGTCGCGGCCACCGAGGGCGCGGCGTTGCTCGTCCTCGCCCGCGACGGCGACCGCACCCGCCTCGGACCGCACAGCCTCGGCCCCGCGACCCGTTTCGTCGTCGACCACGCGCCCTGCCCGGTGCTGCTGGTCTGGCCGGAACCGGCGCCCGGCACCGCCACGATCCCTCCCCCGCCCGACGGACGGTAGCGGTCCGGGGCTCGCCGTCGTCATCGGCCGCGAGGCCCGCTACCTCGCCGGCCCGGACGCCGCGAAGGACTGCATCGCGGGCTACGCGATCAGCAACGACGTCTCCGAGCGGGAGTTCCAGCTGGAGTTCTCCGCCCAGTGGGACCTCGGCAAGTCCTGCGAGAGCTTCAACCCGCTCGGCCCCTGGCTGGTGACCCCGGACGAGGTGGGCGACCCGCAGGACCTGGGACTGCGCCTGGCCGTCAACGGCGAGACGCGCCAGGACGGCAGCACCCGGAACATGGTCTTCGACGTCGCGTACCTGGTCCGGTACCTGAGCCGGTACATGGTGCTGCGCCCCGGCGACGTCATCAACACCGGCACCCCGGCCGGCGTGGCCCTGGGCCTGCCCGGCACCCCCTACCTGCGCGAGGGCGACACCGTGGAACTGTCCATCGACGGCCTCGGCGCCCAGCGCCAGACCCTCCGCAACGCGTGAAAGGCAGCCCCGTGTCCGCAACCGCAGCACGGATCACCGCCGTCGACACCTTCGACATCCGCTTCCCCACCTCGCGGGAGCTGGACGGGTCCGACGCGATGAACCCCGGGTCCGACGCGATGAACCCCGACCCCGACTACTCCGCCGCCTACGTCGTCCTGCGGACCTCCCACGACGGCCCCGAGGGCCACGGCTTCACCTTCACCATCGGGCGCGGCAACGACGTCCAGGTGGCCGCCGTCGACGCGCTCCGCCCGCACGTCCTCGGACGCCCGGTCGCCGACCTGTGCGCCGACCCCGGCTCGCTCTACCACGACCTGATCGGCGACAGCCAACTACGCTGGCTGGGACCGGAGAAGGGCGTGATGCACATGGCCATCGGGGCCGTCGTCAACGCGGTCTGGGACCTCGCGGCCAAGCGGGAGGGCAAGCCGCTCTGGCAGCTTCTCGCCGACGCCGAGCCCGAGTGGCTCGTCTCCCAGATCGACTTCCGCTACATCGCCGACGCCCTCGACCCGGCGGAGGCGCTGGAGCTGCTGCGCCGCGGGAAGGCCGGCGCCGCCGAACGCACCGCCGAACTGCTCCGCCGGGGCTACCCCGCCTACACCACCTCCCCCGGCTGGCTGGGCTACGACGACGTGCTCGGGCACGCCACCATCCGGCGCGGGGTCAGCCCGGTGAAGGTCGCCACCGGCGAACACGCGCAGAACCGCGTCGTCTTCAAGCAGCTGCTCCAGGCCGGTGCCATCGACGTCCTCCAGCTGGACTCGGCCCGGGTCGGCGGCGTCAACGAGAACCTCGCGATCCTGCTGCTCGCCGCGAAGTTCGGCGTCCCGGTCTGCCCGCACGCCGGCGGCGTGGGCCTGTGCGAGCTCGTCCAGCACCTGTCCATGTTCGACTTCGTCGCCCTCACGGGCACCACCGAGGACCGCGTCATCGAGTTCGTCGACCACCTCCACGAGCACTTCCTCGACCCGGTGGTGATCGCCGACGGCCACTACCGCGCGCCCACCCTCCCCGGTTTCTCGGCCGCCATGCACCAGGATTCACTGGACACCTACCACTACCCGCACGGCTCCTTCTGGGCCGCGGAACCGACGCCGAACCAGGAGGCGGGCGCATGACGACCGCGGAACTCGACGGACTGACGGCACTCGTCACCGGTGGCGCCTCCGGCATCGGCCTCGCCACCGCGTCCCTGCTCGCCGAACGCGGCGCGCGGGTCGCCGTCCTCGACCTGCACCCCGGAACGGTGCCGGAGCCGCTGCTGGGCTTCGCCGTCGACGTCACCGACGACACCTCCGTACGGACCACCGTCGCGGCGACGGCCCGCACCCTCGGCGGAATCGACATCCTGGTCAACAACGCGGGCATCGGCGCGGTCGGCACCGTCGCGGACAACTCCGACGAGCAGTGGCACCGCGTCCTCGACGTCAACCTGCTCGGCGTCGTCCGCACCACCCGCGCCGCCCTGCCGCACCTGCGCCGCTCCCGGCGCGCCTCGGTGGTCAACACCTGCTCCATCGCCGCCACCGCAGGCCTCCCCCAGCGCGCGCTCTACTCGGCGACCAAGGGCGCCGTCCTGGCACTCACCCGGGCGATGGCCGCCGACCACGTCCGCGAGGGCATCCGGGTCAACTGCGTCAACCCCGGCACCGTGGACACCCCCTGGGTGGGACGGCTGCTGGACGCCACCGACGACCCGGCCGCCGAACGTGCGGCGCTGAGCGGCCGCCAGCCGCACGGACGCCTCGTCACCGCCCAGGAGGTCGCCGCCGCCATCGCCTACCTGGCCTCCCCCTCGGCCGGCAGCACCACCGGCACCGCGCTGCAGGTCGACGGCGGGATGGCGGGGCTGCGGCTGCGTCCGGAGCCCCGGCCGTGACCGCGCCCCTCCGGACCCTCGGGCGCAGCGGGGTCGCGGTCGGCGAGCTCGCCTTCGGCGCGGCGGGCATCGGGAACCTCTTCACCCCGGTGACCGACGCCGACGCCGAGCAGGCCGTCGCCGCCGCCTGGGAGTGCGGCGTACGGTACTTCGACACCGCCCCGCACTACGGCCTGGGCCTGTCCGAGCGGCGGCTCGGCCGCGCCCTGCGCGGCCGGCCCAGGGACCAGTACGTCCTGTCCACCAAGGTCGGCCGGCTGCTGCGCCCGGCACCGGAGCCGGCGGGCGACGACCTCGCCCACGGGTTCGCCGTCCCCGCCACCCGGCACCAGGTCTGGGACTTCAGCGCCGTGGGCATCCGCCGCTCGATCGAGGACAGCCTGGAGCGCCTCGGCCTGGACCGGATCGACGTCGTCTACCTGCACGACCCGGACGACCACGCGGAACAGGCACTCGCCGAGGCGTACCCGGAACTGGCCCGGCTGCGCGCCGAGGGCATGGTGGGCGCGATCGGCGTCGGGATGAACCAGGCCGAGCTCCTCACCCGCTTCGTCCGCGAGACCGACCTCGACGCCGTCCTGCTCGCGGGCCGCTACAGCCTGCTCGACCAGCGAGGGCTCACCGAGCTGCTGCCGCTGGCCGCCGAACGCGGCGTCGGCGTCGTCATCGGCGGCGTCTTCAACTCCGGCCTGCTCGCCGACCCGCGCCCCGGGGCCACCTTCGACTACGCCGCCGCACCCGCGGAGCTGATCGCCCGCGCGCTGGACCTCAAGGCCGTCTGCGAGAAGCACGGGGTGCCGCTGCGCGCCGCGGCGCTGCGCTTCCCGTTCGGGCACCCCGCCGTGGTGAGCGTGCTGGTCGGCACCCGCAACGCCGGCGAGGCCCGGGACGCCGCCGCCATGCTCCGGCACCCGGTCCCCGACGAGCTGTGGGCGGAACTGAAGGACCGCGATCTGCTCCCACCGGACGTCCCGACCCCGCAGGAGGCACCCTGATGCGCGTCGCGCTGTTCATCACCTGCTTCAACGACACCCTGTTCCCCGGCACCGGCCGGGCCGTGGTGAGCGTCCTCGAACGGCTCGGCCACACCGTGGAGTTCCCGCAGGACCAGACCTGCTGCGGGCAGATGCACGTCAACACCGGCTACCGCGCGGACGCCGTCCCGCTGATCGCCCGGTTCGCGCGCGCCTTCGGCGAGTACGACGCGGTCGTCACGCCGTCCGCGTCCTGTGCCGGGCTGGTCCGGGAGCACCACCCCGCCCTCGCCGAGCAGTACAGCCCCCCGGAGCTGCGTCGACAGGTCGCCGAACTGGCGCCCCGGGTCCACGAGTTCACCGAGTTCCTGACCGACGTCCTCGGCGTCACGGACGTCGGTGCGCGCTTCCCGCACCGGGTCACCTACCATCCGACCTGCCACTCGCTGCGCGGGCTGCGCCTCGGCGACCGGCCGCAGCGGCTGCTGCGCGCGGTCGAGGGCCTCGACCTGGTCGAACTCCCGGCCGCCGACTCGTGCTGCGGATTCGGCGGCACCTTCGCCGTCAAGAACGCCGCGACCTCGGGCGCGATGCTCCTCGACAAGGTCGACGCCGTCCTGGAGACCGGGGCCGACGTCCTGTGCACGGTCGACAACTCCTGCCTGATGCACATCGGTGGCGGCCTGTCCCGGCAGGCCGCCCCGGTGCGGACCATGCACCTGGCCGAGATCCTGGCCACGACCGAAGGGGGACGCCCATGACCGGAAAGGTGCCCGCGACCACCCCGGGTGACCGCGGCGTGGTGTGGCTGGGCTCGCCGTCCTTCCCGGACGCCGCCCGGGAAGCCCTCGGGGACACCCGGTTGCGGGCCAACCTGAAGCGGGCGACGACCGTCATCCGCGACAAGCGCCTCGCCGCGGCCTCCGAGCTGGACGACTGGGAGGAGCTGCGCGCCGCCGCCGACGCCGTCAAGACCCGGACCCTGCGCCACCTCGACCACCATCTGCTGCGACTGGAGGAGACGGTCACCGCCGCCGGCGGAACCGTGCACTGGGCGGCGGACGCGGCGGAGGCCAACCGGATCGTCACCGAGCTGGTCCGAGCCACCGGCGAGCGTGAGGTGGTCAAGGTCAAGTCGATGGCCACCCAGGAGATCGGCCTCAACGAGCACCTGGCCGAAGCCGGCATCACCGCGTACGAGACCGACCTCGCCGAGCTGATCGTGCAGCTCGGCGACGACCGGCCCTCGCACATCCTCGTGCCCGCGATCCACCGCAACCGCGGCGAGATCCGCGACCTGTTCGCCGCCGAGATGGGCACCTGGGGCCGCCCCGCACCCGACGGCCTCAGCGACGACCCCAAGGCACTGGCCGAGGCGGCCCGGCTGCACCTGCGGGAGAAGTTCCTCACCGCCAAGGTGGCCGTGTCCGGTGCCAACTTCGCCGTCGCCGACACCGGCACGGTCATGGTCGTCGAGTCCGAAGGCAACGGAAGGATGTGCCTCACCCTCCCGCAGACCCTGATCACCGTCATGGGCATCGAGAAGGTCCTCCCCACCTGGGCCGACCTGGAGGTGTTCCTCCAACTGCTCCCCCGCTCCTCCACCGGCGAACGGATGAACCCCTACACCTCCGCCTGGACCGGGGTGACCGACGGCGACGGACCGCAGGACTTCCACCTCGTCCTGCTCGACAACGGCCGCACCGACACCCTCGCCGACACCGTCGGCCGCCAGGCCCTCGCCTGCATCCGCTGCTCCGCCTGCCTCAACGTCTGCCCGGTGTACGAGCGCACCGGCGGGCACGCCTACGGCTCGGTCTACCCCGGGCCGATCGGCGCCGTCCTCACCCCGCAGCTCGTCGGCGTCGGCAGTGACACGAGGAGCAGCGCCGCCACGCTTCCGTTCGCCTCCACGCTCTGCGGGGCCTGCTACGACGCCTGTCCCGTGAAGATCGACATCCCGAAGCTGCTGGTCCACCTGCGGGCCGAAGTGGTCGAGGCCGGGGGACGATCGGCGGAGTCCCTGGCGATGAAGGCCGCCGCCACCGTCCTCGACTCCCCCGCGCTGTTCACCGCCGCCCAGAAGGCGGCCTCGCTCGGCGGCCGGGCCCTCGCCCGGGGCGGGCGGATCGGCCGGCTGCCCGGACCGCTGCGCGGCTGGTCCGACAGCCGCGACACCCCCGCACCGCCCGCCGAGTCCTTCCGCACCTGGTGGCGCAAGAACAGGGAGAGCGATCGATGAGCAGCCGTGAGACCGTCCTCGCCCGCATCCGGGCCGCCCTCGCCGACGTCCCCGCCGACGAGGGCCCGGACGACCTGCCCGTACCCCGCTCCTACCGGCGCGGCCACACCGCCCCCGGGCAGGACCTGGTGGCCCTGTTCGCCGAACGGGTCGCCGACTACCGCGCCACGGTCACCCGGACCGGACCGTCCGGACTGCCCGGGGCGATCGCCGCCGCCCTCGCCGCGCGCGGTGCCGGGCGGCTGGCGGTGCCCGCCGGCTTCCCGGACGACGCCCTGCCGTCCGGGGCCTGGGAGTGGCACCGGGAGCCCCTGGACGTCTCCGCCCTGGACGCCCTCGACGGCGCCGTCACGCTCGCGGCCGTCGGCATCGCCGTCACCGGCACCGTCGCCCTGGACACCGGGCCGGGCCAGGGCAGGCGCGCGCTCACCCTCGTCCCGGACTACCACCTGTGCGTCGTCCGCGCAGAGCAGATCGTCGACGACGTCCCCGCGGCGCTCGCGCGCCTCGACCCGCGGCGGCCGCTGACCTTCGTCTCCGGCCCGTCGGCGACCAGCGACATCGAACTCGACCGGGTCGAGGGCGTCCACGGGCCCCGGACCCTGCACGTCATCGTCGTCGACACCACCGACACCCCCGACACCACCGACGGCACCCTCCACACGACCGTCGGCACCGTCGGCACCACCGGCGCCACCGTCGGCGCCACCGACCCCGAGCCTGTGGAGCAGCCATGAGGATCGCCCTGCACACCCGCGTCCGTGCGGACCGGATCGAGGAGTACGAGGCCGCGCACCGCGAGGTGCCCGCCGAACTCACCGACGCCGTCAGGGCGGCCGGCGTGAGCTCCTGGACCATCTGGCGCAGCGGATCCGAGCTGTTCCACCTGCTGGAGTGCGAGGACTACGGCCGGCTGCTCGCCGAGCTGGAGGACCTGCCGGTCAACATCGTCTGGCAGGCGCGGATGGCCGAACTCCTCGATGTCGTCCACGACTACTCGGCGGCCGGTGCCGCGGCCGGACTCCCCGTGGTGTGGGAGCTGTGACCTCCGCCCGGCCCGGCCTCGGCGGTTCCCGGATACGCCGAGGCCGGGCCGGGCGGAACCCTTATGCTGCGACGATCAGATGACCGGGAAAGGCGTAGCTGTGCCAGTCACCGACGAGGCGATCGAGAAGATCAAGGCCATGATCGTGAGCGGCGAGCTCCGCCCCGGGGCGAAGCTCCCGAAGGAGGCCGACCTCGCCGACCGGCTCGGCCTGTCCCGCAACTCCCTGCGGGAGGCGGTCAAGGCCCTCTCCCTGATCCGGGTCCTCGGCGTGCGCCAGGGCGACGGCACGTACGTGACCAGCCTGGAGCCCGAAGTCCTCCTGGACGCCCTGGGTTTCGTCGTCGACTTCCACCAGGACGACACGGTGCTGGAGTTCCTGGAGGTCCGCCGCATCCTGGAGCCCGCCGCCGCCGCGATGGCCGCCCGGGTCATATCCGAGGAGGACATCGCCGCGCTGGGTGACGTGCTGGAGAGCCTGGCCGAGGACGCGTCGCTGGAGGAACTCATCGCCAACGACCTGGAGTTCCACCGCAGGATCGCGGCCGGGTCCGCCAACACCGTGCTCTGCTCGCTGATCGACGGCCTCTCCGGGCCCACCATGCGCGCGCGGATCTGGCGCGGGTTGACCGAGGAGGGCGCGGTGGCCGGCACCCGCCTGCAGCACCGCGCGATCTTCGACGCCATCGCCGGCCGCCGCCCGGAACTCGCCCACGCCTGGGCGACCGTGCACGTCGCCGGGGTCGAGCAGTGGCTCCGCGACACCCTCGGCGAGGCCGGATCGTCCCTCGGCGAGGCGGCGCCGCCCCTCGGCTGACAGGGGGTGGACGTCCCCGGAAGCGGGCCCGGCACCCGGGACTCCGGGCTCCGTCCCCCGGTCAGCCCACCGGCAGCAGGGTCGGGTCCGCCATGATCCGGCGGACCGTGGTCAGCGCCGCACCCAGCAGCGGACCGCGCCGCCCCAGCGCGGACGGGCGCAGCGCCTCCGGGGCCCACGGCCGCACGGTGACCCGGGCGGCCAGCTCGGCGCGCACGGACGGGAGCAGCCAGTCGGCGAGTTCGGCGTAGGCGCCGCCGAGGACCAGTCCGTCCGGATCGATGAGCTCCACGGCCGAGGCGAGGGCGAGGCCCAGCGCCTGCCCGGCGCGGTCCAGCGCCGCCAGGGTGGGCGCGTGCCCGGCGGCCGCGCGCTCGGCCAGCAGGGCGATCGGGTCGCCCGCCGGGGCCGCTCCGGCCCCGGCGGCACCGCCGTACTGCGCGAGGCCGGCCTCGCGCAGTACGGCCGCCTCGCCCGCGTACTGCTCCAGGCAGCCGCGGGCACCGCAGGCGCACTCCACGCCGTCGGGCCGGATGGGGATGTGGCCGAGTTCGCCGGCGAAGCCGCGGGCGCCCCGGAACAGCCGCCCGTCGATGACCAGGGCGGCGCCGATCCCGGTCTCGGCGGAGACGTGGACGAAGGTGTCCACGGCCTGCTCGGCGGTCCAGTGTTCGGCCAGCGCCCCGAGGTTGGCCTCGTTCTCCGGTTCGGGCACGGTGTCCGGGTCGGGCCAGTGGTCGGCGAGCCGGACGCCGTGCCAGCCGAGGTTGGGCGCGCGCTCGACCAGTCCGCCGGGCCCGTTCGGCACCACCCCGGGCACGGCCAGGACGCGGCCCTCGACCCGCAGGCCGAGGCCGGCGGCCTCCGCCTGCGCCTCGGCTGCCAGCGCGGCGGCCTCCGCCAGGACCCGCCCGGCCGGCCGGCCCGCGTTGACCCCGTCCACCCGACGCCACACCCGGGGCTCGCCGCGCAGGTCCACCACGCACGCGCCGAGGTGGTTGACGCCGATCTCCAGGCCGAGGCCGGCGGGGCCCTCGTCGGTCACCGACAGCGCGCGTCCGGGGCGACCGACCCTCCCGTCGGGCGAGGTCTCCGCCTCGGTCAGCGCACCCCGCCCGATCAGCTCGTCGACCAGCGACGAGACGGCCGCCCGGGTCAGGCCGACGCGTCCGGCGACGTCCGCGCGGGACAGCGGGCGGGGCAGCGAGCCGTGTGCGGCGACCGCGCCGAGGACGACCGAGAGGTTCCGCCGTCGCATGTCCTGTTGCGACGCGGGCCCGCTCCCCGGAAGGCCCTTCGCCTTGCCGACCACGGTCACGCGCCGCCCCTCCTAGCGATCGTCGGCCGGAGCTCCCTGCAGGTCCCCGGCCCGACGCAGGGTATCGCTGATCCGTTCGAGTGCCTCGTCGTCCCGCTCCACCGGGTCCAGCACCGGGCCCCGCGCCGTCTCCCCCTCCGCTTCACTCCCGGCGGCCACTGCTCCGCCGCTATTCCGCCGAGAAGCGGTAGACCGTCCTCGACCGGTACTTCTCGCCCGGGCGGAGCAGGGTGGAGGGGTAGTCGGGCCGGTTGGACGAGTCCGGGAAGTGCTGGGTCTCCAGCGCGATGCCCGCGTACGCGGTGTACCGGCGGCCGGAGCGGCCGATCAGCGAGCCGTCGAAGTGGTTGCCGGTGTAGACCTGGAGGCCCGGCTCCGTGGTCAGGCACTCGATCTGCCGGCCGCTCGCCGGGTGGCTCAGCACGGCGGCCCGCCGGAACCCGCAGCCGTCGAGCACCCAGGTGTGGTCGAACCCGCCACCGGCCGCCCGGAGCTGGGGGTGCTCCGCGGTGACGCACCCGGCGATCCTGCGGGCGCGGCGGAGGTCGAACGGCGTGCCCGCGACCGGCTCGACCGGGCCGAGCGGGATCAGGTCCCCGTCCACCGGGAGGTACCCGGCGGCCTCGACGCGCAGCAGGTGGTCGAACACCGTCCCGCCGCCCTCGCCGGCCAGGTTGAAGTACGCGTGATTGGTGAGGTTGACGACCGTCGGGGCGTCCGTGGCGGCCTGGTAGGTGATCGAGAGCTCACCGTCGGAATCGAGCAGGTACGTCACCTCGGCGGTGACGGTTCCCGGGAACCCCTGGTCCCCGGCGGGGCTGCGCAGGCGGAAGCGGACGCCGACCTGCCGGTCCGCCCGGACCGGAACGCCGTCCCAGAGGCGGGTGGCGAAGCCGTCCGGGCCTCCGTGCAGGGTGTGTCCGGTGAGCTGGGTGTCCAGCCGGTACATCACGTCGCCGAGTCGCAGCACGCCGCGGGCGATCCGGTTGGCGTAGCGGCCGACGGTCGCGCCGAGGTACGACGCCTGGCCGAGCAGGTCCTGCACGCTGCCGCCGGCGAGGACCACGTTGGCCTTCCGCCCGGCCCGGTCCGGCGCGTTCAGGGCCTGGAGGCGGGCGCCCAGGCTGAGCACCTCGGCCGTCACCCCGGCCCGGGAGCCGAACGTCCAGCGGGTGATGCGCCGGCCGTCCGGCATGGCCGCGGCGACCTCCTGGGTCACCATCAGGTCACCGGGGGAGACGAGGACGTCTCTGGGCACGGGCTGCTCTCCGTTCGACGGGGTGCGGTAAGGGGCTGCACGGGACTGCGGAGCAGGGTTCGGGGAAAGGGGTGACGCCCGCCGGGTGGGCGGGCGTCGTCGCGCGGGGGACTGCGAGGGTCACAGCCCTTGGGCCAGCCGGTGGTAGGCCTGGTTCCAGCGCAGTTCCTTGGTGAAGCGGCGCATCGTGGTGTCGTCGTCGATCACCAGGAGTTCGACGCCGAGCATCTCGGCGAGGTCGTCGAGCTCCTCGGTGCCGAGCGCGCCGGAGAGCACGGTGTGGTGCGGGGCGCCGGCGGTCAGCCAGGCCTCGGCGGAGGTCTGCAGGTCCGGGCGCGGCCGCCAGACGGCACGGGCGACGGGCAGGTTGGGCAGCGGCTCCGGCGAGGGGACCACGTCGACCTCGTTGGCGACCAGCCGGAAGCGGTCGCCCAGGTCGGCGAGGCCGACCACCACGGCGGGGCCGGGCTCGGCGTCGAAGACCAGGCGGACCGGGTCCTCGCGCCCGCCGATGCCGAGCGGGTGGATCTCGCACGAGGGGGTGTCGGCGGCGATGCTCGGGCAGACCTCCAGCATGTGCGCGCCGAGGATCAGCTCGCTGCCGAACTCCAGGTGGTAGGTGTAGTCCTCCATGAAGGAGGTGCCTCCGGCCAGCCCGGTGGAAGCCACCTTGAGGGTGCGCAGCAGGGTGGCGGTCTTCCAGTCGCCCTCGCCGCCGAAGCCGTAGCCGTCGGCCATCAGCCGCTGCACCGCCAGGCCGGGCAGCTGGCGCAGCCCGCCGAGGTCCTCGAAGTTGGTGGTGAAGGCCTTGAAGCCGCCCTGCTTCAGGAAGCCGCGCAGGCCGAGCTCGATGCGCGCGGCGTAGCGCAGCGAATCGTGGCGCTCCCCGCCGGCCCGCAGTTCGGGCGCGAGGCGGTAGCTGTCCTCGTACTCCTTGGCCAGCGTGGTGACGTCGGCGTCGTCCGTCGCGTCCACCGCGGCGACCAGGTCGTTGACGCCGTAGGTGTTGACGGAGACGCCGAAGCGCAGCTGCGCCTCGACCTTGTCCCCCTCGGTGACGGCGACGTCGCGCATGTTGTCGCCGAAGCGGGCGAGCTTGAGGCCGCTCAGTTCGGCGCGGCCGGCCGCGGCACGGGACCAGGTGGCGATCCGGGCGGCCACGGTCGGGTCGCTGACGTGCCCGGCGACGGTCTTGCGGGCCACTCCGAGGCGGGACTGGATGAAGCCGAACTCGCGGTCGCCGTGGGCGGCCTGGTTCAGGTTCATGAAGTCCATGTCGATGGAGTCCCAGGGGAGTTCGACGTTGGCCTGGGTGTGGAGGTGCAGCAGCGGCTTGCGCAGGGCGTCGAGTCCCGCGATCCACATCTTGGCCGGGGAGAAGGTGTGCATCCAGGCGATCAGGCCGATGCAGTCGTCCGCGGAGTTGGCCTCCAGGCAGACCCGGCGGATGGCGCTCGCGTCGGTGAGAATGGGCTTCCAGACGATCTCGACCGGTACGGCGGCGTCCCGGTCGAGGGCTGCGGCGATCCGCTGGGACTGCTCGGCGACCTGCCGCAGCGTCTCCTCGCCGTACAGGCCCTGGCTGCCGGTCAGGAACCAGACCTCGCGGCCTTCGAGTGGCTTGGTCATGGGGTGGCTCCTCACCGGCCCTGGGGCTGGCCGTAGACGTTCTGGTAGCGGAAGTTGAGACTGTCGATGTCCGCCTGGGCGATCGGCAGCGGTTCGCCCAGCTGGCGGGAGAGGTGGACGGTGCGGGCCACGTCCTCGCACATCACGGCGGCCTTGACCGCCGCCTTGGCGTCCTTGCCGATGGTGAAGACACCGTGGTTCTGCATCAGGACGGCGGGCGAGCGGTGGCCCTTGAGGGTGTCCACGATGCCCCGGCCGATCGAGTCGTCGCCGATCAGGGCGAAGGGGCCCACCGGGATCTCGGCGCCGAACTCGTCGGCCATCGCGGTGAGGACGCAGGGCACGGCCTCGCCGCGCGCCGCCCAGGCGCTGGCGTAGGTGGAGTGGGTGTGCACCACGCCGCCGACCTCGGGCACGTGGCGGTAGACGTAGGCGTGCGCGGCGGTGTCGGAGGAGGGTGCGTGGTCACCCTCGACGACGTCGCCGTCCAGGTCGCAGACGATCATGTTCTGCGGCGTCAGCTCGTCGTAGGAGACCCCGCTCGGCTTGATGACGAGCAGGTCCTCACCCGGGACGCGGGCGGACACGTTGCCCGCCGTCCACACGACGAGGCCGTAGCGGACGAGTTCCCGGTGGAGGTCGCTGACCTCGCGGCGGACGGCGTCGACGGTCGCGTTCACAATGCCTCGCTCGGGGTGGTGAGGGCGGCGTTCCGGATGTCACGCAGGCGGTGCAGGAGCTTGTCGGTGCCCCGGCCGAAGTGGTCGTGCAGCGCGCGGTACTCGGCGAAGAGCCGGTCGTAGGTGTCGGCGGCGGCCTGCCGCGGCCGGTAGGCGTCCCGGTGCACCCGGCCCATGGCGGCGGCCGCGGTCCGTACGTCCGGGTACGCTCCGGCGGCGACGGCGGCATGGATGGCGGAGCCGAGGGCCGGGCCCTGCTCGGACTCCGCGACCGAGACCGGGCGGCGCAGCACGTCGGCGTGGATCTGCATCAGCAGGGCGTTCTTCTTGAGGCCGCCGGTGACGATGAACTCGGTGACGGGGACGCCGCCCCGTTCCAGGGCCTCGACGATGACGCGGGTGCCGAAGGCGGTGGCCTCCAGCAGGGCCCGGTAGATCTCCTCCGGACGGGTCGCCAGGGTGAGACCGACGATCACCCCGGACAGGTGGTGGTCGACAAGGGTGGAGCGGTTGCCGTTCATCCAGTCGAGCGCCACCAGTCCGTGCGCGCCGACGGGTTGGTCGGCGGCCTTGCGGGTGAGCAGCCGGTGCAGGTCCTCGCCGTTCGCCTCGGCCTCGGCCAGGTAGTCGGCGGGCACGCCCTGGCGCAGCCACCAGGCGAAGATGTCGCCGACGGCGCTCTGGCCGGCCTCGTAGCCGTAGGAGCCGGTGACGATGCCGTCCTGGACCACGCCGCAGATGCCGGGGACGTCGGCGAGCGTCGCGCCGTTGACGACGTGGCAGGTGGACGTGCCCATGATGGCGAGGAGTCGGCCGTCGTCGACGGCCCGGGCGGCCGGTGCGGCCACGTGCGCGTCGACGTTGCCGGCGGCGACCGCGGTGCCCTCGGGCAGGCCGGTCCACTCCGCGGCCTGCGCGGTGAGCCCGCCGACCCGGGAGCCGAGCGGGGAGAGCGGGTGATCCAGGCGGGTGCGGGCGAAGTCGGCGAAGTCCGGGTGGAGCGCCCCGAGGTACTCCTCGCTGGGGTAGCTCCCGTCCTGGTGGATGCCCTTGTAGCCGGCCGTGCAGGTGTTGCGGCTCTCGGCGCCGGTGAGCTGCCAGACGATCCAGTCGGCGGCCTCGATCCAGCGGGCGGTCGCGGCGTAGACGGCCCGGTCCTCCTCCAGCACCTGGAGGGCCTTGGCGTACTGCCACTCGGCGGAGATCCGGCCGCCGTAGCGGGAGATCCACTTCTCGGCGCGGGCGTGGGCCAGAGCGTTGATCCGGTCGGCCTGGGGCTGGGCGGCGTGGTGCTTCCAGAGCTTGGGCCAGGCGTGCGGGCGGGACGCCCAGGCGTCCGTCTCGGCCAGCGGGGTGCCGTCGGCGAGCACCGGCAGGACGGTGCAGGCGGTGAAGTCGGTGGCGATGCCGATCACGTGGGCGGGGTCGACACCGGCGGCGGCGAGCGCGGCGGGGACGGCGGTGCGCAGCACCTCACGCCAGTCCGCCGGGTGCTGGAGCGCCCAGTCGGGCGGCAACACCTCGGCGGTGCCGGGGAGTTCGCGTTCGATGACGGCGTGCGGGTAGTCGTGGACGGCGGTGCCCACTTCCTCGCCGTCCCGCACCCGGACGACCACGGCGCGGCCGGAGAGGGTGCCGAAGTCGACGCCGACGACGTACCGGTCCGGGTCGGGGGCGGCAGGGATCACGGTCACGTTCTCATCCTTCGTACGGGAGGCGTGCATTGGTGCCTGTCGCCGGTGCGTTCCTCAACCGGGGCAGGGCGGGTGCGCACCGGCGACAGGCTTCGTTCCGCTACCTCTCCCTCATCAAGGGCGGAACGGGTGACCGTCGGCCGGACGCACAGAAGCGGGATGGCGGCGACCCGGCCGACGGAGCGGGAAGGAGCGTCATTGTTAACGCTCACATGCAGTGTTAGCGCTAACAAACGTGCTGTCAAGGCAGGTTCACGGCAGGAACCCTGGAAAGCGGACGATCGAGGCGAAGACGCCGCGGATCGGTCACCGGTAGCGGTACCGGTGACCGTCACCGGTTCAGCGCCGCACGGCCGGGCCCGTGCTGCGCCGCAGCACCAGCTCCGGGGAGATCTGCAGATGGGGCGACGAAGGCGCGACACCCTCCAGTTCCCCGACGAGCAGCTCCAGGGCCCGCCGGCCGAGCTCGCCGAAGTCCTGCCGCACGGTGGTCAGCGGCGGGATGAAGTAGGCGGCCTCCGGGATGTCGTCGAAGCCGACCACGCTGATGTCGTTCGGGACCGACCGACCGGCCTCGTGCAGGGCCCGCAGCAGGCCGAGGGCCATGTGGTCGTTCGCACAGAACACGGCGGTGACGTCGCGCAGTTCGGCGATCCGCAGGCCCGCCTGGTAGCCCGAGCGGGCGCTCCAGTCGCCGCGCTCCACCTCGGGCACGGGGGCACCGGCCGCCTGCAGCGTCGACCGCCACCCCTCCTCCCGGTCCTGGCTCTCCAGCCAGTTGGCCGGCCCGGCGAGGTGGTGCACCGTGCGGTGGCCGAGGTCGAGCAGGTGCCTGGTGGCCTCCCCGGCGCCGTAACGGTTGCCCACCGACACCATGGGCAGCTGCGTCTGGTTGCCCGAACCGACCGCGACGAGCGGCACCGAGCTGGAGAGCCGGGCCACCGCGCTGACGGCGGAGGTCTGCGGCGCGATCACCACGACGCCCTCCACCCCCTGGTCGCGCAGCCGGTCGACGGCCTCCTGGACCGAACGGCCGTCAAGGGAGCGCAGACTGGTCACGCTGACGAAGTACCCGGCGCTGCGCGCGGCCCGCTCGATTCCGTCCAGCATCGACGCGGGGCCGTACAGGGTGGAGTCGAAGCTGACCACCCCGAGGGTCTGCGAGCGTCGGGTGACCAGTGCGCGGGCGGCGGAGTTGGGCCGGTAGTCCAGCTCCCGGATCGCCGCCAGCACCCGGTCCCGGGTGTCGGGCCGCACGTGCGGGGCGCCGTTGAGCACCCGGGACACCGTCTGGTGGGACACCCCCGCCAGTTTCGCCACGTCCGCCATCACGGGCAGGCGCGATTCCGCCCCGGCACTATCGGTTCCCACTCGCAGTTCCCTCCTCAGGCTGCGGACCAGCGTACGCGACCAGGTCCGGACCAATCCGTCACCCTCGGTTCAACCGGCGGCCCCCCTTCATACCAGCAACGCCGGCTGCTCACAGGTGCCGACATTGCCAAGTTAACGCTCACGAAGACTCCACGGGGAAGATTGCCGGGATCACCGGTCGGCCGGCCGCGCGACGGCAGCGAATGGTGAGCGGGTCGCCACTCGGCGCGTTCGGTTCGGGCTCGGGGTGGGGTCACAGCGGGACCGGGGTGCGCGGCTCGGAACCGGGGCGCTCGGCTCGGGACCGGGGCGCTCGGCTCGTGACCACGGCGCGACCGGTCGCGGAGCGCCCGCGCGTAGGCCCGCAGCCCCCCGGCGTCACGTGGTGCGCCACCGCGCGGGCCGATTCCCTCCGCTTCGGGCCTCCAGGACTTCGGGGAGCCCGACCAGGAGCTCGACCGCGCCGGAGAGCTGCGCCCACGCCGGCCGACGGGACACTGGAACCCAACGGTGATACCGCGCCCCTTGACGCCACTCTTGTGAGCGTTAACACTCATGTCACGCCAGGCCAGAGCTACCGCAGCCCGCCGTTCCACAGCACCGGGAACCGCTCCGGCCGGCCCCGCCCGACCGCTCCCGGTCGCCTGACCTGGGTCGCTCTGTGCCGGTCGCGGAACATCATCACTGGAGGAACTTGTGCGGAAGCTTTCAGCGGGCCTCGTCGCGGTGGGCCTGACGCTCTCGCTGGCGGCCTGCGGCCAGAGCGCCAACGGTGCCGGCGACGGTACGGCCAAGGGCGACACCAAGGGCGGGCTCGTGGGCATCGCGATGCCGACCAAGTCGTCGGAACGCTGGATCAACGACGGCACCAACATGGTCAAGGAGTTCCAGTCCAAGGGCTACAAGACCGACCTGCAGTACGGCGACAACGTGGTCGAGAACCAGGTCTCCCAGGTGGAGAACATGATCACCAAGGGCGCCAAGCTGCTGGTGATCGCCGCCATCGACGGTTCCTCCCTCACCAACGTGCTGCAGAAGGCCGCCGACGCGCACATCCCGGTCATCTCCTACGACCGGCTGATCCGGGGCACCCAGAACGTCGACTACTACGCGACCTTCGACAACTACAAGGTCGGCGTCCTCCAGGGCGGCTACATCGCCGACAAGCTCGGCCTCAAGGACGGCAAGGGCCCGTTCAACGTCGAGCTGTTCGCCGGCTCCCCGGACGACAACAACGCCACCTTCTTCTTCAACGGCGCGATGAGCGTCCTCAAGCCGTACATCGACCAGAAGAAGCTGGTCGTGCAGAGCGGCCAGACCGAGTTCAACCAGGTCGCCACGCTGCGCTGGGACGGCGCTCTCGCCCAGTCCCGGATGGACAACCTGCTGAGCAAGGCCTACACCGGCGCCCACGTCGACGCCGTGCTGTCGCCGTACGACGGCATCTCGATCGGCATCCTCTCCTCGCTGAAGGCCGTCGGCTACGGCACCGCCAAGTCCCTGCCCATCGTCACGGGCCAGGACGGCGAGCTGGCCTCGGTGAAGTCGATCATCGCGGGCGAGCAGACCCAGACCGTCTACAAGGACACCCGGCAGCTCGCCAAGGCCGCCGTCCAGATGGGCGACGCCCTGCTGACCGGTGGCAAGCCCGAGGTCAACGACACCACCCAGTACGACAACGGCGCGAAGACCGTTCCGGCCCAGCTGCTCCAGCCGGTCAGCGTCGACAAGGACAACTACCAGAAGGTCCTGGTCGACGGCGGTCAGTACACCGCGGACCAGCTCAAGTAGCCCGCGGGGCCCGGTCGACGGGCCCCGCGCCGACACCCGCGGTGCGGAACCCGGGCTCACCGAGCCCGGGGCCTCCTCCCCCACCGCACCACCCCGAACGATACGGAAGCACACCATGGCTGGACCGGTTCTCGAAATGCGGTCGATCAGCAAGTCGTTCCCCGGCGTCAAGGCGCTCTCCGAGGTCAACCTGAGCGTCGCCGCCGGTGAGGTGCACGCCATCTGCGGTGAGAACGGCGCCGGCAAGTCCACCCTGATGAAGGTGCTCAGCGGCGTCCACCCGCACGGCGGTTACGAGGGCGAGATCCTCTTCGAGGGCGAGCCCTGCCGGTTCAGGGACATCCGAGCCAGCGAGCAGCGCGGCATCGTCATCATCCACCAGGAACTGGCCCTGGTGCCGTACCTGTCCGTCGCCGAGAACGTCTTCCTGGGCAACGAGCACGCCACCCGGGGCATCATCAGCTGGCACCGCACGCTCACCCACGCCGCCGAACTGCTGCGCCAGGTCGGCCTGGACGAGAGCCCACACACCCGGGTCGCGGACCTCGGTGTGGGCAAGCAGCAGCTGGTCGAGATCGCCAAGGCGCTCGCCAAGAAGGTCAAGCTGCTCATCCTGGACGAGCCGACCGCCGCGCTGAACGACGAGGACAGCCGCAAGCTGCTCGACCTGATCCTCGAACTCAAGGCGCAGGGGATCTCCTGCATCATCATCTCGCACAAGCTGAACGAGATCGCCCGGGTCGCCGACTCCGTGACCATCCTGCGCGACGGACGGACCATCGAGACGATCGCGATCGGCCCGGAGGGCATCTCCGAGGACCGGATCATCCGCGGCATGGTCGGCCGGGACCTGGAACACCGCTATCCCGAGCGCACTCCCGAGATCGGTGAGGTCGCCTTCGAGGTCGAGGACTGGACCGTCCGGCACCCGATCGACCAGCAGCGCACCGTCGTGGACGGCGCCTCGCTGAACGTGCGGCGCGGCGAGATCGTCGGCATCGCCGGGCTGATGGGCGCCGGCCGCACGGAACTCGCGATGAGCGTCTTCGGCCGCTCGTACGGGCGGTGGAGCGGCGGGCGGGTGCGGCTGCACGGCCGGGAGATCCGCACCCGGACGGTGCCGGAGGCGGTCGGGCACGGCATCGCCTACGTCACCGAGGACCGCAAGCACTTCGGTCTGAACCTCATCGACGACATCAGCCGGAACATCTCGCTGAGCGCGCTCGGCAAGGTCGCCCGGTACGGCCGGGTCGACCGGCACGCGGAGAGCAGGGTCGCCGAATCGTTCCGGCGGACCATGAACATCAAGGCCCCGACGGTGTTCACCCGGACCGGCACGCTCAGCGGCGGCAACCAGCAGAAGGTCGTCCTCAGCAAGTGGATCTTCGCCGAACCGGAGGTGCTGATCCTCGACGAGCCCACCCGGGGCATCGACGTCGGCGCCAAGGCGGAGATCTACACCGTCATCGCCGAGCTGGCCGCCCAGGGCAAGGCCGTGCTCGTCATCTCGTCCGAACTCCCCGAACTCCTGGGCCTGTGCGACCGGATCTACACGATGGCCGAAGGCCGGATCACCGGCGAGGTCGCCCGTGCCGAGGCCACCCAGGAAAACCTCATGCGGCTCATGACCATGAGCACCGCATCCAGCAACGAGCAGGTGTGAGGCATGGCCCCGACCGAGATCATCCCGGATTCGTCCCCGAAGGCGCCGCAGGCCGCCCCGAGCTCCTCCATCGGCTCCGCCCTGGCCGGCGCGCTGCGCGGCAACGTGCGCCAGTACGGCATGCTGGTCGCGCTGGCCCTGATCGTGGTGCTGTTCCAGATCTGGACGGACGGCATCCTGCTCCAGCCGCTCAACATCACCAACCTGATCCAGCAGAACGGCTACATCCTCATCCTGGCGATCGGCATGATGATCGTCATCATCGCCGGGCACATCGACCTGTCGGTCGGATCGCTCGCGGCCTTCGTCGGCGCGGCCGCCGCCGTGATGACGGTCAAGCACCACCTGCCCTGGCCGGTGGCCCTGATCGTGGCACTGGTGATCGGGGCCCTCGCCGGCGCCTGGCAGGGCTTCTGGATCGCCTACCTCGGGATCCCGTCCTTCATCGTCACCCTGGCGGGCATGCTGCTCTTCCGCGGCGGCACCCAGATCCTCCTGCAGGGCCAGTCGGTCGCCCCGTTCCCCAAGGGCTTCCAGAGCATCAGCAGCGGCTTCCTCCCGGAGGTCGGCCCGCACACCGACTACCACAACCTCACCCTGCTGCTGGGCCTCGCGGTGCTGGCCGTCGCCGTCGTCCAGGAGCTGCGCGGGCGGCGCCGGACCGCCTCGTACGGGCTGGAGGTGCTCCCGCTCGGGCTGTTCCTGGCCAAGCTCGCCGTGATCACGGCCGCCGTGCTGGTGTTCACGCTGCTGCTGGCCAGCTACCACGGTGTGCCGATCGTCCTGCTGATCCTCGGCGCCCTGCTGGTCGGCTTCGGCTACCTGATGCGCAACTCGATCATCGGGCGGCACACCTACGCGATCGGCGGCAACGAGGCCGCGGCCAAGCTGTCCGGGGTGAAGAGCAAGCGCGTCGTCTTCCTCGCCTTCACCAACATGGGCGTCCTCGCGGCGCTCGCCGGACTGGTCTTCGCGGCACGGCTCAACGCCGGCACGCCGCAGGCCGGCATCAACTTCGAACTGGAGGCCATCGCCGCCGCCTTCATCGGCGGTGCCTCCGCCAGCGGCGGCGTGGGCACCGTCCTCGGAGCGATCATCGGCGGCCTGGTCCTGGGCGTGCTGAACAACGGCATGTCGCTCGTCGGCGTCGGCACCGACTACCAGCAGGTCATCAAGGGCCTGGTGCTCCTCGCGGCCGTCGGCTTCGACGTCTACAACAAGCGCAAGGCCGGTTCCTGACGCGGCCTGCCCCCGAACGCGGGCGGGGAACAGCACGGTGAGATGTGGGCACCGTGCCGTTCCCCGCCCGTTCGTCTCCCCTCCGCGGTCTCCAGCGTCCTGCGGGTCCCCGGCCCCGGGGCCCCGCCCGTCCTGGAGGTCACGATGTGAGCCCCCACCGGCAGGTAGGCCGGCATCCTCTGCAGCCCTTGCCGAATCGGCACGTCCGGACCGCCGGACGGCCCGCCCACCCGCCGGAGCCGCGCCCCCGCTCAGCCCACCGCGGCCGGGAGCCCGACCAACTCGGCACAGCCGCTGCGGTTGTGGCGCTCCTGCCACAGCTCCAGGGCGCTGCGGCACGCGTGGTCGAGGTGGCGCACGCCGGAGAGGTCGAGCCTGACCGGGCGGTCCGCGGGCAGTTCCTCCAGGGATTCCAGGGTCTCCAGCAGCCGGGGCAGCCGGAGGAAGGTGGCGTTCCCGTGCAGGGTCACCCGGACGGCACCGTCGGCCGGATCGGTGACCGCGATGTGCAGGTGAGAGGTGTCCCAGGCGCTCTTGAGCACCGCCAGGAGCAGGCCGAGCAGCACGCCTTCGAGCAGGTTGGTCACCACGACGGCCAGCGCGGTGACCGTCAGGATCGCCGCCTCGCCGCGATCGGCCCGCCAGAGCGGGCGCAGCGTGCGGACCGGGACCAACTTGGCGCCGGCGTGCACCAGCACGCCGGCCAGGGCCGCGAGCGGGATCGCGGAGAGCGCGGCGGGGAACAGTGCGGCGAAGAGCAGCAGCCACAGTCCGTGCAGCACCCGGGAGGCCTTGGTGCGGGCGCCGGCCTGCACATTGGCGGCGCTGCGCACGATCACGGCGGTCATCGGGAGCGCGCCGAGGAATCCGCAGACGGTGTTGCCGACGCCCTGGGCGAGCAGTTCGCGGTCGTAGTCCGTGCGCGGGCCGTCGTGCAGGCGGTCCACGGCCGCGGCGCTGAACAGGCTCTCGGCCGAGGCGATCAGCGCGAACGCGAGCGCCGTACCGAGGACACCGACGCTGCCGAGCGCCGCGAGGTCGGAGCCGCCGGGAAGGTGGACCACCCCGGCGAGGCCGGCCACCCGGACCCGGGCGACGGGCAGGTCGAACAGAGCGGTGGCGGCCGTCGCGGCGGCGACGGCGGCGAGCGGTGCGGGCACCACCCGGACGCGGGCGGGCAGGCGCGCCCAGAGCAGCAGGACCGCCACCGTACCGGCGCCGATCGCGACGGCGGCGAGGGCGTGCGGGCTCCCGGCGACCTCGGCGGCCAGGCCCGGGAGGCCGGCCAGTTTGGCGAGGCCGTCGCCCGGACCCTTGGCGTCGGCCAGGGCGTAGAGCTGACCGGCGATCAGGACGAGGCCGATTCCGGCGAGCATCCCCTGGACCACGGAGACGGATATCGCCCGGAAGAGTCGGCCGAGTCGGGCCGCGCCCATGGCGAGTTGGAGCAGGCCGGCCGTGGCGGTGATGACGCCGAGGGTGGCGAGACCGTGCTCCTGGACGGCGGCGAGGACGAGCACGGTCAGGCCGGCGGCGGGGCCGGACACCTGGAGGCTGCTGCCGGGCATCAGCCCGGTCAGCACGCCGCCCACGATGCCGGTGATCAGGCCGAGTTCGGCCGGCACGCCGGAGGCGACGGCGACGCCCACGCACAGTGGGAGCGCGACCAGGAAGACGACGGCGGAAGCGGGGAGGTCAGAGCGCAGAGTGCTCAGCCGAAGGGCGGGACGACGGGTCATCGGGTCCTCGGGAGAGTAGCGGTGCGGACGGTGTCGGTCCGGCGGGTGGTGGCGGCGCCCCCGGAGCGGGGGCGGGGGGAGCGTGAGCGTTTGTGAGCGTTCACCGGCGGGACTGCCAGGTTCACGGCGGCTTCACGGTGGCTTCACGGTGAATTCGCGAGGCTCCACGGGGCCTCACAGCGGAAGGAAGAGGCCCGCGTCGGGCCGGTGGGCGAGCACCAGCCCGGTGTGGATCTCGTAGAACCAACCGTGCAGCCGGATCCCGCCCTCCCGCAGCCGCCGGGCCACGGCCGGGTAGCCGCGCAGCCGGTCCAGCTGGGCGAGGACGTGGCGCTGCACCGGTCCGGCGACGGTGGGGTCGAACACGTCGGCCCCGTCCGCGCCGAGTTCGGCCGGGTCGGCCTGGCGCAACCAGGCCCGGACGGCGGGAACGACGCTGAGGTCCTCCCCGCGGACCACGGCTCCGACGGCGCCGCAGTGCGAGTGGCCGCAGACCACGATGTCGCGGACACCGAGCACCTCGACGGCGTACTCGATGGTGGCGGTCTCGCCCGAGGCGCGGTCGGCCCGGTAGGCGGGGACGATGTTGCCCGCGGTACGGAGTTCGAAGAGGTCGCCGGGGTCGGCGTTGGTGATCAGCGCGGGCACCACGCGGGAGTCCGAGCAGGTGATGAAGAGGGCCTGGGGTGCCTGGCCTGCGGCGAGGCCGGTGAGTTCCCGGCCGGTGTCGCCGGCGCGCTGCGGAAAGGCCCGGGCCCGGTCGATGAGCGGATCCATGGGGGTTGGTGCCTCCTTCGTGACCCCTGCGGCTTCGGCCGGAGGGGTGATGGACGGGGCGGTGCCTCGGAACGGTGTGCTCCGGGCGGAAGAGCGCGTCCGCGCCGGGTGCGACGGGTGCGGCACGCCGCTGGGCCGCGTCGTCGTCGGTGCCGGTCCGGCGACCTGATGACGCGTCAAGAGCGAGTAAAGCACGCCCATGGGAAGAGTAAAGACGCGTTCCGGGCGCAACGTGTGCCGATCTGGTTAACATCCTGTTGCCCTGAGCGGCATGGGGCCTTCCGCTCCGGAAAGCCGCCACCCGGACGCACGAGCCGTCCCGGTGGTCCGGCGGTCCGCCCGCCGCCTCCGACTCACGGTCCGGCCGGTCGAAGATCTCCCGATCGGGCGGCAACCTTTCCGTCTCCGGTGACCACTGGGTGGTGCAACGTCGACTCGATCTACCGAACTGGATGGGCATGAGGGCAACGAAGCACGCCGACCCGCGGGCACGGCGACGGCAAGGACTGGTCGTGGGGATTCCGCTGGCACTGGCGGCCGTCGGGGTGCTTCTGTGCCTGTCCCTCGCACTGCTCCCGGGGAACGGGGACGGCCCCGGCACCGAGGCCGCGCAACCGGCCGGCGCCTCCGTCGCGGCCACCGGGACGAGCGCTCCGCCCGGCACCGGTGTCCCGGCCGAGGCCACGCCCCCACCGTCGCCGTCGTCGGCGAGCAGCCCCTCACCCGCGGCCACCGCCACCCCGTCGCCGTCGGCCACACCGACGCCCACCCTCACGGCGCGGCCGTCGGCCTCCACCGCCACCCCGTCCGCCTCGGCCGCCGCCGGCGCCACCGGCGGCGCCGGCACGGTGACGTCCGCCGCGCCCCTGGCCGGTCGGATCAAGCCGGGGACGAGCCACCCGGGCGTCGCGACCTCCTACGACGCGGCCGATGGCAACGGCGCGTGCTCGTTCGGCCCGTCCGGCGACCTCATGGTCGCGGCGATGAACCACACCGACTACGAGGTGTCCCGCGCCTGCGGGGCGTACGTGCTCGTCCGCGCCGCCGGCGGGGCGAGCATCACGGTGCGGATCGTCAACGAGTGCCCGCTGCCCTGCGCACCCGGGCAGCTCGACCTGAGCCACGAGGCCTTCGCCAAGCTCGCCGAGCTCTCGGTGGGCCGGCTCCCGATCACCTGGACGCTGCTGAGCCCCGGCAGCGCTCCGGACACCGTGTCGGTCCGGTACAAGACCGGGTCCACCCAGTGGTGGTGCGGGATCCAGGTGATCGGGCACCGGAACCCGGTGGCCACGCTGGAGGTCCGGAGCGGCGGCGGTTGGCGACGGTTGTCGCGCACCGACTACAACTACTTCCTCTCCCCCGACGGCGGCGGGTGCGGTGGGGCGATCAGGGTCACCGACGTCTACGGGGAGCAGCTGACCGTCGACGGGATCGCGGTGAAGCCGGACGTCGTCCAGCCCACGCGTGTGCAGTTCGCCCGGCATTGACCGCGACACCCGTCCGTCGACGGCCGGTCGCACCCCTCCGGGGTGGGCACCGCGTCGCACCGGAAGCGGACACTGCTACGCTCACGCCGATTGTTAACGTTCACATTGCAGGGAGAGGGCGACCGGGGGAAATGCTCCTCGATGACACCTCCGCGGAATTCCACGACTTCTTCGACCGCCACTACGCCGAACTCGCCCGTCTCGCGTACCTCCTGACCGGCGAGGCGGACGCGGCCGACGACCTCGCCGCGGACGCCCTGCTCGCGCTGTGGCAACGCTGGGACCGGCTCCGCGCGGCCGACCACCCCCTCGCCTACGCCCGCGGGGTGGTCGCCAACATGGCCCGCGAGCGGATCCGCAGCGCGGTCCGCGAACGCCGCAGGGTCCTGCTGTTCTGGACCCGCAGCCCCGAGAGGACCGACGGACCGGACGTGGCGGCCGTGCTGGACGTCCGGGCGGCGCTCGCCCGGCTACCGTTCCGGAAGCGGGCGTGCGTGGTGCTGCGGCACGCCTTCGACCTCTCGGAGAAGGACACAGCCGCGGCGCTGGGCACGTCGGTCGGTACGGTGAAGAGCCAGACCTCGAAGGGGATGGCCGAGCTGGAGAGAGCACTCGGCGCACGAGCCGTCGGCGAACTGACCGCAGGAAGGAGGAACCGGTGAACGAGCACATCACCCGGCAGCTGCGCGAGGCCGCCGAGGCCCACCAGCCCGATCGCGCACGGATACTGGCCCGCGTGCAGCGCGGCGCGGCCGGTCCCGCCGTCCGTCACCGCGCACGGTCGGGCCTGCGGTCATGGCCCAAGGTCGCGCTCGCCTGCATCGCCGCCGCCGGCGCCCTGGCCACCGGCGGACTCGCCATGGCCGGCATCGGCTCCTGGACCCCGACGCCGTCGGACACCGTCACCACCGCACCGACCACCCCCTCGCCTACGGTCGAACCGACGCCGACGCCGACGCCGACGCGCTCCGCTCCCCCGCCCGCCGCCCCGGCACCGGCGACCACCGCGCCGCCCACCGGCACGCCGACCGGCCCGCGACCGACCCCGTCGGCGAGCAGCCGGACCCAGAACGGCCCGCTGTGGTCGGAGGCGTCGATCGACCCGCACAGCACCGTCTTCTGGGCCCAGAGCAACCTCACCCTCAGGACCACCCAGCCGCTCACCTCGCTCACCGTCGAACTGCGCGTCGCGCAGACCGGCGACGTGCGCGACACCGGCAACTGGCGGACGCTGCCCGTCGACGACTTCACCGTCACCGTCCAGGAGACCGGCGGCGCACTGGTCTACCGCTGGGTGCTCAAGCCGGGCCGTACCGTTCCGGCCGGGCAGCACGAGTTCGCCGGCCAGTACAACCACGCCACCGGCGTGCGCGGTTCCGCGAACGACGGCTACCGCGTCGACGCCCAGTCCGCGGGCGGCTCCGCGTCCGTCTGGGGAGGCTTCCCCCCGGGGCGCTGAGGGGTCGAGGGAGGGTTGATCCGGAGGCGGTCCGTGTGCACGCTCACACGGACCGGAACGAGCAGGGCGCCCACTCGACTGAGCGGACGCCCTGTGAGGTGCCCGGTGAGCCAGGGCGATCAGCAGGCCGCCAGCGGCGACGAACGGAATCATGTGGCTGACGAGCGGCCTCCCGTGGCTGTGTGACGGGTGGCCGCGGAGGTTCCACGACAGTGCTCGACCAGTGGGAGCGCTCCCACTGTGAGGGATCGCCGCGGACCGGTCAAGAGGCGTGACGAGCCGGACACCTCCGCCCACGAATCCCGGCAACTCCCCTTTTCCTTGGCGGCAGTTGGCGAGCAGAAGACCGTCCGGCGCTGGACTGCGCGGTCGAGGCCCTGCTGAAGACCGGCGAGCCGCTCGACCACACCTTCCGGATCAGCCTGCCCCGGAAGGTGACGCGGCACGTACGGATAGTCGCCGGGACCGAGAACGACGCACAGGGACATCCCGTCCGCGTCCACGGGTTCTTCCAGGACCTCACCGCCGCCAAGCGCGCCGAACAGCAGTTGCTGGAGCACCAGCAGACCGCCCTCGCCCAGCAGAGCCTGCTGGCCGCCGAACGCGACCTGGCCGCCCGTCTCCAGAACACCCTGCTGCCGGTGCCCCAGCAGGTTCTGCACCTGGCCGACCTCACCGTGGACATCGCCTACCAGCCCGTCCAGGAAGGCCTCAACCTCGGCGGCGACTGGTACAGCGCCATCGAACTGCCCGACGGCAGCTCCCTGTTCGTCGTCGGCGACGTCGCCGGCCACGGGCTGGACGCGGTGGCCGCCATGGCCCTGCTGCGCTTCACCGCCAAAGGCATGGCCATCACCGGCACGCCCCTGCCGACCGTCCTCGACGGCCTGAACACGCTGCTGCTGCACACCACCGAGCGGACCTGCGACACGGCCACCATGATCATGGCCGTGTACCAGCCCGCCACCTCCCGACTGACCTGGGTGCGGGCCGGCCACCCGCCACCCCTGCTGCTGCGCCAGGGCGAGGCGCGCTTCCTGCCGCCCCCCGCGGGCATCCTGCTCGGCGCGACCACCACGCCCCGCTACGCGGCGGCCACCCTTGACCTGCTCCCCGGCGACCACCTGCTCCTCTACACGGACGGCCTGGTCGAAAGGCCGAACGAGCCCATCGACGAGGGCCTGGCCCGCCTGGCCCGAACCGCCGCGGCCCACGCCGACACCCCGCGCTTCCTGGACGGACTCGTACGGGCACTCGTCGCCCCGGAGGCCCGCCGCGACGACATCTGCGCCCTGCACATCAGCCGCTGACCGCTCCGGACCACGGCGGGACCGGCCCGGGGTCGGGCCTTGCGCGGGTCGGGCCTTGCGCGGGTAGCCGCATGGTTCCGTCCGCGATCTGACGGCCCCTCCCGGAGCCTCGGCTCCTCCCGGGTGGGCGCCGGGTTCGGCGCCCACCCGGGGTGGTGTCAGGACTGCGGGGTGTTGCGGCGGCGCAGGCTCAGCACGCCGAAGGCGGTGCCGGCCACACCGACGACGATGCCCACGACGCCCAGCGTGCGGGCGGTGGTGTCGGACGAGGAGGAGCCGGCGGCGGCCGCGGGTGCCGCCGTCGGAGCGGCCGCCGGGTGGTCGCCGTCGCCGTCTGCGGTGGCCTTGGTGAGGGTCAGCGCCGGGGCCGGGTGCTGGGGCTCGGGCTGGCCGGCCACGGTCTCGTCGATCCAGCGCACCACGTTGCCGTCGTCGTAGGTCTGCAGGGCCTTGAAGACGATCTTGTCGGTGTCGGTGGGCAGCGGGCCGAGCGAGACCCGGAAGTCCTGGAACTGCCCGGGCGCGATCTTCGTCCCGGCGTCCGCGGTCCAGGTGACCTTGGAGACGGCTTCGGTGATCTCGTCCCCGTCGTCGGTCTTGATCGGGTTGGCCAGCTTGGTCTTCTCGGCCGTGGCGGTCCAGCCGGGGATCGGCTCGGTCGCCACCGATGCCACCGGATGGTCGGCGGGCAGGGTGACCTCCAGCTTGGTGGTGGAGGCGGTGTCGCTCTCGTCGGGCACCCGGAAGGCGACGGCGGTGTAGCCGCCCTTGGGGGCGGTGCCGGGCTGTACGGTCACGTGCGCGAACGCGGGGGCCGCGGTTGCCAGCACGGTCGCGGTGGCGAATGCAGCCGCGGCGACGGTGCGTCGGGTGGCGATGGAACGCATGGGTGGGTCTCTCCGTCCGGGAGATGGGCACGGCGTGGACCGGTGCGGCGGTATGCCGGCGGCCGGGAGCGTGCCGGGGGGGGTGGGATGGTGCTCGGTCGGCGCACGCCGGACCGGCGGCAGGGCCCGAGCGGCCCTCCGTCGATCGTTCGGCTACGCGCCCACCATCCGCGGAGGCCCCCGGAGGACGCGGCTGTACCGCAGGGCCACCGGAGCGGCCGGCACGTCGTCGGCGCACGGCACCGGGCCTGTCGGGACGACGGCCCGCAGCTGCACGGGCTCGACCCGCCCCGCCAGGCGGGCCAGCGTGTCGGAGCACCGCCGCCGCCAGTCGCGGGCCGACTCCGGCAGAGCCCTCGCCAGGTCCATCAGACGCCACAGCGTGACCTCGACGCGGTGCAGCAACCACCCCGTCGCGAGCGCGGCACACCCGTGCGCGGCGAGCATCGCGGGCGAGTGCCCCAGCATCGCCGTGTGCGCCGACGCGTGCATCGCGCCGCCGCCGGTCATCGTCGCCGGGTGGTGGAGGTGGACGTGCCCGCCCGAACCGGCGACCGGCTTCGACCGACCACGCAGACGCGCCCACGGGTCGGACCGGAACAGCAGGTGCAGGCCCAGCTGCCCCGTTGCGAACGCCCCCGTGATCGTGGGACACGACCGTTGCCGCCCGGCCCCGGCCGCACCGATCAGCGCCGTGAGTGCCCAGCCCAGAACCAGCGATCCCGTGCCCGGGCGGCCACCCGCCGCCGTGTGCGCCGCGGCAGCGAGCGCAACGCTCACCGTGGCCAGCACGACCGCCCGCACCAGCCGGACGTCGACGGCGGCGGCGCGGGAGCTCGGGGTGCGGGGCTGGGCGGTCATGGCCGGCCCATCATGACAGCCCCACGGCCGGGCCGGGCGCGGACCGTGGATCCGGCGCCTTCGGCCGCCCCCGCGCCGCAGTGCGGCCCGGCCCGGGAACAGGTCCGGTGGAGCACGGAGCCCGACACATGAGCCCGACACATCACCCACGTCATCCGTCTGCGCGGGAACTTCCGCCCCGTCGCATCCGACTACCGGTCCGACGCCTGCCCGCGAGCCGGTCACCGGCACTCGTCGACCGGCGGGCACGACAGGCCGGCTCACGGCCGGCCAGGAGAGGAGAGCAGCAACCATGCGAAACCCCGACCTCCCGATCGCCACGTTCTGCGGCAACTGCAACTGCGGCTGCCCGCAGCTGTTCCTCGACAGCGACGCCCCCGCGGACAAGCGGGTGCGCATCACCGACGACTTCGGCCAGCAGATCCAGATGAGCCGCGAACAGTTCGCCGACCTGCTCGCCCAGGCGAAGTCCGGGGCGCTCGACGACGCCACGGCGACGGCGACGGCGACGGCCTGACAGACCGCCGTCGGGGCCGCCCGGCACCGTGCTTCCGTGCTGCCGGGCGGCCCATGGCCCACCCATCCGCCGGGGCTGCCACTCCGGACGGCTGACGGGCGGGCCACCCCGACCCCCGACCCCGGCGTCCGCGACGGGACGCGACGGGACGGGACGGGACGCCGACGGCACCATCGAGCTTCTGTTGCGCATAGCATGTAGTTGCACATCTATCGCAACAAGGAGCTGCACACATGGTGGGATCGCCGGTGGTCCTGGGGATCGAGTCCTCCTGCGACGAGACCGGCGCGGGCCTGGTCCGTGACGGGGTGCTACTGGGCCACGCGGTGGCGTCGTCCATGGACGAGCACGCCCGCTACGGCGGAGTGGTGCCGGAGATCGCCGCCCGCGCGCACGTCCACGCCATGGCGCCCGTCGTCCAGGAGGCGCTGGACCACGCCGGGCTCACCCTGGCCGACGTCGGCGCCGTCGCCGTCACCGCCGGCCCGGGCCTGTCCGGAGCCCTGCAGGTCGGCGTGGCCGCCGCCAAGGGCTACGCCTTCACCCTCGGCGTCCCGCTCTACGGCGTCCACCACCTGGCCGGGCACGTCGCCGCCGCCACCCTGGACGGCGGGCCGCTGCCCGACCCCTGCATCGTCCTGATCGTCTCCGGCGGCCACACCTCGCTGCTGCTCGTGCGCGACCTCGCCCGCGACCCGATCGTCCACCTCGGCGACACCCTGGACGACGCCGCCGGCGAGTGCTTCGACAAGGTCGCCCGCATCCTCCACCTGCCCTACCCCGGCGGGCCCGCCATCGACCGCGCCGCCCGCGACGGCGACCCCCGCTCGGTACGCCTGCCGCGCCCGCTCAGCGGACCGAACGACCCCCCGTACGCCTTCTCCTTCTCCGGCCTCAAGACCGCCGCCGCCCGCTGGGTCGAGGCCCGACGCGCCGCCGGCACCGAACCCCACGTGCCCGACGCGGCCGCCGCCCTCCAGGAAGCGATCGCCGACACCCTCACTCGCAAGGCCGTCCGCGCCTGCACCGACCACGGCATCGACACCCTCGTCGTGGTCGGCGGCGTCGCGGCCAACTCCCGCATCCGCGCCCTCACCGAACAGCGCTGCGCGGCCGCCGGAATCACCCTGCGGGTGCCGGCGCTGCGCCTGTGCACCGACAACGGCGCGATGATCGCCGCCATCGGCGACCTGCTGGTGCGTGCCGGCGCCGAACCCGCCCCGATGAACCTGTCCGTCGATCCCTCCGCCCCGCTGGAGTACGCCTCCCTCACCCCACTCGCCGTCACCCGCGCCGCCTGACGCCCGCCGAGCTCCGCCGCGTCCTCGACCCCGGAAGCGGGCTGCCGAACTCGTGGTCGGCGATCGTTCGTCTCACCCTGCCCTACCGTCGACCCGGCGTGAGTCCGTTCTCGTAGGCGATGATCGCCAGGTGGACGCGGTCCCGGGCTTCGAGCTTGGCGAACAGCCGCGCGACATGGGTCTTCGCCGTCGCCGCGCTGATCACCAGCTTCTCGGCGATCTCGGTGTTCGACAGTCCCTGTCCGACCAGGGCCAGCACCTCGCGCTCCCGGTCGGTGATCCCCGCGATGAGACGTGCGTCCGCGGCGGGCTCGGGGGCCGGTGCGGGGGCCGCGGGGGTGGCGGAGGTTCCGGCGAAGTCGGCGATCAGCCGTCGGGTGACGCTCGGCGCGATCAACGCGTCGCCGGCCGCCACCACGCGGATCGCGTCCAGGATCGCGTCCAGGGCCATGCTCTTGAGCAGGAATCCGCTGGCGCCGGCGCGCAGAGCGCCGTAGACGTACTCGTCGTCGTCGAAGGTCGTCAGCACCAGCACCTTGGGCGGGTCCGGCTCGGCGGTCACCTGCCGGGTCGCCTCGATCCCGTCCATGCCCGGCATCCGGATGTCCATCACCACGACGTCCGGCCGCAGTTCACGCGCCAGGCGCACCGCCTCGCGGCCGTCGCCGGCCTCGCCGACCACCTCCAGGTCGGTGGTGCCGCCGATCAGGATCCCGAGCCCGACCAGCATCAGCGGCTGGTCATCGACCAGCAGTACCCGCACGCTCATGCCGGGATCCTCGCCGTCACCCGGAATCCGCCCTCCGGACGCCGGCCCGCGCTGAACTGGCCGGACAGCAGCGACACCCGCTCGCGCATGCCGAGCAGGCCGAAGCCGCTCCCGCCGGCCGCCTCCGGGTGCCTGGCGCGGCCGGGACCGTCGTCCCCGTCGTCCACCACCTCGATCGTCACTCCCTCCGGCTCGTATCCGACCGCGACGCGGCACGTCCGCGCCCCGGAATGCCGCACCACGTTCGTCACCGACTCCTGGATGATCCGGAACGCCGACAGTTCGATCTCCGGCGGCAGCAGTCGCTGCTCGCCCCGCCAGGCCACGTCGACCCGCACCCCGGCATCGGCCGTGCGTTCGGCGAGCCGCGGGATGTCGGCCAGGCTGCCGGCCGGCGCCAGCGGGGCGGCTTCCGGCATGGCGTCGTCCGGCTCGGCGCGGCGCAGCGCCCCGAGCATGCGCTGCAGTTCGAGCAGCGTCTGGCGGCTGGTGGTCTCGATGCCGGTCAGCGCCTGCCGCGTCTGCTCGGGCTTGGTGTCCACGACCCGCGCCGCCGCTCCCGACAGCACCGTGATGATCCCGATGCTGTGCGCGACGCTGTCGTGCAGTTCGCGGGCGATCCGCAGCCGCTCGGTGACGACGGCGCGGGCCGCCCTCTGCTCGTGCAAGGCTCCGAGGTATTCACGGCGTTTGCGATGCACCCCCCCGAAGACCCACGCGACCGCGAACCACAACGCGAACTGCCCGGCCCACTGGGCCGCGTCGCCGAGGGTCTCCCCGGGGTAGACGTCGATGTTCTCGACGAAGGCGGCCGCGACGGCCGCGACGGAGCCGACGGCGGCAGCCTTCGGCCGCCGGACGGCGAGGTGCCCGCCCAGGACGACGAGCAGGACGAACACGATCCAGGGCCGCATGCCGAAGAGGGCGCCGAGGACCGATTCGCCCAGGACCGTCGCGAAGACCGCCGCGGGCAGACGGCGCATCAGCAGAACCGGAAGGGCGAGCGCGACGCACAGACCCACCAGCTGGAAGGGCCCGAGGCCGGGAAGCCGGAACAGGCCGTTGTGGTCCCGGACCTGAGCGATCGACCAGCAGAGCATCACCGCGTAGAAGCAGGCGGTGGCCAGCACCACGGCCCGGTCCGTCAGCCAGGTCATGCGCTTCGATGTCGAGAGGCGCTGGAGAAGCTCTTCCATACGGAGATCGTATTCAGCGGCGTCGGCTCCACGCGTCGCCCCGGGGATGTACGCGGGGTACACCGCCGGGTCGACGGCCCCGGGGAACGGTGACATCCACCGGCCGACGCGACGGATCACGCCCTGTTCGTAGGTTCGTGGACATGATGAATGCACCGATGATCGACGTCCGCGAGGCGACGAAGAAATACGACGACGGCCCGCCCGCACTGGCCGGTGTGACCTTGTCCGTGGCGTCCGGTGACTGTGTGGCGATCCTCGGCCATTCCGGCAGTGGGAAGTCCACGCTGCTGAACCTGATCGCCGGTTTGGACAAGCCCTCCAGCGGCAGCGTCACCGTCGACGGCACGCGCGTCGATCAGCTTGGTGAGGCCGGATCGGCGAGGTACCGCCGGGCCTCGATCGGCATGATCTTCCAGTTCTTCAATCTGCTCGACGATCTGACCGTGTTGGACAACGTCATGGTTCCGGCGCAGCTCGCCGGGATGGGCAAGGGTGAGGCGAAGCGCCGGGCCGTCGAGCTGCTCGGCTCGCTGGGTATCGATCGGCATGTCAAGGCCTACCCGCAGCGGCTGTCCGGTGGTGAGCGGCAGCGGGTGGCGGTGGCCAGGGCCCTGATGAACAAGCCGGCGTTGCTGCTGGCCGACGAGCCCACCGGCGCGCTGGATTCGAGCTCGGTCGAGGACGTGCGCCAGCTGCTGCTGGAGCTGAACGCCGAGGGCCAGACCATCCTGCTGGTGACCCACGACGTGCAGCTGGCCGCCACCACCGCGCACCGCACCATCGAGTTGGTGGACGGTGCGGTCGCGCGGGACGTCGTCAACCGTGGCAGCGGTGCCGGGCCGGCCGCCCACGCGCGGCTGACCCGTCCGGCGGGAGCGGTCGGATGACGCCGCGCAAGCCGCCGATGCCCCGGCGCCTCTTCGAGGCCGGATTCCACGCCACGGCCCGCATGCTGCCGGCGGTGAGCCGGTGAGCGCCCTCGGCAAGGTCGTACGCTCCGGCGTGGGCCGGCGTCGGGTCCAGTCCCTCGTCATGACTTTGACGACGGTCACCGCGGTGATGTCATCAGTGCTCTCCCTCGGCCTGCTGACCGCCGTGCAGGCCCCGTTCGAGCGCGCTTTCAGCACCCGGCACGGAGCGCACCTGGCGGTCCAGTTCGACGGTTCGAAGGTCACGGCCGCGCAGACCACCGCCACCGCGCACGCCGCCGGTGTCACCGAGGCGGCCGGGCCGTACCCGATCGCCGCCGCGTTGGACACGACCGTCGGCACCGACTGCCCCGACACCGAATGGGCCGGTCACGACAACCATCCGATCACCGTCACCACCCGGCCCGACCTGGGCAGCACCTCCGGGATGGACCAGCTGGTGCTGACCCAGGGGCGCTGGCCGACCGGCCCGGGCGAGATCGCCCTCCCGGAGAACAACTATGCCGACGCCTGCTTCGGCTCCTCGGTGGTGTTCTCCTCCCTGCCGGGCAAACCGTCGTTCAAGGTCGTCGGCTTCGCCGGCTCGGTGACCGACAGCGCGACCGGCTTCGCCACCGCCGACGGTTTCGCCCGGCTGACCGCTGCCGGGGCCAAAACCGACGAGCAGATGCTCTACCGGTTCGCCGAGGCCGGGACCGACGCCGACATCGCCGCCGACAAGCAGGCGGTGGCCGCCGCCGTGCCGGCCGGCGCGGTCGAGAACGGACAGTCGTATCTGACCGCGGAACAGCAGGCGACCGGCAACGCGAAGGCCTTCGTGCCGTTCCTGATCGCCTTCGGGATCCTCGGGCTGGTCCTGTCAGTGCTGATCATCGCGATCGTGGTCAGCGGCGCGGTGGCCTCGGGAGTCCGGCGCATCGGGATTCTGAAGTCGTTGGGCTTCACCCCTTCACAGGTCGCCCGCGCCTACACCGCGCAGGCCATGATCCCGGCGACACTCGGCGTGGTCCTCGGCACGGTCTTCGGCAATCTCCTGGCTGTACCGATCCTGGGCCAGGCCAACAAGCAACTCGGCGCGGCCGGTGCCACGATTCCGTCGTGGGTCAGCGCCGTGGTGTCGCTGGGCACCTTGCTCGTCGTCGGCGTCACGGCTTCGATCCCGGCATTGCGGGCCGGCCGGATGCCGGCGGTGCAGGCTCTGGTGGTCGGCCGCACCCCGAAGGCCCGGAGCGGTCGGACTGCGCAGCGCCTGGCCTCGCGGCTGCCGCTGCCCCGGGCCGTGTCGCTGGGGCTGGCCCAGCCCTTCGCCCGGCCGGCCCGGGCCGTACTGCTCGGCGCGGCGGTGCTGCTCGGCACGGTCAGCGTCACCTTCGCGGTGGGGCTGGGGACCGCGTTCAGCAAGTACCAGGACACTTCCATGAGCTCGGGCTTCAACGCCGCGTCGATGCTCGTGATCCCCACAGCCGACGTGGGCGCGCCGTGGGGTCTCTACGGCCCCAACGACCCGCGCCACGCGAACCTGGATGCCCCAAGGGTGGCCGCCGCGCTCGCCGAGGTCCCGGGCACGAAGGCCGCGTTCGGCTGGGGCGACAGCGGCGCGACCATGCTCGGCGCGCCGATCGGCGGCGAACCGCCGGTCGTGTACACGGTCAGCGGCGACTTCTCCTGGACGAACATGGAGCTGGTGTCCGGCCGCTGGTACTCGGCGCCCGGCGAGGCCGTGGTCGGTGACAAGCTGGCCTCGGCCGTGGGGATCCACGTCGGTGACGACGTCACCGTGGTGCAGCAGAACAAGCAACTGTCACTGAAGGTCGTCGGCATCGCCTTCGACACCCACGGAACCGACTACACGGCCATGACGGACGCGGCCACCTTCACCGCCGCAGGACTGACCCCGCACATCGACCAGTTCAACGTCGAACTGGCCCCGAACGTCAACCGAACGGACTGGTCCGCCTCAGCCACCGCCGCGCTGACCCCGCTGAACGCCTCGGTCCGGCCGAGCTCGACCGACAAGAACCTCGTGGTGATCATCATGGACGCCCTGGTGGCGATGTTCACGCTGATGTTGACCGCGGTCGCCGCGCTCGGGGTGCTGAGCATGGTCGCGCAGGACACCCGGGAGCGGGTCCACGACCTGGGCATCTTCAAGGCCCTCGGGATGACACCCAAACAGACCCTCGCGATGGTCCTGACCTCGGTGACACTCACCGGCCTGATCGCCGGACTCATCGGACTGCCGCTCGGGGTCGCGCTGGAGAAGGCGACACAGACCCCGATGAGCAACGCGATCGGCCGGCACCTGCCACCGAACGTGACCCACGTCTACACCCCCGGGCTGCTCCTTCCGCTGCTGGCCGCCGGGGTCGTGATCGCCCTGCTCGGGGCACTGCTGCCGGCCGGCCGGGCGGCACTGTCCCGGACCGCCACCGCGCTGCGGACCGAGTAGGACCGAGCAGAGCCGCCGGTCGCCGCAGCAGAAGCGGTGCCGGGCACTGCACGGCGCGGCCAGAACGCCGATGCCGACCTCCCCCGGTCGATACCCCCGGGAGGTCGGCATTCCGGTGTTCCTCCCTCAACACAATCCTGACCGGCCATCAGAGAGGTCAGCAATAGGTCAGCAAGGATACGAGCAAACCCTGCCCGACAAGCACAGGCGTGAGACTCGATGTCTACTTGCGTGCCTCGATCAGGAAGCGGGCCGAGTGGGCGACGAACGGGCCCTCGGAGCGGATCTGCTGGTCCAGTTCGCGCAGCCGGTCCCGGTAGGCGTCGACGGTGAAGCCCGGAACCATCCAGATCACCTTGCGCAGGATAGAGCGGAAGTGACGTTTCCGCCCAGCTCAGGGGCATGATCGACCATCCGGAGTCAGCAAAAGGTCAGCAAGACTCCCGGAGGTCCGACCACCATGGCCACCACAGGCCTCACCCGCGGAATGGGCAGCTTCTTCAAGAAGTGCGAGCACCCCGAGTCCCGCTGGGGCAAGTGCCCGCACGAGTACAAGATCAGGTACCGCAACGCGGCGGGCCGGGACAGCCCGCTCGACGGGGTCAAGGCGCCGCAGTACGACCCGAAGCGGGCGGTGATCCCGTCGGTCTCCCAGTTTCACCAGATCCGGGAAGCGGGCGACGACACCTTCCGCCTGATCACCGACCTGATGACGGGTTGTGGCCTGCGCAACGGCGAAGCGTACGCGGTCAACGTCAACAACATCGTCGCCGACGACGTCTACCGGGTCACCGAGCAGGTCAACCAGACCACTCGGGATTACGCCCGCCTGAAGCACCGCAAGGCCGGCGAGTACCGGGACGTCCCCCTGCCGGCCCGCACGCGACGCTCCATCGAGCAGTACGCCGACACGTACGGAACCATGGACGGGTACCTCCTCCGCAATCCCGTGGACATCACCCGGGCCATGCCGCACTTCGTCATCGACCGTCAGTGGCGGCGGATCAAGAAGTCCGGCCTCGCCGACATCCCGGAGGGGATGGTGCTCTACCGACTCCGTCACTTCTTCGCGTCGAACTGCCTCAGCAACGGCATACCGATCACCGACGTGGCGGAGTGGATGGGCCACCGGAGCATCGACATCACGTTCGGGATCTACCGCCACCTCATGCCCGGCTCCATCAGCCGAGCCGCCCAGCTCCTCGACCTCGGCCTGGCCGCCTGAACACGAGGAGAGCCTGCCCCACCCAGGGCAGGCCCTCCAACAGCCGGTCATCGTCGATGGGCATGCCGTGACCTTCTGGCAACACCTCCCGCAACCCGACCGCCCGGTTCCGGCCACGCAGCTCGCCGGTCCACTTCGTGCTCTTCATCAGCTTCCAGTGCCTCCCTTCGATGTGCGCCCTGTCGACACAGTCGGGGCCATCAGGCGCTCGATCGGTGTAACGACCGCGCTCACGCAGGACGAAATCGCCTACCTCAAGGACCGGTTGTCCGAGCTGACCAACGCGCAGCACGAGCTGCGCTACGTTCGGACGCCGGGGCTGTTGCAAGGCGATCCGCAACACCGGAATGCCCTCCATCACCAGGGTGCGGCGGTGTTGTGCGACTGGGACACTGCCTGCTTCGGACAGCCGGAGCTTGACCTCGTGACCGTCGAAATCCACTGCCGCCGATTCGGGTACGGGAGCGCCCATTACCAGGAGTTCGCCGACCGCTATGGCTTCGACGTGACCACGTGGCCGGGCTTTCCGGTGTTGTCCGGGCTGCGGGAGCTGAGGATGATCACAACGAATGCCAAACGGGCATCTGCCGGAACACGGACGCTCGAAGAAGTGCGCCGGCGCATTCAGGGCCTGCGGTCCAACCACGATGAGCTCAAATGGAACATTCTCTAGGCCGCTTGCGCTGCTGTCTTGCTCCACCCAACCAGAACACGTTGCGGCCCGACCGTCCACCGTGGCACACGGTGGCAGATCCGAGCCCTACGGCACCGGCTCGGGGGCCGGACCGATCTCGCCGGTCACGGAGGCTCGTTGCCCGACGCGGATGCCAGGCCCTTGACGGTGGCCGCTGAGTCCTGAATCGTCGGGCAAATCCGCGCAACTGGCTTGCGAGAGGGGCTTGGGATGGCACTACGGTTCATCGGGATAGACCCCAACACCGGGGACGACGAGTGCCCGACCGTCTGGTACGACGAGGAAGCCGACGAAATCGTTGTGCAGGGCTGGAGGGCCGACGAGAAGCTGCGCGCCAGGTGCCTGGAGACCGGCAGCATCCCCGACACGGAGGATGTGGTCCGGCTCCCGGCACGGATGGTGCCGATCTTGAGGGAGGCGTGCGATGCCGCCGAAGGTACCGACGTTCGCTGAGCAGCTGGCCGCCGCTCGCTCCAGTGCAGTCCACCTGGAGATGCGCGACTCCTACAGCGTGGCCATGGAAATTGAGGCGTTCGCGGCTTGGCGGGACGGCTTCCGGCACGACCCCAGCGATCGTGCGTCGTGGTGGCGGCCGTGGCTGACACTGATCGAGGACACCGTCGCCCGGGGCGTCGAGGTCCGGCGGGTCCGGATCGTGTCCGAGCCGGTGTCGGAGTACATCCGGTTCGAGCATGCAGGGACCTTCACCAACGTCGCCGCGGGCGAGCAGATCCGGTGGCTTCCGCGACGGCAGGCGTCGGACATCGCCTTGCCGGGCAACGACTTCTGGCTGTTCGACGACCGGTTGGTGCGGTTCAACCACTTCACCGGGGAGGGGGAGAGCGCCGGGCCGTCGTTCAGTGACGATCCGGCAGTGGCCCGCTTGTGCTCCGCCGCGTTCGCCTCGGCGTGGGAGAGGGCCGTGCCGCACGAGAAGTACAGCGTCTGAGCCCGAGCACCGGCACAGCAGCAACGATGGCGACCTCCCCGTCCTCCAGCGTCCAGGCGGCCCGCAGGGCTCTGGCCGCGCGCCTCGGCGAGCTGATGCGCGACGCCGGCTTGAAGGGCGGGGAGCTGTCCGCCCGCTGCGGCTGGCACGCGGCCAAGACCAGTCGTATCCTCAACGCCCACATCGCGCCTTCGGATTCGGACATCCGGGCGTGGTGCCGGGCCTGCGGAGCCGACGACCAGGCCGCCGACCTGGTCGCCTCCAACAGGGCGGCGGACTCCCTCTACGTGGAGTGGCGGCGGATCACCCGCTCGGGCCTGCGCCAGGCGCAGGAAGCCCGCGTGCCGCTCTACGTCCGCACCCGTCACTTCCGTGCCTACTCGTCCCGCGTCGTCCCCGGCGCCTTGCAGACCAGGGAATACGCCGGCGCGCTGCTGCGCACGGTGGCCGACGTCCGGCAGACGCCGGACGACGTGGCGCAAGCGGTGGAGGCCCGTCTCGCCCGGTCGAGCGTCGTGTTCGAGGGCGGGCGCCGCTTCGTCGCGGTCATCGAGGAGTCCGTGCTGCGGTACCGAATCGGCAACGACGAGGTGATGGCCGGTCAACTCGGCCATCTGCTCGGGGCCATGTCGATGCCGTCCGTGTCCCTGGGGATCATCCCGTTCACCGCCGCCCGCCACATGTGGCCCACCGAGACGTTCAACATCTTCGACGACCGGCAGGCCGGGGTGGAGCTGCTGTCGGCGCAGGTCACCGTGACCGCTCCCTCCGACCTCGCGCTCTACGCCCAGGCGTTCAGCCGCTTCGCCGCGCTCGCCGTACACGGCGGCGCCGCCCGCGCGCTGATCACCTCCGCGATCAGCGACCTGGGCTGAGGCTCGCAAGATTTCGCAACTTCGTTGAAGCGCAACCTGGTTGGTCCGTAGCGTTCACAGGGTCGCCGGGCAGTGCCCGGCGCCACCAGGTGCCCCAACAGCACAGTCGGAGGAACCATGGCAACCGCAGTTGCACCCACCGACCCGATCACCGGCCCGCTCCGGAACGTGCGCGACCACGTCCCGGCCGATCTGTGGGACAAGCAGATCGGTCTCCTGATGCGCGACTACCCGTACGACTCCGTCATGGCCGCCCGCGTTCTCGGACAGGGCTACGCCTACCTGCTGACCGCGATGGCCCACCGCGGCGAGCAGCTGAGCCTGGGCCCCAGCTCGCTGGTCGACATCGGCGTCCACACGATCATCCTGGACACCGTCGCCTACGCCGAGCTCTGCCGGACCCACAACGGCGACCAGTTCCTGCACCACGTACCGGCCGTCGAGCTCAAGAACGACGGCACAGTCCTGCGCACCGCCCAGCTCATCGCCGCAGACGGCTGGGACGTGGACCTGCCGCTGTGGGCCGACGCCGCGAACTGCAGCCCCTGCCACCCCGGCAACGACTCTCACTGACCGGCCAGTTGCGGTGGTCCCGGCCCGGCCGGGGCCACCGCGACACGCGGGCGGGTGAAGTTCACCCAAACCGCGACGCCCGGACGCCTGGGGCACCAGGATGGCCGGCGTGAAGACCACCTCCCCCGCCCAAGGCGCAGCGCCAGACCTGTGGCACCACTACGGCCGCACCCGCACCGACACCGACCGGTCCATCCCCGGCTCCTTCGCTTGGGTCTGGGCCCAGGACGGCGGGCCGGGGGCCGAGGTGCTGGGTGACCTCACCGGCCTGACCGTGGCCGACCTCGGCGCGGGCGCCGCCCGGCACGCCGCCCACCTCGTCACCCGCTCGGCGCCCGCCCGGGTCGACGCCGTGGACGCGTCCGCCGCTCAGCACGCGATGGCCTGCGACCTCTACGGCCATCTCTCCCCCCATCTGCGTCTGGTGCACGCGGACGTCGTCGAGCACCTGGACGAGCACCCGGGCGAGTACGACGTCGTCTACTCGGTGTTCGGCGGGCTCGACTTCACCGACCCCCGCCTGCTGCTGCCGGCCACTGCCTGCGCCCTGCGCCCCGGCGGCCTGTTCGCCGCCTCCACGCTCGGCCACTACATCGGCGGAGGACCCGCCGAACCGGACGTCCAGCACACCGACATCCCGGCGCGCACCCCGGACGGCACTCCGACGACCATGCCGCGCTGGGTCCTGCAGGAGCACGTCTGGACGAAGCTGCTGGACGAGGCCGGATTCACGGCGATCAGCATCGACCGGCTCGCCCCGACGACATCGGGCCCGCGCTCGGCCGACACCCTGTTGATGCGGGCCCACCGGTCGAGGTGAGCGACCTCGCGAAGCAGTGCGCGCCACTGGGAAATCCAGCGGCGGTACGCATGTCAGCGAGGGCGAAGTCCAGACGCGCAGCTGGCGGCCCGGGCGAGCCGGGCTGCCAGCCCTGGGCAGGCCTGGTGGCCCGCCCCACCCGCGTTCAGCACGACATCATGCGGGTCTGCGAGCGGCTACAGGTCTGGCTCGGCGGGCGGCGGCTCGGTCTCGCTGCGGTTGTGTAGCCAGTTCAGCAGCCGGAAGCCGCGCCTGCTCTGATCAGAGTCTCCCCACAGTGCAGCCGAGAACGCTACGACGGTGAGCGTCAGAAAAGTGCCGAGCACGGCTGTCTGCGGGCCGGTAGGTGGCTCGACCAGGATTTGGGTGTCCAAAGCACGGGCTCGCAGTCCGAGCTCCTCGAACGCTGCCGCCGAGCGGCGGCCCGTACTGGGGGCATCCGGCTGCGCGGGGCGCTGGCCTGGGACGAGGTACTGCCCTGGCTCGCCGGCGCGGCCGTGGTGATCGTCCCCAGCCTGAAGGAGACCTTCGGCCTGGTCGCGCTGGAGGCCATGAGCGTCGGCACCCCGGTTGTCGCCTACCGGATCGGCAACCTGCCCGCCCTGATCGCCCCGGCCAGCCACGGCGACCACCTGCTCGTCGACCACGATGACGGCCCCGCCGCTCTCCACAAGGCGGCACAGACCCTCCTGGAAGATGACATACTGCACGCCGCGACTACACAGACCGTGTATCGGAGAGCGGCCGCCTTCCAGCCGCGCCGAATCGCTGATCTCTTCCCAGAGGCGGTGTCGTGATGCCCGAAACCCCAGTAACCCCCGCTCCGCTGCTGCTCGTCGACGGGTTCAACCTTCTGTGGGCCGGCACCTTCGGTTTCCCCGCCCCGATCTTCTCCCGCGACAAGTCCCGTGAACTGACCGGCCTGTTCGCCTTCTTCGCGCTGTTGCGTGCCACGATCCGCGACGACGTCGACGTCGCGCCGCCCGAGGTCCTGGTCGTCTTCGACGGCGAGCACGGCGCCGCCGACCGCGTGGCCACCGACCAGGACTACAAGGCGAACCGGGAGACGACACCGGAGGCACTCAAGCCGCTGCAGTTCCTCGCCCCGGTGAAGGACGGCCTGGACGCGTACCGGATCCGGTGGATCGAGGTCTACGACGCCGAAGCCGATGACGTCATCGCCACCCTCGCCACCCGGGCCGCCGCATCCCGGCCGGTGCTCATCATGTCGAGGGACATGGACTTCTACCAACTCCTCGACGACCGCGTGCGCATCCTCAACCGCTCCCGGAAGTCCTCCCAACGGATCATCACCCCCGACGAGATCGTCACCCGCTACGGCGTCACCCCGACCCAGTGGCCGGCCTTCCGCGCCCTCACCGGCGACAAGTCCGACAACATCCCCGGCGTCCGCGGCATCGGCCCGAAGGTCGCCGCCGCCCTGCTACGCGACGGCATGCAGCTGAGCGACCTGCCCGGCTCCGGGCGGCTGACCGGCGCCAAAGGCGCCGCGATCACCACCGCCTGGGCCGACGTGCTCCGCTGGGAGGCGATGATCACGGTGCGCCGCGACGTGAACGTCCCCTTCGCCTTCGGTGGCGAGGCGAGCCCCCAGTTGCCGAAGCCCGCCGACATCGTCGAGAAGCTGGGGCTCTGGTGACCAGCCCCCTGCCGGGCTCGATCCTGGCAGCCTTCGCGCACCCCGACGACGCCGAACTGTGGGCCGGCGCCACCCTCGCACTCCACGCCAGGCACGCCGCCGTCACCATCGTCGTCCCGCATCGCGACGACGTCCGCGATGACGAGGCCCGCAAGGGCGCCGCAGCCCTCGGCGCCGACCTGCGCCAGGTCCCCCGGCTCGGCCACACCACCGTGCAGCAACTGCTTCTGGAGGCGCAGCCGGAGATCGTCATCACTCACCCGCTCAACGACGTCCACCCCGAGCACCGGGCCGTCGCCACCACCGTGCTCGCGGCCGTCCCCGAGCCCCGGATCGCCACCGGCCGCCCGAGCCGTCTCTACACCTGCGACACCTACAACTCGCTCACCCTCGACGGACCGGTCCGCGCCGACGTGATCGTGGACGCCACCGCGTCCTTCGACACCAAGATCGCTGCACTGCGCGAGCACGCGAGCCAGCCGATCGAGCAGCACTTCGGCCCCATGGCCGAGACCCTCGGCCGGCTCTGGGGCGCCCGCATCGGAACCCGGTACGCCGAGGCGTTCACCGCCGTGCCGATCCTCGGCCGCCTGCCCGGCGCCACCCACCTCTGACGCTGCGCTCGCAGCCCATCAACACTCCCGAGGGAATGACCCATGACGTCCATACCCGTGCAAGCCCAGCGCCGCCCCGTCGACCGTCCGCGCGTCGCAGAACTGGCCCGCGAGCTGCTACTCGCCCTCGGCGAGGACCCCGACCGCGACGGCCTCCAGGACACACCCCGCCGGTTCGCAGACTGGTGGAACAAGTTCCTCGACCACGACCCCGGTCGGCTCGACACCAGCTTCGCCCGCGAGCGCCAGTACGGCGGCTTCGTCCTGCTGACCGACATCGGGGCGTGGAGCATCTGCGAGCACCACCCGCCCGGGTCCTGCTGGACACGAGCCAGGGCGCCGACCTGCTGGTGGTGGGCTCCCGCGGCACTGGCCTCTGGGGCCGGCTCTCCCTGGGCTCGACCAGCACCGAGATCGTCCAGCACGCCCACCTGCCCGTCGTGGTGGTGCCGCACAGCCCCGAGCACGCAACCGGGGGAACAGCGCCCGCGAACCGGCGGAGCGCCGGAAGGAGAGCAGGCAGTGCAGTGCCGAACCGTCCGGGACGTCATGACGTGCGAGGTCGCCACCGCCCGTTCCGGGAACCGATCCGCGAGGAGATCGCCGACGACGTCCTCCTCGGCACCCTGTGAGTGCCGGCCGAGGCGGTGGATGTCACCGCCACCTGCGACCAGGGCGTCCTGACCGTCCGCGCACCCGTCGGCGAGGCCGAGGTCGGCGACGAGTACGCGGGGGCGGGTGGGCACCCTCCGCTCCGGGGCCGGCTGCAGAGGCAGGCCCGGCTACTTGACGAAGCTCTCGACGACCTTCGGCGGCCAGACGCCGACCTTGAGCGCTCCCATGGAGTAGGCCCGGGAGACCAGGGCGGCGCGGTTCGGGACCCGCAGCTTCCGCAGCAGGCAGGTCACGTGGTACTCGACGCCCTGGCGGCTCAGGTAGAGCCGGGCGGCGAGCGGTACGGTCGAGACGCCGGCCGCGATGCCTTCGAGGATCTTGGCGTCGATCTCACTGAGCAGCTTCTTCTGGCCGGCCACGACCTCGGAGCCGCCTGCGTCCGGGCGCCCGTCGGGCATCATCACCAGGATCGACGACTCGTCGGGGAGCCCGCCGCGCACCATGACGGCGGTGAGCGGGACAGTGAAGGCCTCGTCGTCCGGACCGACGGCTATGACGTCGGTCGCGAAGCGGTCGCGCCGCCCCTCGATCAGGCCGGAGAACTGACGCAGCAGCGGCTGCTGGACGCTCGGGTGGACGAGGTCGCTGAAGGTCCGGCCGCAGAGGTCGGCCGATGAGCGCCCGAACTGCCAGAAGAAGGCCTCGTTGGCCTGCCGGATGGTGAGGGCCCGGTCGAGCTGGGCCATGGTCAGACCGGGCTGTCCGACCAGCGGGCGGTGCTGCGGTCCCGCGACGTCCCTTTGGACGCGGGCGGGCTCGATGGTCCGGACGGCACCGTCCTGGTCTGCATGGGAAATCACCACGGAAAGTCGGATCCTTTCAAGGAACGAATGCGGTTGGATCTCCTCGGGACGTCCCGGCGCCTTCTCCGGCAGCCTGAGCCGCACTGAACTCCGCGCGGAACCACGGATACCGGCCGACACGTCGGTCGACATTGACCGACGGCCACCCCGGGCCGATTCCGTGGGTGTACCGAGGAGAGGTTCGATGACGATTCCGAGTATTCCGGGGGCCACGCCTGGAACGAACCGCAATTGCAGCTGACGGGGATTCAGCGTACCCAAGCCCCCTGTGAAGGAATATATGGGGCCCGTCAAGAAGCCCTCGGGTACCCGAACCATGGCACCCGGGGCCGCACCCAGGCCCGGAGCCGGTGGACCGCCACCCGGAGACCCGGTGCCACGCAGGGGAAAGCTTGGACGAACCATGGCTTTCCCTTGACCTTCGACTTCCGGCCAAACCGGGACACAAACGGAGGATCGAGTCACAGCGGCGACCGGCCGACCCGAGGACTAAGGAATTCCCGGCACCGGGCGTGAGACCAAGGTGGGGTGCAGTCCCGACCGCCAGCCCCGCCCCGAGGGAGTCCGATGAGCGCCGCGCAACGGCCGATCCTGTTTGTCAGCCTTCCGGAGAGCGGTCTGCTCAACCCCCTGCTGGTACTGGCCGGTGAGCTGGCCCGACGAGGTGTGCCCGACCTCTGGTTCGCCACCGACGAGCCCCGGCGCGCCGACGTGCTCGCCCTGGCCGACCGGTCGGCGGTGGAGTTCGCCTCCCTCGGCGACGTCTTCTCCGAGCTGTCGGCGGTCAGCTGGAGCGACGAGGTGTACCGCCGGGTGACCCAGCCGTCCCGCTTCAAGGCGCACCGCGCGGTGATCCACCAGTCCTACCGACCCGACCTGCAGGCCGAGAAGTACCGCCGGCTCGCGGCCGTGGTGGACACGTGCGATCCGGCCGTGATGGTGATCGACTGCGTCAGCGCCTTCGCGGTCGACCTGGCGCTGACCCGGGGCATTCCGTTCGTCCTGAGCGTGCCGTTCCTCCCGAGCAATGTGCTCACCTCGCACAGCCCGTTCGGGCCCTCCCACACCCCGAGGGATTTCCCCGTCCCGCATTCCGGGCTTCCGTATCCGATGGGTTTCGGCCAAAGGCTGATCAACCGTCTCTTCAGGCTCCGCACACTGGCGCTCTTCTTCCACCCCAGGATGGGCAAGGTGCTTTCCGAGGACGCCCGGCTGCGCAAGGAGCTGGGCCTGCCGAAGCCCAGCCCCATGACGCGGATCGACCGTGCGGAAATGGTGCTCTGCAATTCCGTACGGGAGCTCGATTATCCGTTCGAAATCCCCGGGAAGATGAAGCTCGTCGGGGCCATGGTGCCGCCGCTGCCGGAGGCCTCGCCGGACGACGACCCGACCGGTGTCATGGACTGGCTGGACGCGCAGTCCTCCGTCGTCTACATGGGCTTCGGCACGATCACCCGGCTCACCCGGCCGCAGGTGCGCGACCTCGTGGAGGTCGCGCGGCGCCTGGACGGCCGGCACCAGGTGTTGTGGCGGCTTCCGGCCGAGCAGCAGCACCTCCTGCCGCCGCGCGACGAGCTGCCGGGCAACCTGCGGGTCGAGAGCTGGTTGCCCTCCCAGCTGGACGTGCTGGCCCACCCGAAGGTCGAGGTCTTCTTCACCCACGGCGGCGGCAACGGCTTCCACGAGGGCGTGTACTTCGGAAAACCGCTGGTGATCAGGCCGTTGTGGGTCGACTGCTACGACCAGGCCGTACGCGGACAGGACTTCGGGATCAGCCTGACATTGGACCGGCCCCAGGAGCTCGACCCGGACGACGTCGTGGACAAGCTCACCCGTGTCCTCGGGGACCGTTCCTTCCGCGAGCGCGCCGAACGCGTCGGCGAGGCGCAGCGCGTCGCCGGTGGCAGGGCGGCGGCAGCCGACCTCCTGCTCGGCCTTCCGGCCCTGGCCTGATCATCCACGCCACCGTCCCGGGCCGACCCGCGGAGCGGCAGCCCGCGCCGTGGTGGCCCGTCCCAGAGTGAGGACCCCATGCCCTTCACCATCCCCGTGTCCCGGCCGAGCCTCGACGGGCGGGAGCTGGAGTACGTCACCCGTACGATCGGCGACGGCTGGATCTCGTCGCAGGGGCCGTACGTCCGGCGTTTCGAGGAGGCCTTCGCCGATTACAACGGCTCCGCCCACGGTGTCGCCTGCTCCTCGGGCACCGCGGCCCTCACGCTGGCGCTGCGCGCGCTCGGCGTGGGGCCGGGCGACGAGGTCATCGTGCCGGAGTTCACCATGATCGCCTGCGCCTGGGCGGTGACCTACACCGGCGCCACCCCGGTGTTCGTCGACTGCGCGGACGACCTGAACATCGACGTCGACCGCATCGAGGAGCGGATCACCCCGCGCACCAAGGCGATCATGCCGGTGCACGTCTACGGCCGCCGGTGCGACATGGCGGCGGTGATGGAGATCGCCCACCAGTACAACCTGCGGGTCGTGGAGGACTCCTCCGAGGCCCACGGCATCCGCCCGGTCGGCGACATCGCCTGTTTCTCGCTGTTCGCCAACAAGATCATCACGGCGGGCGAAGGCGGCATCTGCCTCACCGACGATCCCCGGCTGGCCGGCCAGCTCGCGCACCTGCGGGCCATGGCCTTCACCGCCGACCACAGCTTCCTGCACAAGAAGCTCGCCTACAACTTCCGCATGACGGCCATGCAGGCCGCCGTCGCCCTTGCCCAGACCGAGCGCCTGGACGAGTTCCTCGCGGCCCGCAAGGAGATCGAGCGGCGCTACGACGAGGGCCTCAAGGACGTCCCCGGGATCACCCTGATGCCGCCCCGGGACGTGCTGTGGATGTACGACCTGCGGGCCGAACGCCGCGCGGAGCTCCGGGAGTTCCTGGCCGGGGAGGGTATCGAGACCCGGTTGTTCTTCCAGCCGATGAGCCGCCAGCCCGGCTACCTCGACCCGGCCTGGACCGGCCTCAACGCGACCCGCTTCGCCGCCGACGGCCTTTACCTGCCCACTTACACCGCCCTGACCATCGCCGACCAGGACCGCGTGATCGAGCGGGTCCGCGCGTTCTACGACGCGTCCTGACGCGCGCATCACGCCCGAGGGAGACCCGACGACATGACGAACGCCGAACCGTGGGTGGTCGACTTCCCGCTGCGCAGGCCCGGTGAGGCCTCTCCGCCGCCCCGCTACCAGGACTACCGCGAGCACAGCGGCCTGGTGGTGTGCCACCTGCCCAACGGGAACCGGGTGTGGCTGGTCACCCGGCACGAGGACGTCCGGGCCGTCCTGACCGACCGCAGGATCAGCTCCAACCCCGACCACCCGGGGTTCCCCAACATCAGCCAGACCATGGGCGTGCCCCGCCAGGAGCAGATCCCCGGATGGTTCGTCGGCCTGGACTCGCCCGAGCACGACCGTTTCCGCAAGGCACTCATCCCCGAGTTCAGCGTCCGCCGCGTCCGGGAACTGCGGCCCGCGGTCGAGCAGACCGTGGACCGGTGCATCGACGCCGTGCTGGCCGGCGGCAACGAGGCCGACCTGGTCGCCGACTTCGCCCTGCCCGTCCCCTCGCTGGTCATCTCGGCCCTGCTCGGCGTACCGCCGGTCGACCGGGACTTCTTCGAGTCCCGCACCCGCACCCTGGTGGCGATCCGGGCCTCCACCGACCAGCAGCGCGACACCGCCTCGCGCGAACTGCTGCGCTACATCAACCGGTTGGTCGCCATCAAGCAGAAGTGGCCCGGTGACGACCTGATCAGCCGGCTGCTGGCGACCGGCGCGATCGAGCCCCGGGAGATGTCCGGGGTGCTGATGCTGCTGCTGATCGCCGGGCACGAGACCACCGCCAACAACATCGCGCTCGGCGTGGTCACCCTGCTGAACAACCCCCAGTGGATCGGGGACGACCGGGTGGTCGAGGAGACGCTGCGCATCCACTCGGTGGCCGACCTGGTCTCCCTGCGGGTCGCGACCGAGGACGTCGAGATCGCCGGCCAGCCGATCCGGGCCGGCGAGGGCATCATCCCGCTGGTGGCCGCGGCCAACCACGACGAGCGGGCCTTCGCCTGCCCGCACGCCTTCGACCCCGCCCGCACCGAGCGCCACCACGTGGCCTTCGGCTACGGCGTCCACCAGTGCCTGGGCCAGAACCTCGTCCGGATCGAGATGGAGATCGCCTACCGCAGGCTCTTCGAGCGCATCCCGGGCCTGCACCTGGCGGTGCCGACCGAGGAACTGCCGCTCAAGTACGACGGCGTGCTGTGCGGCCTGCACGCGCTGCCGGTCCGCTGGTAGCCCCCGCCCACGACACCGTCCCAGGAGGGATGTCCATGCGCGTCACCGTCGACACCGCCCGCTGCGTCGGCGCCGGCCAGTGCGTGCTCAACGCCGGCGCCGTCTTCGACCAGGACCACGACGGCGTGGTCGAACTGCTCGACCACGCCGCGGCCGACGAACACCCGGAGGCGGTCGTGCTGGCCGCCACGCTCTGCCCGTCCGGCGCCATCACCGTCCACCGGGACTGAATCCCGCACCGAAAGAGGACCGACCCATGACCAGTCCCGGCACGTCGAGCACGCTGTGGCTGCGCCGCTTCCACCCGGGAGCCGACCACCCCGTGCGGCTGGTGTGCTTCCCGCACGCCGGCGGCTCCGCCAGCTTCTACCACCCCGTCTCCACGGCCCTCGCCGGCGACACCGAGCTGATAGCCCTGCAGTACCCCGGCCGACAGGACCGCCGCCTGGAACCCTGCATCGAGGACATCGACACCCTCGCCGACCGGATCACCGACGAGCTGCTCACCCTGGACGACCGTCCCACCGTCTTCTTCGGCCACAGCATGGGCGCCGTCCTCGCCTTCGAGACCGCCTGGCGGCTCGAAGGGAAGGGCACCCACGCGCCCCGGGCCGTCATCGCCTCCGGCCGCCGGGCGCCGTCCACCACGCGGACCGAGACCGTGCACCGACAGGACGACGAGGGCGTCATCGCCGAGCTCAAGCTCCTCAACGGCACCAGCGCCCAACTGCTCGGCGACGAGGAGATCCTGCGCATTGCGATGCCCGCGATCCGGGCCGACTACCGCGCCGTCGAACGCTACGCCTGCGGGCCGGAGCGCGTCCTCGGCTGCCCGATCACCGCGCTCACCGGGGACGCCGACCCGCGGACCACCGTCGCCGAGGCCCGGGCCTGGCAGGACCACACCACCGGCGCCTTCCGGCTCCGGGTCCTCCCCGGGGGCCACTTCTTCCTCGCCGAGCAGCAGGCGGCAGTCCTGCGGGAGATCACCTCGGAACTCGCCGCGCTCCGCTGAACAACCTCCGGCGGCCCCGGCAGGACAAGGACCCAGATGCGCACTCTCCTGGTCGACAACTACGACTCGTTCACCTACAACCTGTTCCACTACCTCGCCGAGGTCAACGGGCGGGAGCCGGAGGTCGTCCGCAACGACGATCCGTCCTTCCGGCCCGAGCTGCTCGACGACTTCGACGCCGTCGTCCTCTCCCCGGGCCCCGGCACCCCGCACAACCCCGCCGACTTCGGCCACTGCGCCGGGATCGCCCGCGAGGGCCGGTTGCCCGTCCTGGGCGTGTGCCTCGGCCACCAGGGCCTCGCCCTCGCCCACGGCGCCGGCGTCGGCCGGGCGCCCGAGCCCCGGCACGGGCGCACCTCGGACGTGCGGCACACCGGCACCGGGCTCTTCCGCCACCTGCCCAATCCGCTGGAGGTCGTCCGCTACCACTCGCTCGCGGTCACCAGCCTCTCCCCCGCCTTGGAACCGATCGCCTGGGCGACCGACGACGGCGTGGTGATGGCCCTGCGCCACCGCGAACTCCCGCTGTGGGGCGTCCAGTTCCACCCGGAGTCGATAGGCACCGAGGCCGGACACCGGCTGCTCGCGAACTTCCGGGACCTCGCCGAACAGTCCAACCACGGACAGGGCCGCAGCCGTCGACGCGGCCACGCCGTTCCGCCGACGGCCGGCGCGCAGTCCGTCCCCGCGCCGCTCCCGGCCACCCGGCAGCTGACCGTCCTGGCCCGGAAGATCGACACCCGGTGGGACGCCGAGACCGTCTTCGACCGGCTCTTCCGTACCGGCAGCCACCCGTTCTGGCTGGACAGCAGCCTCCCCGGCGGGCGGCTCGGCCAGGTCTCCGTCGTGGGCGACGCTTCGGGCCCGCTCGCCCGGGTGGCGAGCGCGGACGTCTCCCGGGGGACCGTCACGGTGACGGCCGGGGGCCGTACACAGGTGCTGGAGGAAGAGTTCCTACGCTGGCTCGACGCGGACCTGCGCTCGCTGCGCACGGAGGTGCCCGCGCTGCCGTTCGACTTCGCGCTCGGCTGGGTCGGCTGCCTCGGCTACGAGCTCAAGGCCGAGTGCGGCGGCGACCACGCCCACCGGTCGCCCGACCCGGACGCCGTCATGGTGTTCGCCGACCGGGCGGTCGTCCTGGACCACCGCGCGGGCGCCGCCCACCTGCTCGCCCTGGCCGAGGACGGCCAGGAGGGCCCCGCCCGGGCCTGGCTGCGGGACACCGCCGCCCGTCTCACCGGGCCGGTGCCGCGCACCGACCCGCCGGCCCACGACCCGCCCGGCCTGCCCGGCCTGCCCGCCCGTCTGCGGCTGCGCCACCCCCGTGAGGACTACCTCAAGCTCATCGACGCCTGCCAGGACGAGATCCGGGCCGGCGAGACCTACGAGGTCTGCCTCACCAACATGGTCGACGCCCCGGCCGCGTTCGACCCATGGCAGGCCTACCGCGCCCTGCGGCGGATCAGCCCGGCACCCTTCGCCGCCTTCCTCGGCTTCGACGGACTGTCCGTGCTCAGCTCCTCCCCCGAACGCTTCCTGCGGATCGGGCCGGACGGCGTGATGGAGTCGAAACCCATCAAGGGCACCCGTCCGCGCGGCGCCACCCCGCAGGAGGACACCCTGCTGGTCGCCGACCTGGCGACCAGCGAGAAGGACCGGGCCGAGAACCTCATGGTCGTCGACCTCGTACGGCACGATCTCGGCCGGTGCGCCGAGACCGGATCCGTCGTCGCCGACCCGCTCTTCGACGTCGAGACGTACGCCACCGTCCACCAGCTGGTCAGCACCGTACGGGCGCGGCTGCGCCCCGGGTGCAGCACGGTCGACGGCGTGCGGTCGGCCTTCCCCGGCGGCTCGATGACCGGCACGCCCAAGATCCGCACCATGCAGATCATCGACCGCCTGGAGAACGGCCCGCGCGGCATCTACTCGGGCGCGATCGGCTACTTCTCGCTGACCGGGGCCGCCGATCTGAGCATCGTCATCCGCACCGCCGTGGTGAGCGGGGGACGGCTGCGCTACGGGGTGGGCGGCGCGATCATCGCCCTCTCCGACGCCGAGGCCGAGTTCGACGAGACGGTAGTGAAGGCCCGCCCTCTGCTGGCGCTCCTGGGCACCGCGTTCCCCGAGCAGCACCCGATCGTTCCCCGTGCCGCCCCGCGCCGGCTCCAGAACGCCTCCAGGGCTTTCCCGGCGGCCTCCGACCGAGGATGACAGCCGCAACCCGCACCGACCCCGGGAGTGAAGGTGTCCGTTCACAGCGATGACTACACGATCGATCCGGCCTCCGGGGCACCCGGGGCGCTGGGCGGTCACACCCTGCCCGGGGTGTTCGCGGCGGCCGTACGACGCGCCCCCGACGCCGTCGCCCTGGTCGACGGGGAACGCGAGCTGACCTGGCGTCAGTGGCAGGCGGAAGTGGCCTCGCTGGCCCGGGCGCTCCAGGAACTGGGCGTGGGCCCGGGCGACGTGGTCGCCGTCCAGCTGCCGAACTGCTGGGAGTACCAGACCGCCCACCTGGCCGCCGCCACCGTCGGCGCGGTCATGCTGCCGGTGCACGCCGGATACGGCGCCGCCGACGTCCGGGCGCTGCTGGGCCGGGTGGACCCGGTGGCGGCCCTGCTCGCGCCGGAGGCGGCGGGCACCGCCCCCGAGCTGTCGGCGGCCGTGCCGTCACTGCGGGCGGTCCTCGTCGCGGGGGATCCGGACGGGCTGCCGCCCGGAGCCCGCTCGCTGGCCCGGACGGTGGCGGAGCACGCGGGCCGGGAACCACACCCGGTCGAGGTCCTGCCGGACCAGCCGCTGGTCCTGATCCCCTCCTCCGGCACCACCTCGGCGCGGCCCAAGATCTGCCTGCACAGCCACGACGGCCTGCTCTCCAACACCGCCCCCGTCGCCGAGGAGGGCGGCGCGGCCTTCGCCGACGCCATCCTGACGGCCTGCCCGCTCACCCACCTGTTCGGCCTGCAGTCCCTGCACACCGCCCTGTTCCGGGCCTGCCGGCAGGTGCTGCTGCGCAGCTGGGATCCCGAGCACTTCCTCGCGCTCGCCCGGCGCACCGCACCCAGCGCGGTCTTCGCCGTCCCGACGCAGCTCCACGACGTCGTCGGTGCCCTAGCCCGCGACGGACAGTCCGCCGGGTTCCGGCCACAGCAGGTGCGCACCGCCGGGGCCGCGCTGCCCGCCGCGCTGGCCGCGGACGTGCGGACGGCACTCGGCGGCGAGCTGGTGGTGGTGTGGGGCATGTCCGAACTGGGCACCGGCACCCGTACCTCGGCGGCCGACCCGGACGGGGCCGCGGTGCGCAGCGTGGGCCGGCCGACCACCGGGGCGCGCATGCGGATCGTCGGCGAGGACGGGCACGAACTGCCTCCGGGGGCACCGGGCGACCTCCAGTACCGCAGCCCGAGCATGTTCCGCGGCTACTACCGGGAGCCCGCGCTGACCCGCGCCGCGCTCACCCCGGACGGCTGGCTGCGCACCGGCGACCGGGCGAGCCTCGGCACCGACGGGCGGCTCTCGTTCCACGGCCGGGCGGCGGAGCTGATCAACGTGGGCGGGCGGAAGTTCGACGCGACCGAGATCCAGGAGCTGCTGGCCGCGATGCCCGGTATCGGGGCACTCGCCGTCGTCGGCCGGCCGGACGAACGCCTGGGCGAGTACCCCTGCCTGGTGCTCACCCGCCGGGCCGCCCCGGGCATCGGCCTGCGGGAGGTGACCGGCTTCCTGAAGGCCCGCGAGGTCGCCGAGTACAAGATCCCGCTGGAGCTGCTGACCGTCGACGAACTGCCGCGCACCCCGGCGGGCAAGCTCCACCGGCGGGCTCTGGAGGAGCTGGTGGCCGCCGATCGGGCGCCGGGGACGGCGGGCGAGGGCCCGGCGCCGCTCGACTACGGCGACGCGCTGGACCTGGTGCGGCGCTGTGCGGCCGAGGCGGCGGGCCGCGGCGCCGAGGACGAGCCGATCGGCGCGCAGACCGCGTTCCGGGCGTACGGGTTGGACTCGGTGCGCACCATCCGGCTGCGCAACCTGCTGGTGGAGGCCACCGGGCGGCCGCTGCCGGTGAGCCTCGGCTTCGACCACCCCTACCCGGCGGCGATCGCCCGGGTGCTGTCCGGCACGGCCGCGGACCGGGCGGACGAGGAGCCGGACGCCGCCCCGGCGGACGAGCCGGTCGCCATCGTCGGCATGGCCTGCCGCCTGCCCGGCGGGATCACCTCACCCGAGGACCTGTGGACACTGGTCACCGACGGCACCCACGCCTCCTCCGCCTTCCCCGACGACCGTGGCTGGGACCTCGACGGCCTGTTCCACGAGGACCCGGACCACCCCGGCACCTCGTACGCACGCCGGGGCGGCTTCCTGCCCGACGCCGGCCGGTTCGACGCCGGGTTCTTCGGCTTCTCGCCCCGCGAGGCCCTGGCCGCCGACCCGCAGCAGCGGCTGCTGCTGGAGACCGCCTGGGAGGCGCTGGAAGACGCCCGGATCGACCCGAGCACCCTGCGCGGCAGCCGTACCGGGGTGTTCACCGGCGCCATGTACCACGACTACGGCACCCGGCCGGGGGCGGGCGCCCCGGCGGACCTGGAGGGCCTGCTGGCGATCGGTACGGCCGGCAGCGCGCTGGCCGGGCGGATCTCGTACGTCCTCGGGCTCCAGGGCCCCGCGCTCACGGTGGACACCGCCTGCTCGTCCTCGCTGACGGCCCTGCACCTCGCCTGCCGCTCGCTGCGCTCGGGCGAGTCCTCGCTCGCCCTGGCGGGCGGCGTCGCGGTGATGGCCACCCCGGCGTCCTTCGTCGAGTTCTCCAGGCTGCGCGGGCTCGCCCCCGACGGCCGCTGCAAGGCCTTCTCGGACGACGCCGACGGCGCGGCCTGGGCCGAAGGGGTGGGCCTGCTCGTCCTGGAGCGGCTGAGCGACGCGCGCCGCCACGGGCACCCGGTGCTCGCCCTCGTCCGGGGCTCGGCCGTCAACCAGGACGGCGCCTCGAACGGCATAACCGCACCCAACGGCCCGGCGCAGCAGCGGGTGATCCGGCGCGCCCTCGCCGACGCCGGGCTCGGTCCCGCGGACGTGGACGCCGTCGAGGCCCACGGCACCGGAACGGCCCTGGGCGATCCGATCGAGGCGCAGGCCCTGCTGGCGGTGCACGCCGGCGAGCGGCCTGCGGACCGGCCGCTCTGGCTGGGGTCCGTGAAGTCCAACCTCGGACACACCCAGGCGGCGGCCGGAGTGGCCGGGGTGATCAAGACGGTGCAGGCCCTGCGGCACGGCCTGCTGCCGCGCACGCTCCACGTCACCGAGCCCACCACCCGGGTGGACTGGTCCTCCGGCGCGGTCCGAGTGCTCACCGAGGCCCGGCCGTGGCCCCGGGAGACCGGCCGGGTACGGCGGGCCGGAGTGTCCTCGTTCGGGATCAGCGGGACCAACGCGCACGTCGTGCTGGAGGAGGCGCCCGCGACGGCCCAGCCTGACGGCGACGCCTCGGGCGGGACCGGGCCGGTGCCGTTCGTGCTCTCCGCCCGCAGCGAGCCCGCGCTGCGCGCCCAGGCCGGGCGACTTGCCGAGCACGCCGCCGCCCACCCGGAGCATGCCCTGCCCGACCTCGCCCACGCACTGGGCACCACCCGCGCGGTACACGGCCACCGAGCCGTGTTGCTCGCCGCCGAGCACAGCGAACTCGTCACCGCTCTACGGCAGTTCGCCGCCGGGGAGCCCACCGCGGTCACTCCGGTGACGGGCCGACGGGACGGCGACGGGCGACTCGCCTTCCTGTTCGCCGGGCAGGGCAGCCAGCGGCCCGGCATGGGGCGTGAACTCGCCCGGGCCTTCCCGGTGTTCGCGGCCGCCCTGGAGGAGGTGTGCGGCGCGCTCGACCCGCTGCTGCCGCGGCCGCTGCGCTCCGTCCTGTGGGACGCGACGGAACTGTCGGACCGGACGGAGTTCGCGCAGCCCGCGCTGTTCGCCCACGAGGTCGCACTGCACCGCCTCCTCGCCTCCTGGGGTGTGCGCCCGGACCTGCTCGCCGGGCACTCGGTCGGCGAGATCGCCGCCGCCCACGTGGCCGGGGTGCTGCCACTGTCCGACGCCTGCGTGTTGGTCGCCGCCCGGGGACGGCTGATGCAGGCCCTCCCGGCCGGTGGCGCGATGCTCGCCGTCCGGGCCACCGAGAACGAAGTCCGCCCCCTGCTCGGCGAGTTCGTCTCGCTCGCGGCGGTGAACGGCCCGTCCTCGGTGGTCGTCTCCGGTGCGGCCGAAGCGATCGAGGCGATCGAAGCACACTTCGCGGACCGGAGGACGACGCGGCTGCGCGTCTCGCACGCATTCCACTCCCCACTGCTGGACCCGATGCTGGCGGAGTTCCGCGAGGTCCTCGAAGGTCTGTCGTTCGACGCGCCCACCGTCCCGCTGGTCTCCTCGGTCACCGGCCGACCGCTGACCGAGGACGAGGCCCGCGACCCCGGCCACTGGATCCGGCAGGCCCGCGAACCGGTCCGGTTCCGGGACACCGTCGAACGGCTGCGCGCGGAACGGGTCGACGCCTACCTGGAGCTCGGGGCCGCCGCCGCGCTCGCGCCGATGGTCGCGGAGTGCCTGGCCGCCGAGGACGGCGGCCGCCGCGAACCCTCCGCCGCCGTCATCACCACCGGCGCCACGGACCGGGCCGACGAGACCCGGGAAGTGCTCGCCGCCGTCGCGCGGCTGCACCTGCACGGCGTGCCGGTGGACTGGGACACCGTACTCCCCGGAGCCCGGCCGGTGCCCCTGCCGACCTACCCGTTCCAGCGGGAGGCGTACTGGCTGACGGCCTCCACCTCGGTGACCGCGACACCACTCGCCCCCGACGCGCCGTCCACCCCGGTCGCCGGGCCGATCGCCGCGGCGACCACCGAGGAACGCGCCGGCATCCTCCGCGAGCTGGTCCTGGCGGAGACCGCGGCCGTGCTCGGGCGGGCCACCGCCGAACTGGACGCCGGACAGGCCTTCAAGGACCTCGGCGTCAACTCCGTCAACGCGCTCGAACTGCGCGAGCGGATCGCCGCCGCCACCGGCACCGTGCTCCCCGCGACCCTGGTGTTCGACCACCCGACCCCGGAGGCCGTCGCCCGCGCCGTCGACGCCCACCTCGGCCGAGGCGCCGAGCGGCCGGCCACGGCGGCCGAGCTGGTCGACCGGCTGGCCGAACTGCTCGCCACCGGCCCGGCCCTCGACGCGGCCACCGCCACCCGGCTGCGCGACCTCGCCCGGCACAGCGCCCCGCCGAGCGGCCGGGCGAGCACGAGCTCCGGACCGGACCTCGACACGGCCACCGACGAGGACCTGTTCCGCCTGATGGACGCCCTCGACTGACGACCACCGACCCCGCCGCCACCCATCACCCCACGGAAAGCAGTCCATGACCGCCCGCACTCCCCCGCGCCCGCCATCCGCAGCCGACCGCGACCTCGTGATCGAGGCGGTCGACGTCGGCATGGCCTTCGGCACCGTCCGCGCGCTCGACTCCGTCAGCCTCGCCGTCCCCCGGGGCAGTGTGCTCGCCCTGCTCGGCCACAACGGCGCCGGCAAGACCACCCTGGTGAACGTCCTCACCACCGCCCTGGCACCCACCTCCGGCCGGGCCACCGTCGCCGGGTACGACGTCCGCCACCGCCCTGCCGAGGTCCGCCGCAGGATCGGCCTCACCGGCCAGTACGCCACCGTCGACGGACGGATCAGCGGGCGGGACAACCTCCTCCTGCTCGCCCGGCTGCTCGGGGCCGGTCGCCGCGCCGCCCGAGCCCGAGCCGATGAACTGCTCGACCTGTTCGACCTCGGGGACGTGGCCGACCGGCCTGCCCGCGGCTACTCCGGCGGGCTGCGTCGCCGCCTCGACCTGGCCGCGAGCCTGGTGGGGCGGCCGGACGTGGTGTTCCTCGACGAACCGACCACCGGCCTGGACCCGGTGAGCCGGCTCGGCCTGTGGGAGATCGTCGAAGGGCTGGTGACGGAGGGCACCACCGTCCTGCTCACCACCCAGTACCTGGACGAAGCCGACCGGCTCGCCGATTCCGTCACCGTGCTCTCCGGCGGCACCGTCGTCGCCGCCGGCACCCCCGCCGAGCTCAAGGCCCGGGTGGGCCGGCGCACCGTCACCGTCGTCCTCGACGGCAGCGGATCCGAAGATCCGGAGCGTGCCGCCGAGTCGCTGCACCGGGCCGGGCTGGCACCCGTCCCGGGCCGCGACGGCACCGCCCTGGTCGTCCCCATCGAAGCCACCCGCGACATCGCGGCCGTGGTCCGGGCCCTCGACGCGGTCGGGGTCGAGGCCACCGAACTCACCTTCGGAGAACCCGGCCTGGAGGACGTCTACCTCGCCCTCGCGCATCGCCCCGACCCCCCGGAAGGACCCTCTCGGTGACCACCACGCTCGCCACCGGCCGGCCGCCCCGCGCCGAGACACCCGCCCCACCCGCCTGGCAGGGCAGTTCGCGGCTCACCCAGGTCCGCATCCTGACCGGGCGGTCACTGCGCGCGCTCGTCACGGACCCCGCCGTCCTGCTCTTCGGGCTGCTCCAGCCCGTCATCACCCTCGTGGTGCTCTCCCAGGTCTTCAGCCGGATGGGCCTGCCGCCGCACTTCCCTCCGGACGTCACGTACCTGGACTTCGTCCTGCCGGCCGTCCTGGTGGACAACGCCGTGCAGTCCGCCGTCCAGTCCGGCGTCGGGCTGGTCGAGGACCTGCAGAACGGCATCGTCGCCCGGCTGCGCTGCCTGCCGGTCGCGCCCAGCTCGTTGCTGATGGCCCGCAGCCTCACCACCCTGGTGCGCGCGGCCGTCCAGGCCGCGGTCATCCTGCTGCTCGGCACCACCGTGCTCGGCTACTCCCCGCGCGGCGGTGTCGGCGCGGTCACCGCCTCGATCGGGCTGACCCTCTTCATGAGCTGGGCGCTCGGCTGGCTGTTCATCGCCGCGGCGGCCTGGCTCCGGCGGGCCGAGCCGATCCAGAACCTGGCGATCATCGCCGTGCTCCCGCTGATGTTCGCCTCCAGCGCCTACGTCCCGACCGCCGACCTGCCGGGCTGGCTCGCCGCCGTCGCCCACGTCAATCCGCTCACCTACGCGATCGACACGACGCGCGCCCTGGCGCTCGGCCTGCCCGGGACGGGCACCGCCGTTCCGGCGCTGCTGCTCGGCGCCACGGTGGCGGGGGTCGGCGCGTGGCTCGCGGTGCTCGGCTTCCGCCGGCCTCTGACGCCGCGCTGAACCGGGAACACGACCGGCCGGGCCCCTTCCGCGTGGTGCGGAAGGGGCCCGGCCGTCGGCGTGTCAGGAAGTCGTCCGCACCGCCGACGAGTACAGCGGCCAGCCCTCGTGGTCCGGGCGGCAGGACACCTCGGCGAACCACCCGGACTCCCGCAGCAGCGCGGGCACCGTCGCGCCGTGGAGGTGGCCGTGCTCGACCACCAGCGCACCGCCCGGCCGCAGCAGCCCGGCCGCCGCCTCCACCACCTGCCGGACGACGCGCAGGCCGTCGGCGCCGCCGAACACGGCCTGCCGGGGCTGGTAGCGGCCGAACTCGTCCGGTACCTCGGCCGTGTCCGGCATGAACGGCGGGTTGGCGAGCACGAGGTCCGCTTCACCGGCCAGCCCGGTCAGCGCGCCCGCCCGGTCGGCCCCGCCCTCGTGCACCGTGATCGCGGTGTCCCCGAGCGCGGCCCGCCGGGCGGCGTTGCGGCGGGCGAAGTCCGCGGCGACCGGATCGAACTCGACCGCGTGCACCCGGGCGTCCGGCCGGTGGTGTGCCAGGGCCAGGCCGATCGCTCCGGAGCCGGCGCACAGGTCCACCACCGTCGGCCCGGCGACCCCGTCGACGCTCTCCCGACCGGCCGCCAGCACCAGCTCGCTCTGCACCCGGGGAACGAACACGCCCGGCCCGACCACGAGTTCCAGGCCGGCGAACGCGGCCCGCCCGGTCAGGTGGCCCAGCGGCACCCCCTCGGCTCTTCTGCCCACCAGGTCACGCAGCCGTCGGACGGCTCTGCCGTCGAGCACCCGCTCCCGGTCCAGTCCGGCCGGTCCGTCGCCGAGCACCCGTGCCGCCAGTTCTTCGGCTTCCCGCAGTGCCTCCGCGGGTGTTGTTCCCCGAAGAGTCAGCGCCGCCTCGTCGAGCAGGTCCCCCAGTGTCGTCGGCCTCATCCGTCGCCTCCCGGCTCGTGGTGCGGCCCCTCGGCCGCACGATGCCGCCCACTGTGCGACCGGAACGGCTAGGTGAGCTTCCAGAACTGGCGTCCGAGCGGGGGTGCCTGCGGAAAGAGCCCGCGTACGAAGCCCGTCGCGGGGGCCCAGGGGGCTCCCGCGACGGGAAGGGCCGGACCGGGTCAGTCGGGCAGGCCCAGCTCGTTGTCCAGGAGGTCGAACATCTCGTCGTCCGAGGCCGACTCGAAGTCGAATGCCCCGGAGCCGGACGGTTCGGTCGATGCGCTGCGAGTGGCGAGCCACTTCGCGCGGAGCACCTCCAGCCGGGCGGCGACCCGGTCGAACATTTCCTCGTCGGCCTGTGTCTCCCCGAAGGCCTGCTCCAGGCGGTCGAGTTCGGCCAGCAGCACGGCCGGTCCGACGGTGGGCTCGGGCGCCAGGCCGAGCCGGTCGAAGAGGTGCTCCGCCAGTTCCGCCACCGTCGGGTGGTCGAAGACGAGGGTGGCCGGCAGCCGCAGACCCACCAGCGAGCCCAGGCGGTTGCGCAGCTCCACGGCCGTCAGCGAGTCCAGCCCGAGGTCCTGGAAGGCCCGCTGCGGGTCCACCCCGGAGACCTCGGCGTGGCCGAGGACCGCGGCCACCTGCCGGCGGACCGCCTCCAGCAGCGCCTCGCGCCGTTCGGCCCGCGGCAGCTCGGACAGCCGCCGGACGAACTCGGCGCCGCCGCCCGGCCCGCCGTCCGCGCCCGCGGCCGAGCCGCGCCGCACCGGCATCCGCACCAGGCCGCCCAGGAGCGGGGGGATCTCGCCGCGCTGCCGCAAGGCGGCCCGGTCCAGCCGGAGCGGCAGGACGACGGGCTCCCTGCCGGCCGTGGCAACGTCGAACAGCGCCAGCCCCAGCTCCGGTGTGAGCGGCGGCATCCCTGCCCGGGTCAGGCGCTCGGCCTCGGCCGTGGTGAGGGCGCCGGTCATGCCTCCCGTGCCGGTCCACGGGCCCCAGGCCAGGGAGACCGCGGGCAGGCCGAGGGAGCGCCGGTGGCGGGCGAGCGCGTCCAGGAACGCGTTGGCGGCGGCGTAGTTGGCCTGGCCGGGGTTGCCGAGCGTCCCGGCCGCGGAGGAGAACAGGACGAAGGCCGTGAGGTCCAGGCCCTCGGTGGCCCGGTGGAGGTTCCACGCCGCGTCCGCCTTCGGCCGCAGGACGGCGCTGACCCGCTCGGGCGTGAGCGAGCCGATCGTCCCGTCGTCCAGGACGCCCGCGGTGTGCAGCACGGCGCGGATGTCGTGACGGGCGAACAGCGCCGTGACGGCGGCCGGGTCGGCGACGTCGCAGGCCTCGACGGCCGTCTCGGCGCCGAGTTCGGCCAGGTCGGCGACCAGTTCGGCCACGCCGTCGGCGGCGGCGCCGCTGCGGCTGACCAGGAGCAGGCTGCGCACGCCGTGCTCGGCGGCGAGGTGTCGGGCCACCAGGCGGCCCAGACCGCCGGTACCGCCGGTGACCAGCACCGAACCCTCGGTGGGCCAGGTCGGCGGCTCGGTCCCGGCCTCCTCCCGGACGATCCGGGCGGCGAACAACTCGCCGTCGCGGATGAGCAGTTGCGGCTCGTCGACGGTAAGTGCGGAGGGCTGAAGCTCCGTCTCGGCGGTGGCGAGGTCGAGCAGGCCGAACCGGCCTGGCTCCTCCGAGGCCGCCGAGCGCACCAGGCCCCAGGTCGCGGCGCCGGCGAGGTCGGTGCCGGACACCGCGCCCCGCGTCACGAACACCAGGCGCGAGGCGGCGAACTCGTCGTGCGCGAGCCACGTCCGGATCACGTCCAGGACGACGGCCAGCCGGGTGTGTACCGACTCGGCACCACCGGACGGGAGTTCGGTGAGCACCACCGACGGGACGTCGGGCCGCTCGGTCAGTTCGGCCAGCGCCTGCGCGTTCGGTTCGACGGCGACGAACGCCGTCTCCATGTCGGCCGGTACCTGCACCGGTACTTGCACCGGCACCCAGTCGAGGCGGAACAGCGCATCGTGGCCGGCCGGACGGGCGGCGGCACCGAGCTGCTCCGCGGCGATCGGCCGGACGATGAGCGAGCCCACCGACGCCACCGGCCGCCCCTCGACGTCGGCCGCGGTAAGCGCCAGCCCGCCGGACGCCGACGGCGCCAGCCGGACCCGCAGCGCGGACGCTCCCGAGGCGTGCAGCGCGACGTCCCCCCAGGCGAACGGCACCCCGGCACCGCCCTCCCCGAGCCCGCCGCCCACGGCGAGCGTGTGCAGGCAGGCGTCGAACAGGGCCGGGTGCAGGCCGTAGGCGCCGTCCTCGACGCCCTCGGGCAGGGAGACGTCCGCGAAAAGCTCCTCCCCGCGGCGCCAGACCGCGCGGAGCCCCTGGAACGCCGGGCCGTACCCGAACCCGGCCTCCGCCAGACCGTCGTAGAGGCCGGTCAGGTCGACCTGCTCGGCGTCGGCCGGCGGCCACACGGAGGCGTCGAACGCCGTCGGTGCCGCCCCCGTGCCCAGCACGCCGCTCGCGTGCAGGGTCCACGGGTACGGACCCCCGGCCGCGGGCCGGGAGTGCACGGTCACGGGCCGGCGGCCCGCGTCGTCCGGCACCCCGACGGCGACCTGGAGCTGCACGGCGGCCGTCCCCGGGAGGACCAGCGGCGTCGCGAGCGTCAGCTCCTCGACGACGTCGCAGCCGACCTCGTCGCCGGCGCGGACGGCCAGCTCGACCAGCGCCGTGCCCGGCACCAGCACCGAGCCCAGGACGACGTGGTCCGCCACCCACGGGTGGGTCCGCGCCGACAGACGGCCGGTGAACAGGAGGCCGTCGCTGTCCGCCAGCTCCAGCGAGCCGGTGAGCACCGGGTGTTCGGCGTTCCTGAGCCCGGCGAACTCGGCGCCCCGGCCGGCGGGCAGACCGGTCGGCCAGTACTCCCGGTGCTCGAACGGGTAGGTCGGGAGCTCGGCGAGGTGCCGGCCCGCCCCGGCGAGCAGGGCCCGCCAGTCGACCTTCGCGCCGTGGACGTGCAGGCCCGCGAGGGCCTGGAGGAAGGTCGCCTCCTCGGGGCGGTCCTTGCGGAGCGCCGGCACGGCCACGGTGGCGTCCTCGGGCAGCGCGCTCGCGGTGAGGGCGGTGAGGACGGCGTCGGGGCCGAGTTCGAGGAAGCGGCGGACGCCGGCCTCGTGCAGGGTCCGGATGCCGTCGGCGAAGCGGACCGCCTCTCGGACGTGGCGCACCCAGTACTCGGGCCCCTGGAGGCCGTCGGCCAGGCCGCCGGTCAGGTTGTCGACCAGCGGGATCGACGGCGCCCGGTACGTCAGCCCGCTGAGCACCGTGCGGAAGTCCTCCAGCATCGGGTCCATCAGCGGGGAGTGGAACGCGTGGGACACCCGCAGGCGCGTGGTCCGGCGGTCGGCGAACTGCTCCTCGATCGCCGCGACGGCCTCCTCCGCGCCCGAAACGACGACGGAGGTCGGGCCGTTGACCGCGGCGATCGACACGAAGTCATCCAGCAGCGGAAGGACTTCATCCTCCGTCGCCTGCACCGCGAGCATCGCGCCACCGGCCGGCAGCGCCTGCATCAGACGGCCACGAGCACTGACCAGCGCACAGGCGTCCTCCAGCGAGAACACCCCAGCCACATGCGCAGCCGCGACTTCACCGATCGAGTGACCGGCCACGAACTCCGGCCGCAGGCCGAGGGATTCGACGAGCCGGTAGAGCGCCACCTCGACCGCGAACAGCCCCGCCTGGGCGTACGCGGTCTGATTGATCAACTCCTCGTCCTCGCCCCACACGACCTCGCGCACCGGCACGTCCAGCGCCACACACACCGCATCGAACGCCTCCGCGAACACCGGGAAGCGCGCATACAACTCCCGTCCCATGCCAAGGCGTTGCGAGCCCTGGCCGGAGAAGAGGAACGCGGTCTTTCCCTCGGCCGCGACCCCTCGGGCCACCTCCACGCCGTCCACGAGCACCGTACGGTGCGGCAGACCCGACCGACCGGCCAGGGTGAAAGCCACGTCTGCGTCGGGGAGTTCGTCGACGTCCGCGAGTCGCGCGAGCTGTGCGTCCAGCGCCGCCTCCGACTTCGCGGACACCACCCACGGCACCAGGCCGGGCGCGGTCTCGGTCTCCGTCTCCGTCTCCGTCTCCGTCGGCTCGGGCAGTTCCAGGATCACGTGGGCGTTGGTGCCGCTGATCCCGAAGGACGACACGCCCGCGCGGCGCGGGTGGCCGGTGGCCGGCCACTGGGTGCGCTTGGTGAGCAGTTCCACGGCCCCGGCCGTCCAGTCGACGTGGGAGGAGGGTTGGTCGATGTGCAGGGACTGCGGGAGCTCCCCGTGCTGCATGGCAAGGACCGTCTTGATGACACCCGCGACACCGGCCGCCGCCTGGGCGTGGCCGATGTTCGACTTGATCGAGCCGAGCAGCAGGGGCAGTTCACGGTCCTGCCCGTAGGTGGCGAGCAGGGCCTGCGCCTCGATCGGGTCGCCCAGCGTCGTCCCGGTGCCGTGTGCCTCGACGGCGTCCACGTCGGCCGCCGCCAGGCCGGCGCTCGCCAAGGCCTGCCGGATCACCCGCTGCTGCGACGGCCCGTTCGGCGCCGTCAGGCCGTTCGACGCACCGTCCTGGTTGACGGCGCTCCCCCGCAGCACCGCGAGCACCCGGTGACCGTTGCGCCGGGCGTCCGACAGCCGTTCCAGCACGACCATGCCGACGCCCTCGCCCCAGCCCACGCCGTCCGCCGCCTCGGCGAAGGCCTTGCTGCGGCCGTCCGCGGCCAGACCTCGCTGCCGGGAGAACTCGACGAACGTCGCCGGGGTGGACATCACCGTCACGCCACCCGCGAGGGCCAGCGTGCACTCACCGCTGCGCAGCGCCTGCGCCGCGAGGTGCATCGCCACGAGGGAGGAGGAACACGCCGTGTCGACGGTCACCGCCGGACCCTCCAGGCCGAGCGTGTACGAGACGCGGCCCGAGGCCACGCTTCCCGCGCTGCCACTGCCCTGGTGCCCCTCGAACTCACCACCGCCCAGCAGGCTCGCGTAGTCGGCGTACATCACGCCCGCGAAGACGCCCGTCCGGCTGCCGCGCAGCGACACCGGGTCGATCCCGGCCCGCTCGAACGCCTCCCACGAGGTCTCCAGCAGCAGGCGCTGCTGCGCATCCGTCGCCAGCGCCTCGCGCGGGCTCATCCCGAAGAACGCCGCGTCGAACGCCGCCGCCTCCCGCAGGAACCCGCCCGTCCTCGTGTAGGAGGTGCCGGTGTGGTCGGGGTCCGGGTGGTACAGCGTCTCGACGTCCCAGCCACGGTCGGCCGGGAACTCCGACACCACGTCCACGCCGTCGGCCACCAGCCGCCACAGGTCCTCCGGCGACGCCACGCCGCCGGGGTAGCGGCAGGCCATCCCGACGAGCACGATCGGGTCGCCGGAGGGCACGGGCAGGGCCGCGGGGAGTTCCACCGGCTCCGAGGCGCCGAACAGGCTCTCCAGCAGGAAGCGTGCGAGCGCGTCGGCGGTCGGGTAGTCGAACACGACGGTGGCCGGCAGCTGGAGACCGGTCACGGTCCGCAGCCGGTTGCGCAGTTCGACCGCCGTGAGCGAGTCGAAGCCGAGGTCCTGGAACGCCCGCGACGGGTCCACCGTCGACCGGCCGTCGTGGCCCAGCACCACGGCGATCTGGTCGCGCACCAGGTCCAGGACGGCCGCACCCCGCTCGTCCGCGCCAAGGCCCGACAGCCGCCGGGTCAGGTCGACCGCGGCGGGGGCCGTGGCCGCCCGGCGCACCGGGGTCCGGACGACGCCGCGCAGCAGGGCGGGGACGTCGCCCCGGTCCCGGAGGACGGGAAGGTCGAGCCGGACGGGGAGGACGACCGGCTCGACGCCGGTGGCGACCGCGTCGAACAGCGCCAGCCCGTTCTCCGGGGCGAGCGGCGGAACGCCCGCGCGGGTCATCCGCTCGCGCTCGACGTCGGTGAGGGTGCCGGTCATGCCGGCCACGTCGGACCACGGGCCCCAGGCCAGCGAGACGGCGGGCAGGCCGAGCGAACGCCGGTGCAGCGCCAGCGCGTCCAGGTAGGCGTTGCCCGCCGCGTAGGCGGCCTGGCCCGCGCTGCCGAACGAGCCGGCCATCGACGAGAACAGGACGAAAGCGTCCAGATCGAGGCCCTCGGTGGCCCGGTGGAGGTTCCACGCCGCGTCCGCCTTCGGGCGCAGGACGGCGGCGAGGCGCTCGGGGGTCAGCGACCCGACCACGCCGTCGTCGAGCACGCCGGCCGTGTGGACGACCGCGCGGATCTCGTGCCGGGCGAACAGTTCGGCCACGGCGACCTCGTCCGCCACGTCACAGGCCTCGACGACGGCCTCCGCGCCGAGGTCCGCCAACTCGGCAAGCAGCACATCGACGCCCTCGGCGTCCGCGCCGCGACGGCTGACCAGCAGCAGGCTGCGCACGCCGTGCTGCGCCGCGAGGTGCCGGGCGACCAGACGGCCGAGGCCGCCCGTGCCGCCGGTGATCAGGATCGTCTCCTCGCCCGGCCACGCTGTCGCGTCGGCCGTCGGTTCGGTGCGAGCGAGTCGGGCCGCAAGGATCTCCCCGTCGCGAACCAGCAGTTGTGGCTCGTCCAGGCCCAGGGCAGCGGGCGGCAGTTCCTCCTCCCCCGCCAGGTCCACCAGGCCGAACCGGCCCGGCTCCTCAGCCATCGCCGACCGCACCAGACCCCACACCGCAGCGCCCGGCAGGTCCTCGCCCGCCACCACGCCGCGCGTCATGAACACCAGACGGGAAGCCGCGAAACGCTCCTCGGCCAGCCAGCCCTTCACCACCTCCAGCGCCCACGCCGTCCGCGCGTGCACCTCGCCGGGCGCCGACGCGAGCGCCACGACGGGCGGGACGTCCGCCGGTACCTCCGCGAGCGAGGTGACCTCCACGAACTCCGCGCTGGCAGAAACCCTCACCGGCACCCAGTCCACCCGGAAGAGCTCGTCCCGGCCGACCCGCGAGCCCGCGGCCGTCTCCTCGGCGGCGATCGGGCGCACCGTCAGCGCGCCGACCGAGGCCACCGGCCTGCCGTCGGCGTCCGCCAGCGCGAGCGAGAGCGCGCCGGAGGCGGACCGCGTCAGGCGCGCCCGCACCGCCGGCGCCCCGGAGGCGTGCAGCGCCACGTTCTCCCAAGCGAACGGCACGCCGTCGCTCTCGCCGGACCCGGCGAGGGCGAAGCCGTGGAGGCAGGCGTCGAACAGCGCCGGGTGTAGGCCGAAGCCCGCGCCCTCCGTGCCCTCGGGCAGGGCGACCTCCGCGAAGACCTCGTCCCCGCGGCGCCAGGCCGCGCGCAGCCCCCGGAGCGCCGGACCGTACCCGAACCCGGCCTCCGCCAGGCCCTCGTACAGCCCGGTGAGGTCCAGTTGCTCGGCACCGGCCGGCGGCCAGACCGAGGCGTCGAAGTCGGCCGGCACCGCGCCCGAGCCCAGCACACCGCTCGCGTGCAGGGTCCAGACCGGATCCGGACCGGTGTCCGCAGTGGAGTGGATGCCGACCGCGCGGCGGCCTGACTCGTCCGGCTCGGCCAGACGCACCTGGATCCGGACGGACCCGTCCTCGGGCAGCACGAGCGGTGCGGCCATGGTCAGCTCCTCGACGAGGTCGCAGCCGGCCTCGTCCCCGGCACGCACGGCCAGTTCCACCAGCGCCGTGCCCGGCACCAGGACCGAACCCATGACGACGTGGTCCGCCAGCCATCCGTGCGACCGGGTCGACAGCCGGCCGGTGAACACCAGCCCGGCGGAACCGGCCAGTTCGAGCGCACCGGTGAGCAGCGGGTGCTCGGCGTTCCGGAGCCCGACGGACTCGGCCGTGGGGAAGAACGCCGAGGCGTCCGACCAGAAGCGGCGGTGCTGGAAGGCGTACGTCGGCAGGGCGATCCGGCTGGCGCCCGTCCCCTCGTAGAGGCCGGACCAGTCCACCGGCACACCGAGCACGTGCAGGCGGGCCAGGGCCTCGACGACGGTGCGCTCCTCGTCGCGGCCGCGGCGCAGCGCCGGGATCGATTCGGCCTCGCCGTCGGGCAGCGCGCTCGCGGTGAGGGCGGTGAGGACGGCGTCGGGGCCGAGTTCGAGGTAGCGGCGGACGCCGGCCTCGTGGAGGGTGCGGATGCCGTCGGCGAAGCGGACGGCCTCACGGACGTGGCGCATCCAGTAGTCGGGTGTCTGGAGGCCGTCGGCCAGGCCGCCGGTCAGGTTGGAGACCAGCGGGATCGACGGCGCCTGGTACGTCAGCCCGTCGAGGACCGTGCGGAAGTCCTCCAGCATCGGGTCCATCAGTGGCGAGTGGAACGCGTGGGACACGCGCAGCCGGTTCGTCTTCCGATCCGCGAAGTGCTCGCGGATCGTCTCCACGGCTTCTTCCGTGCCGGAGACGACGATCGAGCGCGGGCCGTTGACGGCGGCGATCGACACGAAGTCATCCAGCAGCGGAAGGACTTCGTCCTCCGTCGCCTGCACGGCGAGCATCGCGCCGCCCGCCGGCAGGGCCTGCATCAGACGGCCGCGGGCAGCCACCAGCGCGCACGCGTCCTCCAGCGAGAACACCCCGGCCACATGCGCGGCCGCGACCTCGCCGATCGAGTGCCCGGCCACGAACTCCGGCCGCAGGCCGAGGGATTCGACGAGCCGGTAGAGCGCCACCTCGACCGCGAACAGCCCCGCCTGGGCGTACGCGGTCTGATTGATCAACTCCTCGTCCTCGCCCCACACGACCTCGCGCACGGGCACGTCCAGCGCCGCGCACACCTCATCGAACGCCTCCGCGAACACCGGGAAGCGCGCATACAACTCCCGTCCCATGCCCAGGTGTTGCGAGCCCTGCCCGGAGAAGAGGAAGGCCACCCGCCCGCTCGTGGCGACGCCGGTCGGCGCCTGGCCGTCCGCCACCGCCCGAAGGCCGGCCAGGAGTTGCTCCGTCCCGTCGCCGACCACGGCCGCGCGGTGTTCGAGCGCGGCGCGGGTCGTCGCCAGCGAGTACGCGACGTCCATCGGACGGGCGTCGGCGGCGGCGTCGGCCGCGAGCAGCCGCTCGGCCTGCGCCCGCAGGGCCTCCGGGGTCGCGGCGGACAGCAGCCACGGGACGGCCCCGGGCTCACCTCGCCCATCCGTGGGCGCGGCCTGCGCCGGTGCGGCCGGGGCCTCCTCGATGATCACGTGGGCGTTGGTGCCGCTGATGCCGAAGGAGGACACACCGGCGCGGCGCGGCCGTTCGCCCGGCGCCCAGGCCCGGCGCTCGGTCAGGAGCCGTACGGCCCCCTCCGACCAGTCCACCTTGTCGCTCGGCTCGTCGACGTGCAGCGTCGACGGCAGCTCGCCGTTGTGCATCGCGAGCACCATCTTGATCACACCGGCGACACCGGCCGCGGCCTGGGTGTGGCCGATGTTCGACTTGATCGAGCCGAGGAGGAGAGGCAGTTCCTCGGGGCGGCCCTGGCCGTAGGTGGCGAGCAGCGCCTGGGCCTCGATCGGGTCGCCCAGTGTCGTGCCTGTGCCGTGTGCCTCGACCACGTCGACCTGGTCGGCGCCGAGGCGCGCGTTGGCGAGCGCCTGCCGGATCACCCGCTGCTGCGACGGGCCGTTCGGCGCCGTCAGACCGTTCGACGCACCGTCCTGGTTCACCGCGCTGCCGCGCACGAGCGCGAGCACCGGGTGCCCGTTGCGCAGCGCGTCCGACAACCGCTCGACGACCAGGAAGCCCGCGCCCTCGGCGAAACCCGTGCCGTCGGCGGCGGTCGCGAACGACTTGCACCGCCCGTCGGGGGCGAGCGCGCCCTGACGGCCGAACTCGGCGAACACCCCCGGCGTGGCCATCACCGTCACGCCGCCGGTGATCGCGAGCGAGCAGTCGCCCTGACGCAGCGCCTGGGCGGCCAGGTGCAGGGCGACCAGGGAGGACGAGCAGGCGGTGTCCACGGCGACGGCCGGGCCTTCCAGGCCGAGTTCGTACGAGACACGGCCGGCCACGACACTGCCGTTGCCGTCGCTGCCCGGGTAGTCGTGGTACATCACGCCGGTGAAGACGCCCGTGCGGGTGCCGCGCAGGCCGGTCGGGTCGATGCCGGCACGCTCCAGGGCCTCCCAGGAGAGCTCCAGCGTGAGCCGCTGCTGCGGGTCCATCGCGAGGGCCTCGCGCGGGGAGATCCCGAAGAAGCCGGGGTCGAACTCGGCGGCACCGTCGAGGAATCCGCCTGCGCGGGTGTAGTACGAGTCCTCGGTGCGGAGCGTCGAGAGGTCCCAGCCGCGGTCGGCGGGGAACGGGGAGATCGCGTCCGCGCCCGACGTCACCAGCTGCCAGAGCTGCTCGGGCGTGGTCACCCCGCCCGGGTAGCGGCAGGCCATGCCCACGATCGCGATCGGGTCGTGGCGGACCTCCGGCGCCACCGGAACGTCCGTCTCGGCGTCGGTGGAACGGACCCGGTCGTCGGCCAGGTCGAGCAGGGCGTCGACCAGGCCCGCGTCGCGCAGGCGGCGGGTCGGGATCGACTGCAGCGCGGCGCGAAGGTCGGCCTCGGCCCGGGACGCCTCGCCGCCGGCGGCAGCGTTCCGCAGGCCGAGCTCGGCGACGATGAGGTCCGTCACGGCCTCGGCGTTCGGGTGGTCGAAGGCGAGGGTCGCGGGCAGGCGCAGACCGGTGGCGGTGTTGAGCTGGTTGCGCAGGTCCGTCGCGGCGAGGGAGTCGAAGCCGAGCTCCTGGAACGCGCGGTCCGGCTCGATCGCGTCGCCCGACTCGTGGCCGAGCAGCCCCGCCACCCGGGCCCGGACGAGGTCGAGGACCGTCCGCCGCTGCTCCGCCTCCGTCAGCCCGGCGAGCCGGGCAGCGGGAGCGTCGGCCGGTGCAGCCGACACCGGAGCGTGGGCCGCCGTGCGGCGGGCGGCCGGGACGAGGGCGCGCAGGAGCGCGGGGACCTCGTCGGTGCGGGCACGCAGGGCCGCGGCGTCGACCCGGATCGGGACGACGGCCGCGCGCTCGCTGCGCAGGGCGGTGGCGAACAGCGCCAGACCGGCCTCGCGGGAGAGCGGCGGGACACCCTGGGCGGCCATGCGGTTGCGATTGAGCTCCATGAGGTGCTCGCCGAGGCCGGCGCCGACGTCCCAGAGGCCGTAGGCCATCGAGGTCGCGGGCAGGCCGGCGGCGTGGCGCTGGGCGGCCAGGGCGTCGAGGAAGACGTTCGCGGCCGCGTAGTTGCCCTGACCGGCGGTCAACACCAGACCACCGGCGGAGGAGAACATCACGAAAGCGGTCAGGTCGAGATGACTCGTCAGCTCGTGCAGGTACCAGGCGCCATCGGCCTTCGGCGCCAGGACCGTGTCCATGCGCTCGGGCGTGAGCGCACCGACCAGACCGTTGTCACCGACACCGGCCGCGTGGACCACCGCCGACAGGCCGGGTACCGCCTCGACGAGCGCCGCGACCGCGTCGCGGTCCGCCACGTCACAGACACGGACGTCGACGGCCGCGCCGAGCGCGGACAACTCCGCAACCAGCTCCGCCGCACCCGGCGCCTCCGGACCACGACGGCTCGTCAGCACCACGCTCCGGACACCACACTCGGCGACGAGGTACCGGGCCACGACCGCGCCCAGACCGCCTGTGCCGCCGGTGATCAGCACCGTGTCGTCCGCACCGACCGGCGGCGGACCCTCCGGCTGCGGGAGACGGCCAAGCCGCGGCACGTGGACGACTCCACCGCGCACGGCCGACTCCGGCTCGGCGGTGACCAGCACCTCCCCGTCCGTGTCCAGCAGGGCGAACCGACCCGGGTTCTCCGCCTGCGCGGACCGCACCAGGCCCCACACCGGAGCCTGCGCCAGATCCACCGGCTCACCCGCACCCACCGCCACCGCACCCCGCGTCACCACCACCAGACGCGACGCCGCGAACCGCTCCCCCGCCAGCCACGCCTGCAGGACCACCAGTACGGCGTGGACATTCACGCGGACACCGCTCGGGACGTCCTCGGGGTCCGCGAAAGCACCGCAGTCGAGGACGACCACGTCGGGCGTCGGCTCCTCGGAGTTCGACACGTCCTCCCACCGAGCCCAGGAGCTCTCTGCGGCAGGCCCGTTCGACAGCTCCGCCCACTCGATCCCGTAGAGCGGGTCCACCGAGCCCAGTTGCTCCGCGGACACCGCCCGGCCCACCATCGAGGCCACGGCCAGCACCGGACCGCCCGCCGGATCGGCGAGGTCGAGCCGCAGCCCGCCGCCGTCGAGCCGGACGATCCGCACCCGCACCGCGCAGGCGCCGACGGCGGACAGGGTCACACCGGTCCACGCGAACGGGATCATCGTCTCCCGCTCGCCACCGGCCAGGATCGCGGCGTGCATAGCCGCGTCGAGCAGCGCCGGGTGCACGCCGAAGCCGTCGGTCTCGACGCCCTCCGGCAGCACGACCTCGGCGAACAGCTCGTCGCCCCGCCGCCAGGCCGCGCGCAGGCCCCGGAACACAGGGCCGTAGCCGAACCCGGCCTCCACCATCCGCTCGTACGCACCCTCCACCGGCAGCGGCTCCGCGCCGACCGGCGGCCAGACCTCAGCGTCGAACGTACCCGTCTCGGGAGCGCCGAGGGCGAGTACACCGGCTGCGTGCTGGACCCACCCGGCGTCCGGATCCCCGTCCGGCCGCGAGTGGATGGCCAGCGCACGCCGGTCCGAGGCGTCCGGGCCACCGACCCGCACGTGCAGCTGGACAGCGCCCCGCTCCGAAAGCACCAGCGGTGCGGCGAGGGTCAGTTCCTCCACCGACTCACAGCCCACCTCGGCGGCGGCCCGCAAGGCGAGTTCGACCAGCGCCGCGCCCGGCACCAGGACGGTGTCCAGGACCTGGTGATCGGCCAGCCACGGGTGGGACTCCAGCGACACCCGGCCGGTGAGGAGGAACCCGTCCGTGTGGGACAGGTCGACGGCCGCGCCGAGCAGCGGGTGCGCGAAGGCGCCCACGCCGACCGCGCCCAGGTCGCCGAGCGGGGTCGTCGCGTCGAGCCAGAACCGGCGGTGCTGGAACGCGTAGGTGGGCAGTTCCACCGTCCGGGCTCCGGTGCCGGCGAAGAGGACGGACCAGTCCACCTCGGCGCCGGCCGCGTACAGCCGGCCGAGCGCGCCGACCAGGCTCGTCTCCTCGTCCCGGTCCGCGTGCAGGGTGGGCACGACGCACGCGCCGGCGGCCGTCGGGTCGTCCAGGACGCCCTGCACCAGGCCGGACAGGATCGTGTCGGGGCCGACTTCGAGGTAGCGGCGCACGCCGGCCTCGTGGAGGGTCCGGATGCCGTCGGCGAAGCGGACGGCCTCGCGGACGTGGCGCACCCAGTAGTCGGGCGTCGTGACGTCCTCGCCGAGGGCGCCCGTCAGGTTGGAGACCAGCAGGATCGAAGGAGCGTGGTACGTCAGACCGTCGAGGACGGCCCGGAACTCCTCCAGCATCGGGTCCATCAGCGGCGAGTGGAACGCGTGCGAGACCCGCAGGCGGGTCGTCCGGCGGTCGGCGAACTGTTCCTCGATCGCCGCGACGGCGTCCTCCGCGCCCGAGACCACGACCGACGTCGGTCCGTTCACGGCCGCGATCGACACGGACTCGCCCAGCAACGGCCGGACTTCGCCCTCCGTCGCCTGCACCGCCAGCATCGCGCCGCCCGAGGGCAGGCCCTGCATCAGACGGCCCCGAGCGCTCACCAGCGTGCAGGCGTCCTCCAGCGAGAACACCCCGGCCACGTGCGCCGCGGCCACCTCACCGATCGAGTGCCCGGCCAGGAACTCCGCGCGCACGCCCAGCGATTCGACGAGCCGGTACAGCGCCACCTCGACGGCGAACAACCCGGCCTGGGCGTACTCCGTCCGGTTCAGCAGCTCCGCGTCATCGCCCCACACCACCTCCCGAAGAGGCAGCTCCAGCGCCGCGCACACCTCGTCGAAGGCCCGGGCGAACACCGGGAACCTGGCGTGCAACTCCCGCCCCATCCCGAGCCGTTGCGAACCCTGGCCGGAGAACAGGAACGCCGTCGCGCCACCCGCCCGGGCGGACGAGACCGCGCCCGGGGCGAGTTCGCCCCGGCTCAGCGCGTCCAGCCCGGCCAGCAGCTCCTCCCGGTCCGCGCCGAGCAGCACCGCGCGATGCTCCAGCGCCGGACGCGTCGCGACGAGCGAGTGGGCGACGTCCAGTGCGTCGAGCTCCGGCCGCGCGCCGACGAAGGTCGCGAGCCGCTCGGCCTGTACCCGCAGGGCCTCCGGCGTCGCCGCGGCGAGCAGCCACGGCAGCGTGCCCCAGTCCGGCCCACCAGCAGCAGGTTCGGTGACGGACTCGGGGCCCTGCTCCACGATCACGTGCGCGTTGGTCCCGCTGATCCCGAAGGCGGACACGCCCGCCCGGCGCGGACAGCCGGTCGCCGGCCAGTCCCGCGCCTCGGCCAGCAGCTCGACCGCGCCTTCCGACCACTCGACGTGTGGCGAGGGCCGGTCGATGTGCAGCGACTTCGGCAGCACGCCGTGCTGCATCGCCAGCACCATCTTGATCACGCCGGCCACACCGGCCGCCGCCTGCGCGTGCCCGATGTTCGACTTGATCGAGCCGAGGAGCAGCGGCAGTTCACGGTCCTGCCCGTACGTCGCGAGGAGCGCCTGCGCCTCGATGGGGTCGCCCAGCGTCGTCCCCGTGCCGTGGGCCTCGACGGCGTCCACGTCCGCCGGGGACAGCCCGGCGCTCGCCAGCGCCTGGCGGATCACCCGCTGCTGGGACGGTCCGTTCGGCGCCGAGAAGCCGTTGCTCGCGCCGTCCTGGTTGACGGCGGTGCCACGGATCACCGCGAGCACCCGGTGGCCGTTCCGCTCCGCATCGGACAACCGCTCGACGAGCAGCACGCCGACGCCCTCCGACCAGCCCACACCGTCCGCCGCGCCCGCGAACGCCTTGCACCGGCCGTCCGCCGACAGCCCCCGCTGCCGCGAGAACTCGATGAACATCCCCGGCGTCGACATCACGGTCGCACCGCCCGCGAGCGCCAGCGAGCACTCGCCGCTGCGCAGCGCCTGGACCGCCAGGTGCAGGGCGACGAGCGAGGAGGAGCACGCGGTGTCGACGGTCACCGCCGGGCCCTCCAGGCCCAGCGTGTAGGACACCCGGCCGGAGACGACGCTGCCACCGCTGGTGCCCGAGGGGTTCGTGTTGAGCGCGTAGTCGTGGTACATCACGCCCGCGAAGACGCCCGTCCGGCTGCCGCGCAAGGAGAGCGGGTCGATGCCCGCCCGCTCCAGCGCCTCCCACGAGGTCTCCAGCAGGAGCCGCTGCTGCGGGTCCATGTAGAGGGCCTCGCGCGGGGAGATCCCGAAGAAGCCGGGGTCGAAGTCGCCGGCGTCGTGCAGGAAGCTGCCGAGGCGGGTGTAGCTGTGGCCCTCCTTGCCGGGCTCGGGGTCGTAGAGGTGCTCGATGTCCCAGCCGCGGTCGGTCGGCAGTCCGGTGACGGTGTCGACGCCGTCCACCAGCAGCCGCCACAACTCCTCGGGTGTGGCCGCGCCGCCGGGGTAGCGGCAGGCCATGCCGACGATCGCGATCGGCTCGTCGGAGGTGTGCGGGCGGGCTTCGGTGCCGTCGGCCGGCACCGGATCGGTGCCCGCGCTGGCCAGGTCGAGGAGGTGCTCCGCCACGGCCCGCGCATTGGGGAAGTCGAAGGCGAGCGTGGCGGGCAGGCGCAGGCCGGTGCGCTTGGTGAGGCGGTTGCGCAGGTCGGTCGCGGCCAGGGAGTCGAAGCCGAGCTCCTGGAACGCGCGCTCGGGCGCGATCGCCTCCGCGGACGCGTGGCCGAGCACGGCCGCGACCTCCGTCCGTACGAGCTCCAGCGCCAGGCGCCGGCCCTCGTTCTCCCCCAGCCCGGCGAGGCGCCTGGCCAGGTCGGTCTCGGCCGCGCGGCCGCTCGCGGGCAGCTCGGCGCGCCGGCGCGGTGCGGCGAGGGCGCGCAGGAGTGCGGGGACCTCGTCGGTGCGGGCGCGCAGGGCGGCCGCGTCGACCCGGAGCGGGACGACGGCGGCGCGCTCGCTCCGCAGAGCGGTGGCGAACAGGGCGAGACCGGTCGCGTGGTCGAGGACGGGAACGCCCTGGGTGGCCATCCGCGTCCGGTCGACGTCCGCGAGGTCACGGCCGAGGCCGGCGCCGACGTCCCACATGCCGTAGGCCATCGAGGTCGCGGGCAGCCCGGCGGCGCGGCGGTGGGCGGCGAGGCCGTCGAGGAACACGTTCGCGGCCGCGTAGTTGCCCTGGCCCGCCGTCAACACCAGACCACCGGCGGAGGAGAACATCACGAAAGCGGTCAGGTCGAGGTGACTCGTCAGCTCGTGCAGGTACCACGCACCGTCGGCCTTCGGCGCCAGGACGGCATCCATGCGCTCGGGCGTGAGCGCACCGACCAGACCGTTGTCACCGACACCGGCCGCGTGGACGACGGCGGACAACTCGGGGAGCGTGTCGATCAGACCGGCCACCGCCTCCCGGTCCGCCATGTCACAGGCACGGACGTCGACGGCCGCGCCGAGCGCGGACAACCCCGCCACCAGCTCCGCCGCACCCGGCGCCTCCGGACCACGACGGCTCGTCAGCACCAGACTGCGAACCCCACACTCCACCACCAGGTAGCGCGCCACGACGGCACCCAGGCCCCCCGTGCCGCCGGTGATCAGCACCGTGTCGTCCGCACCCACCGGCAGCGGACCCTCCGGCTGCGGGAGACGGCCAAGCCGCGGCACGTGGACGACTCCACCGCGCACGGCCGACTCCGGCTCGGCGGTGACCAGCACCTCCCCGTCCGTGTCCAGCAGAACGAACCGGCCCGGGTTCTCCGCCTGCGCGGACCGCACCAGACCCCACACCGGAGCCTGCGCCAGATCCACCGGCTCACCCTCACCCACCGCCACCGCACCCCGCGTCACCACCACCAGACGCGACCCCGCGAACCGCTCCCCCGCCAGCCACGCCTGCAGGACCTCCAGCACGGCGTGGACATTCACGCGGACACCGCTCGGGACGTCCTCCGGGTCCGCGAAGTCGCCGCAGTCCAGGACGACGGTCTCGGGGGCCAGGCCCTCAGCGGGCAGGGCGTCCCAATCCGTCCACTCCGTGTCCGCGTCCGGGGCGGCCGGCAACGCCGCCCACTCCACCGCGTAGAGCGGGTCGACCGATCCCAGCTGCTCCGCCGAAACGGCCCGGCCCGTCACGGAGGCCACCGTCAGCACGGGGTAGCCCGCCGGGTCGGCGAGGTCGAGCCGCAGCCCGCCGCCGTCGAGCCGCACGATCCGCACCCGCACCGCCGAGGCGCCGACGGCGTGCAGCGCGGCACCCGTCCACGCGAACGGGACCACGGTGTCGTCGCTCCCGGCGTCCACGATGGCGACGTGCATGGCCGCATCGAGCAACGCCGGGTGCAGACCGAAACCGTCCGCCTCGACGTCCTCGGGGAGTTCGACCTCGGCGAACAGTTCGTCGCCGCGCCGCCAGGCCGCCCGAAGGCCCCGGAAGGCGCGGCCGTAGCCGAACCCGGCCTCCGCCATCCGCTCGTACGCACCCTCCACCGGCAGCGGCTCGGCGTCGACCGGCGGCCAGACATCGAAGGGCTCGGCCTCGACGGCTCCGCCGACGGCCAGCGAACCGGCCGCGTGCCGCACCCACCCGGCGTCCGGGTCCCCGTCCGGCCGGGAGTGGACGGTGAGCTCCCGGCCGCCGGTGGCGTCCGGTGTCCCGACGCGGAGCTGGAGCTGGAGTGCACCGTGCTCGGGCAGCACCAGGGGTGCCGCCAGCGTCAACTCCTCCACCAGGCCGCAGCCCACCTCGGCCGCGGCCCGCAGCGCCAGTTCGAGCAGGCCCGCGCCGGGGACCAGGACCGCGCCTCGGACGATGTGGTCGGCCAGCCACGGGAACGTGGCCGTCGACAGGCATCCGGTGAGCACCAGCCCGTCCTCGTCGGCCAGTTCGACGGCGGCGCCCAGCATGGGGTGCGTGGTGGCGCCGAGGCCGGCGGAGCGGACGTCGCCGCCACGGGCGGCGAGGGGCACGGGCCAGAAGCGGCGGCGCTGGAAGGCGTAGGTCGGCAGGTCCACGTGCCGGGCACCGGTGGCGGCGAACAGCGCGGCCCAGTCCACGGTGGCACCGCGGACGTGGAGACGGGCGAGGGCGTCGACGAGGGTGTGCTCCTCGGCCCGGTCGCGGCGGAGCGCGGGGATCGCTTCGGCTTCGCCGTCGGGCAGCGCCGTCGCGGTCAGGGCGGTGAGGACGGCGTCGGGGCCGAGTTCGAGGAAGCGGCGGACGCCGGCCTCGTGCAGGGTGCGGATGCCGTCGGCGAAGCGGACGGCCTCGCGGACGTGGCGCACCCAGTAGTCGGGCGAGGTCAGGCCCTCCGCCAGGTCGCCGGTCAGGTTGGAGACCACCGGGATCGACGGCGCACGGTAGGTGAATCCGTCGAGGACCGTACGGAAGTCCTCCAGCATCGGATCCATCAGCGGCGAGTGGAAGGCGTGCGAGACGCGAAGGCGTGTGGTCCGGCGTTCGGCGAAGTATGCCTCGATCGCCGCGACGGCCTCCTCCGCCCCGGAGACCACGACCGAAGTCGGGCCGTTCACAGCGGCAAGCGACACGAAGTCGCCGAGCAGCGGCAGGACTTCCTCCTCCGTCGCCTGCACGGCCAGCATCGCGCCGCCGGACGGCAGCGCCTGCATCAGCCGGCCACGGGCGGCCACCAGGGCACAGGCGTCCTCCAGCGAGAACACCCCCGCGACGTACGCGGCCACGACCTCACCGATCGAGTGTCCGGCCACGAACTCCGGCCGCACACCCAGGGATTCGACCAGGCGGAACAGCGCCACCTCGACCGCGAACAACCCCGCCTGGGCGAACTCCGTCCGGTTCAGCAACTCCTCGTCCTCGCCCCACACGACGCCGCGGAGGGGACGATCGAAGTGCTCGTCCAGGCCCGCGCAGACGGCGTCGAAGGCCGCGGCGAACGCCGGGAAGCGGGCGTACAACTCCTCACCCATGCCGAGGCGTTGCGAGCCCTGACCGGAGAACAGGAACGCATTCTTGCCTTCGGATGCACATCCTCGGGCCGCCTCTGCCCCGTCGACGACCACCGCACGGTGCAGGAAGAGCGACCGCCTGGTCAGGGTGAACGCCACATCCGCAGCCGGGAGTTCATCGAGCTCCGCCAGCCGCGCGACCTGAGCGTCCAGCGCCGCTTCGGATTTCGCCGATACCACCCAGGGCATCACCGCCGCCGTGACCGCGGCCTCCTGCGCCACCTCGGGCTCGGCCTGCTCCAGGATCACGTGCGCGTTGGTCCCGCTGATCCCGAAGGACGACACGCCCGCGCGGCGCGGATGGCCGGTGGCCGGCCACTCGGTGCGCTCGGTGAGCAGTTCGGCCGCACCGGCCGTCCAGTCGACGTGCGAGGAGGGCGCGTCCACATGCAGGGTCCGCGGCAGCAAGCCGTGCTGCATCGCCAGTACCATCTTGATCACGCCGGCCACACCGGCCGCCGCCTGCGCATGCCCGATGTTCGACTTGATCGAGCCGAGCAACAAGGGCAGTTCACGGTCCTGCCCGTACGTCGCGAGGAGCGCCTGCGCCTCGATCGGGTCGCCCAGCGTCGTCCCGGTGCCGTGCGCCTCGACCGCGTCGACGTCGGCCGTCGAGAGCCCGGCGCTCGCGAGAGCCTGCCGGATCACCCGCTGCTGCGACGGACCGTTCGGCGCCGTCAGACCGTTGGAGGCACCGTCCTGGTTGACGGCACTCCCCCGCAGGACCGCGAGCACCCGGTGACCGCTGCGGCGCGCGTCCGACAGCCGCTCCAGCACGATCATGCCGACGCCCTCGCCCCAGCCGACGCCGTCGGCCGCGTCCGCGAACGAACGGCACCGGCCGTCGGCCGACAGGCCACCCTGCCGGGAGAACTCCACGAAGGTGTTCGGCGTCGACATCACGGTGACGCCGCCCGCGAGCGCCAACGAGCACTCACCGCTGCGCAGGGCCTGGGCCGCCAGGTGCATGGCCACCAGCGACGACGAACACGCCGTGTCCACCGTCACCGCCGGACCCTCCAGGCCGAGCGTGTACGAGACGCGGCCCGAGGCCACGCTTCCCGCGCTGCCACTGCCCTGGTAGCCCTCGAACTCACCACCGCCCAGCAGGCTCGCGTAGTCCGCGTACATCACACCCGCGAAGACTCCGGTCCGGGTGCCGCGCAGCGACACCGGGTCGATCCCGGCCCGCTCGAACGCCTCCCACGAGGTCTCCAGCAGCAGGCGCTGCTGCGCGTCCGTCGCCAGCGCCTCGCGCGGGCTCATGCCGAAGAACTCGTGGTCGAACTCCCCGGCGGTGTGCAGGAACCCGCCGGAGCGTGTGGAGGACGTCCCGATGTGCTCCGGGTCCGGGTCGTAGAGGGTCTCGACGTCCCAGCCGCGGTTCGTCGGGAAGTCGGAGACCGCGTCCACGCCGTCGGCCACCAGCCGCCACAGGTCCTCAGGCGACTCGACGCCGCCCGGGTAGCGGCAGGCCATGCCGACGAGCACGATCGGGTCGTCCGACAGCAACGGCAGCGCCTCGGGGACGTGGACGACGCCCTCGGTGCCGAACAGGCGCTCCAGCAAGAAGCCGGCGAGTGCCTGGGCGGTCGGGTAGTCGAACACGACGGTGGCCGGCAGCTCGAGACCGGTCACCGACTTCAGCCGGTTTCGCAGTTCGACCGCCGTCAGCGAGTCGAAGCCGAGGTCCTGGAACGCCTTCGACGGATCGACCGCCGAGCCGGCGTCGTGGCCCAGCACAAGCGCGATCTGGTCACGTACCAGGTCCAGGGCGGCCGCCCGCCGCTCGTCGCCCCCCAGGCCGGACAGGCGCTGCGCCAGGCCCGCCGACACAGCCGAACCGGCGACGACGGCGCGCCGCACTCGGCCCCGCACCAGGCCGCGCAGCAGGGCGGGCACCTCGCCGTGCGCGGCCATCGCCGCGAGGTCGAGGCGGACCGGCAGAACGGCCGGGTGTCCGGTGGCGAGCCCGGCGTCGAAGAGCGCGACGCCCTGCTCCGGGGGGATGGCCGACAGGCCGAGCCGGGCGATGCGCTCGGCCTCGGCGTCGGTGAGGGTGCCGGTCATTCCGGCCACATCGGACCAGGGGCCCCAGGCGAGCGAGACGGCGGGCAGGCCGAGCGAGCGGCGGTGGACCGCCAAGGCGTCCAGGTAGGCGTTGCCCGCCGCGTAGGCGGCCTGGCCCGCACTGCCGAACGTTCCGGCGACGGAGGAGAAGAGCACGAAAGCCTCGACGTTCTCGCCGGCCCGGTGCAGGTTCCACGCCGCGTCCGCCTTCGGACGCAGGACGGCTGAGACACGCTCGGGGGTGAGAGAACCGATCACGCCGTCGTCGAGCATCCCGGCCGTGTGGACGACCGCGCGGATCTCGTGCCGGGCGAACAGTTCGGCCACGGCAGCCTCATCGGCCACGTCACAGCCCTCGACCGTCACCTCCGCGCCGAGCGCAGCCAGCTCGGCGAGCAGCGCGTCGACGCCCTCGGCATCCGTGCCCCGGCGGCTCACCAGCAGCAGGCTGCGCACGCCGTGCTCGGTCGCCAGGTGCCGGGCCACGACCTTGCCGAGACCTCCCGTACCGCCGGTGATCAGGACTGTGCCGCCACTCGGCCACACCACCGCTCCGGCCGTGGCTTCCGGCCGCACCAGACGAGCGGCCAGGACCTCACCGTCACGGACGAGCAGCTGCGGCTCGTCCACACCCAGGGCGGCGGGCGGCAGTTCTTCCGAACCCGCCAGATCCACCAGGCCGAACCGGCCCGGCTCCTCCGACATCGCCGACCGCACCAGACCCCACACCGCAGCGCCGGGCAGATCCTCGCCCGCCACCACACCACGCGTCACGAACACCAGACGCGACGCCGCGAAACGCTCCTCCGCCAGCCAGCCCTGCACCAGGCCCAGCACGCGGACCGTCTGCGCGTGCACCTCATCGGCGGCCGTCTCGATCACCACCACCGGCGGCACGTCCGCCGGCACGTCCGCCAGCGACTCCAGCACCACGAACTCCGTCGCAGCGGCCGTCTTGACCGGCACCCAGTCCACCCGGAACAACCCGTCCCGGCCCACCGGGCCCGCCTCACTCGCCGGCACCGGGCGCACGACCAGCGACCCGACGGTCGCCACCGGGTTCCCCTCCGTGTCGGCGATCGCGAGCGACACCCCACCGCCCGCCGACGAGGTCAGCCGCACCCGGACCGACGACGCGCCGGAGGCGTGCAGCGCCACGTCCTCCCACGCGAACGGCACGCCGCGCTCGTCGGACCCGGTCAGCGCGAACGCGTGGAGGCAGGCGTCGAACAGCGCCGGGTGCAGGCCGAAGCCACTGCCGTCAGTCCCCTCGGGCAGGGCGACCTCCGCGAAGACCTCGTCCCCGCGCCGCCAGGCCGCCCGCAGGCCCCGGAACGCCGGCCCGTACTCGAACCCGGCCTCCGCCAGGCCCTCGTACAGCCCGGCCGCGTCGACCGCCTCGGCACCGGCCGGCGGCCACACGGCCGCCTCGAACGCCACGGGCACCGCGCCCGAGCCCGAGCCCAGCACACCGCTCGCGTGGAGGGTCCAGTCCGTCCCGTCCGCGTCGTCCGGCCGGCCGTGCATCGTGAGCGCACGCCGCCCGGACGCGTCCGGCTCACCGACCCAGACCTGCACCCGCACGCCGCCCCGCTCGGGCAGGACGAGCGGCGCGGCCAGCGTCAGCTCCTCGACCAGATCGCAGCCGACCTCGTCCCCGGCCCGCACCGCCAGCTCGACCAGAGCCGTGCCCGGCACCAGGACCGAGCCCATGACGACGTGGTCCGCGAGCCACCCGTGCGAACGGGCCGACAGCCGACCGGTGAACAGGTAGCCGTCCGTGTTGACCAGCTCGACGGCCGCGCCCAGCAGCGGGTGCTCGGCAGCACCAAGCCCCGCGAGCCGGACGTCGCCGCCGCGCGCGAGCGTGACCGCCGGCCAGTAGTGCCGGTGCTGGAACGCGTACGTGGGCACTTCCACGGTGCGGGCACCGGTCCCGGCGAGGAGGGCGGCCCAGTCGACGTGGGCGCCGGTGACGTGCAGGCGCGCAAGCGCGGTCAGGACGCTCGTGTCCTCGGCCCGGTCCTTGCGGAGGGCGGCGGCCAGGACGCTGTCCCCGGAGAGGGACGTGGCCGCGAGCGCTGTGAGGACGCCGTCGGGGCCGAGCTCCAGGAAGCGGGTGACGCCGGCAGCCTCCAACGCGCGCACACCGTCGGCGAAGCGGACGGCCTCGCGGACGTGGCGCACCCAGTAGTCGGGCGACGTCGGGCCATCGACCAGTGCGCCGGTCAGGTTGGAGACCAGCGGGATCGACGGAGCACTGTAGCTCAGCCCGTCGAGGACCGTACGGAAGTCCTCCAGCATCGGGTCCATCAGCGGCGAGTGGAACGCGTGCGAGACCCGCAGGCGGGACGTCCGGCGGTCGGCGAAGTGCGCGCGGATCGCCTCGACGGCCTCCTCCGCGCCGGACACGACGACAGAGGTCGGGCCGTTGACGGCCGCAATCGAAACGAACTCGCCGACCAATGGAAGGACTTCGTCCTCGGTCGCCTGCACCGCCAGCATCGCACCGCCCGAAGGCAACGCCTGCATCAGACGGCCACGGGCACTCACCAGCGCGCAGGCGTCTTCCAACGAGAACACCCCGGCCACATGCGCGGCCGCCACCTCACCGATCGAGTGCCCGGCCACGAACTCCGGCCGCACACCCAGGGATTCCACCAGCCGGAACAGCGCCACCTCGACCGCGAACAACCCGGCCTGGGCGTACTCCGTCCGGTTCAGCAACTCCTCGTCCGCACCCCACACGACATCCCGCAGCGGAAGCTCAAGAGCCCCGCACACCTCATCGAAAGCCCGAGCGAACACCGGGAACCGGCCGTACAGCTCCCGCCCCATCCCCAGCCGCTGCGACCCCTGCCCCGAGAACAGGAACGCCGTCCCGCCCTCACCCACAAGCCCTCGGGCCACCTCGGCGCCGTCGACGAGCACCACCCGGTGCGGGAAGGCCGTCCGCCCGGACAGCGTGAACGCCACATCCGCAGCCGGGAGTTCACCGACCTCCGCCAGCCGCGCGACCTGAGCGTCCAGCGCCGCCTCGGACCTGGCGGATACCACCCAGGGCATCGCGCCCACCGTCGGCGCAGCGTCCTGCACGGCCTCGGGCTCGGCCTGCTCCAGGATCACGTGCGCGTTGGTCCCGCTGATCCCGAACGACGACACGCCCGCCCGGCGGAGCCGGCCGGAATCCGGCCACTCCTGGGCCTCGGCCAGCACTTCCACCGCACCCGCCGTCCAGTCCACGTGGGACGAAGGCGCGTCCACGTGCAGGGTGCGCGGCAGCACCCCGTGCTGCATGGCCAGCACCGTCTTGATCACGCCCGCGACACCGGCCGCCGCCTGCGCGTGCCCGATGTTCGACTTGATCGAGCCCAGCAGCAGCGGCAGTTCGCGGTCCTGCCCGTACGTCGCGAGGAGCGCCTGCGCCTCGATCGGGTCGCCCAGCGTCGTCCCCGTACCGTGCGCCTCCACCGCGTCCACGTCCGACGCGGACAGCCCGGCACTCGCCAGCGCCTGCCGGATCACCCGCTGCTGCGACGGACCGTTCGGCGCCGTCAGACCGTTCGACGCACCGTCCTGGTTCACCGCGCTGCCGCGCAGGACCGCCAGTACGCGGTGCCCGTTGCGACGGGCGTCCGACAGCCGCTCCAACACCACGACACCGACGCCCTCGCCCCAGCCCACGCCGTCCGCCGCATCCGCGAACGAACGGCACCGGCCGTCGGCCGACAGGCCGCCCTGGCGCGAGAACTCCACGAACGTCCCCGGCGTCGACATCACCGTCACGCCGCCCGCGAGCGCCAGCGAGCACTCGCCGCCGCGCAGCGCCTGCGCCGCCAGGTGCATCGCCACCAGCGACGACGAGCACGCCGTGTCCACCGTCACCGCCGGGCCCTCGAACCCGAAGGTGTAGGACACCCGGCCGGAGGCGACACTGGGGGCGCTGCCGTTCCCCCGGAAGCCCTCGAACTCCTCGCCGTCGAGGAGCGAGCGGTAGTCGGTGTACATGATGCCCGCGAAGACACCGGTCCGGCTGCCGCGCAGCGTCACCGGGTCGATGCCGGCCCGCTCGAAGGCCTCCCACGAGGTCTCCAGCAGCAGGCGCTGCTGCGCGTCCGTCGCCAGCGCCTCGCGCGGACTCATGCCGAAGAACTCGTGGTCGAACTCCCCGGCGGTGTGCAGGAACGCGCCCCGCCGGGTGTACGACGTGCCCGGGACGGACCGGTCCTCGCTGTAGAGCGAGTCGACGTCCCAGCCGCGGTTCGTCGGGAACTCGGACACCGCGTCCACGCCGTCGGCCACCAGCCGCCACAGGTCCTCCGGCGACTCGACGCCGCCCGGGTAGCGGCAGGCCATGCCGACGATGACCACCGGGTCGTCCGACGGCACCGGGAGCGGCGACGGGAGTTCCTCGGCCTCCTCGGCACCGAACAGACCCTCCAGGACGAAGCCTGCCAGCGCACTCGCCGTCGGGTAGTCGAACACGACGGTGGCCGGCAGCTGGAGACCGGTCGCCGACCGCAGGCGGTTCCGCAGCTCGACCGCCGTCAGCGAGTCGAAGCCGAGATCCTGGAACGCCCGCGAGGGGTCGACGACCGAGCCGCCCTCGTGGCCCAGGACCACGGCGATCCGGTCGCGCACCAGCTCCAGGACGGCCCCCCGCCGCTCGTCGACACCAAGGCCGGACAGCCGCTGCGCCAGGCCCACCGAAGCGGCCGAGCGCGCGACCACCGCGCGCCGGGCCCGGCCGCGCACCAGTCCGCGCAGCAGGGCGGGCACCGAGTCCCGGGCCCGCAGCGCCGCGAGGTCCAGCCGGACCGGAAGGATCGCGGGCTCGCCCGCCGTGAGCGAGGCGTCGAACAGCGCGGCACCCTCGGCGGGGGTGAGCTCCGGCATGCCCGAGCGGGCGATCCGCTGCAGGTCGACGTCGGCGAGCGTGCCGATCATGCCTCCGTCGCGGGTCCACGGGCCCCAGGCCTGCGAGACGGCGGGCAGGCCGAGCGAGCGGCGGTGCAGGGCCAGCGCGTCCAGGTAGGCGTTGCCCGCCGCGTAGGCGGCCTGCCCCGGGCCGCCGAAGACGCCGGAGACGGAGGAGAACAGGACGAAGGCCGCCAACTCGCGGTCCTTCGTGGCCTCGTGCAGGTTCCAGGCCGCGTCCGCCTTCGGGCGGAGGACGGCGCTCACTCGCTCCGGGGTCAGCGAGCCGATCACGCCGTCGTCGAGCACGCCGGCCGTGTGGACGACCGCGCGGATCTCGTGCCGGGCGAACAGGTCCGCCACCGCCGCCGGATCGGCGACGTCACACGCCTCGACGACGGCCTCCGCTCCGACTGCCGCCAGCTCGGCGAGCAGTTCGTCCGTGCCCTCGGCGTCCGATCCCCGGCGGCTGACCAGCAGCAGCTGCCGTACCCCGTGTTCGACGGCCAGGTGCCGGGCCACGACCCGGCCCAGGCCGCCCGTGCCGCCGGTGATCAGGACCGTGCCCTCACCGGCCCACACCACCGGCTCGCCCGCCGATTCGGCGCGCACGAGCCGGGCCGCGAGGACCTCCCCGTCGCGGACGAGCAGCTGCGGCTCGTCCACACCCAGGGCGGCGGGCGGCAGTTCTTCCGAACCCGCCAGATCCACCAGGCCGAACCGGCCCGGCTCCTCCGACATCGCCGACCGCACCAGACCCCACACCGCAGCACCCGACAGGTCCTCGCCCGCCACCACACCGCGCGTCACGAACACCAGCCGGGAGGCCGCGAAGCGCTCCTCGGCCAGCCAGCCCTGCACCAGCTCCAGCGCGCGGACCGTACGCGCGTGCACGTCGTCGTCCGCCGGTCGGATCACCACCACCGGGGGCACGTCCGCCGGCACGTCCGCCAGCGACTCCACCGCCACGAACTCCGTCGCGCCGGAGGCCCTCACCGGCACCCAGTCCACCCGGAACAACCCGTCCCGGGCCGCCGCCGACTCCCCGCTCGACACCGCGCGCAGGGCCAGCGACCCCACGGACGCCACCGGCAGGCCCTCGGCGTCGGCGACCGCCACCGCGACGGACTCCTCGCCGGTCCGGGTGACGCGCACGCGCACCGAGGACGCGCCGGAGGCGTGCAGCGACACGTCCTCCCAGGAGAACGGCACGACGCCGTGCGGCATCCCGTTGAAGGCCGTCACGTGCAGGACGGCGTCGAGCAGGGCCGGGTGCAGGCCGTAGCCGGTGCCCTCGATGCCCTCCGGCAGGGCGATGTCGGCGAAGACCTCGTCCCCTCGCCTCCAGGCCGCTCGCAGGCCCCGGAACACCGGGCCGTACGCGTAGCCACCGTCGGCCATGCCCTGGTACAGCCCGGTCAGGTCGACCGCCTCGGCACCGGCCGGCGGCCACACCGACGCGTCGAACGCGGTGCGCGCCTCCCCCACGGCCAGGACGCCGGTCGCGTGCTGGTCCCAGGCACGGCCGTCGGCACCCTCGGGCCGGGAGGCGATGGTGAAGGTGCGGCGGCCGTTCTCGTCGGCCGCGCCGACCCGCAACTGCAGCTGGACGCCCTCGCGCTCGGGCAGGACGAGCGGCGCAGCCAGGGTCAGTTCCTCGACGCGGTCGCAGCCGGCCTCGTCCCCGGCGCGGACGGCGAGTTCGAGGAACGCGGTGCCGGGCAGCAGGACGTTGCCGCGTACCACGTGGTCGGCGAGCCAGGGGTGGGACTGCCGGGACAGCCGGGAGGTGAACAACAGGCCGTCGTCGTCGGAGAGTTCGAGCGAGGCGGTGAGCAGCGGATGGTCGGCGGTGTCGAGGCCCGCGGCGCCGAGGTCGCCTGCGGTCGTCGGGGCGGTGGCGGGCCAGTAGCGACGGTGCTGGAAGGCGTAGGTCGGCAGGTCGACCGGGCGGACGCCGGTGCCGACGAAGAGCGCGGCCCAGTCGACCGGCGCGCCGGTGACGTGCAGGTGCGCGAGCGCGGTCAGCACGCTCGTCTCCTCGTCCTGGCCCTTGCGGAGGGAGGAGGCCAGCACGGCGTCGTCGGAAAGAGTGGAGGCCGCAAGCGCCGTCAGGACGCCGTCGGGGCCGAGTTCGAGGAACCGGGTGGCGCCGGCGGCCTGCAGCGTGCGGACCCCGTCGGCGAAGCGGACGGCCTCGCGGACGTGGCGCACCCAGTAGTCGGGCCCCTGGAGGCCGTCGACCAGGCCGCCGGTCAGGTTGGAGACCAGCGGGATCGACGGCGCCTGGTACGTCAGCCCGTCAAGGACCGTACGGAAGTCCTCCAGCATCGGATCCATCAGCGGCGAATGGAACGCGTGCGACACGCGCAGCCGGGTCGTCTTCCGGTCGGCGAAGTGCGCGCGGATCTTCTCGACGGCCTCCTCCGCGCCGGAGACCACGACCGACGTCGGGCCGTTCACAGCGGCGATGGACACGAACTCACCCAGCAGCGGAAGGACTTCGTCCTCCGTCGCCTGCACGGCCAGCATCGCGCCACCGGCCGGCAGCGCCTGCATCAGACGACCACGAGCACTGACCAGCGCACAGGCGTCCTCCAGCGAGAACACCCCCGCCACATGCGCGGCCGCCACCTCACCGATCGAGTGCCCGGCCACGAACTCCGGCCGCACACCCAGGGATTCCACCAGCCGGAACAACGCCACCTCGACCGCGAACAACCCCGCCTGGGCGAACTCCGTCCGGTTCAGCAACTCGTCGTCCGCACCCCACACGACATCCCGCAGCGGAAGCTCAAGAGCCCCGCACACCTCGTCGAAAGCCCGAGCGAACACCGGGAACCGGCCGTACAGCTCCCGCCCCATCCCCAGCCGCTGCGACCCCTGCCCGGAGAACAGGACCGCCGTCCCACCGCCCCGGACCGCGCCCTCGACGACCCCGCCCGAGCCCGCCGCCAGCGCGTCGAGCCCACGCAGCAGCGCGTCCCGGTCCGAACCGATGACCACGGCCCGGTGGTTGAGCATCGACCGGCTCGTGGCCAGCGCCGCCGCGACGTCAGCGGCCGGCAGGCCTGCCGCGACGTCGCGCAGGCGGGCGGCCTGGGCGCGCAGCGCGTCCGGCGTCCGGCCGTTCAGCACCCACGGTACGACGGCCGGGGCCGGGGCAGCCTCCGCAGGCTTCTCCGCCACAGCCTCGTCCGCCTGCTCCAGGACCACGTGGGCGTTCGTCCCGCTGATGCCGAACGCCGAGACGCCGGCCCGGCGCGGTCGGCCGGTCTCCGGCCAGGCACGGGCCTCCGTCAGCAGTTCGACGGCGCCGGCCGTCCAGTCCACGTGCGAGGACGGCTCGTCGACGTGCAGGGTGGCCGGCAGCACCCCGGCACGCAACGCCATGACGGTCTTGATGACACCCGCTACGCCGGCCGCCGCCTGGGCGTGGCCGATGTTCGACTTGACGCCGCCGAGGTAGAGCGGGCGCTCGGCCGGTCGGTCCTGCCCGTACGTCGCCAGCAGCGCCTGGGCCTCGATCGGGTCGCCGAGGGTCGTACCGGTGCCGTGGGCCTCGACCGCGTCGACCTGGTCGGTGGCGAGCCGGGCGTTGGCGAGGGCCGCGCGGATGACCCGCTGCTGGGAGGGGCCGTTGGGGGCGGTCAGGCGGCTGCTGGCACCGTCCTGGTTGACGGCGGTGCCGCGGACGACGGCGAGGACCTCGTGGCCGAGGCGCCGGGCGTCCGAGAGCCGCTCGACGAGCAGGACGCCGACACCCTCCGCCCAGGAGGTGCCGTCCGCCGCCTCCGCGAAGGGCTTGCAGCGCCCGTCGGGGGCGAGGCCGCGCTGGCGGGAGAACTCGGTGAACAGCCGGGTGGTCGGCATGACGGCGACGCCGCCGGCGACGGCCATCGAGCACTCGCCGGCGCGCAGCGCGCGGACCGCGAGGTGGAGGGCGACGAGGGCGGAGGAGCACGCGGTGTCGACGGTGACGGCCGGGCCCTCCAGCCCGAGGGTGTAGGCGATGCGGCCGGAGAGGACGCTGACGGCTCCGCCGGTGAGAAGGTGGCCCTCGGTCTCCTCGGTCTGGCGGGCGAGGGAGCCGTAGTCGGTGTCGGCGCCGCCGATGAACACGCCGGTGTCGCTGCCGCGCAGGGCGGCGGGGGCGATCCTGGCGCGTTCGATGGCCTCCCAGGCGGATTCGAGCAGGAGCCTCTGCTGCGGGTCCATGGCGAGGGCCTCGCGGGGGGCGATGCCGAAGAGTTCGGCGTCGAAGTCGGCGACGCCGTCGACGAACCCGCCGTGGCGCACGTAGCTCTTGCCTGGCGTGCCGGGGGTGGGGTCGTAGAGGCCCCCGGTGTCCCATCCACGGTCTTCCGGGAGGTCACCGATGGCGTCGGCGCCGTCGGCGACGAGCCGCCAGAGGTCCTCCGGGGTGCGGACACCTCCGGGGTAGCGGCAGGCCATCCCGATGATCGCGATCGGCTCGGCGTCCCTCGCCTCGACGGACTCCAGGCGCAGCTTCGTGCGCCGCAGGTCCGCGGTGACCTTCTTGAGGTAGTCGCGGAGCTTGTCCTCGGACGTGCTGGCCATGGGTGGGAAACCTCGCAGTTCGGAAGGGTGGTACGGGGCCGCGGGCCGGCGGCGGGCGGGTCGCGTCGGACGGGACGGCTTCGGCCTGGTGCCCCGGGGCGGGTGGCCCCGGGGCCGGGAGCCTCGGTCCGGTCCTCAGGCGAGTCCGAGTTCGCGGTCGATCAGGTCGAACATCTCGTCGTCGGTGGTGTCGTCGAGCGCGTCGTCCGGGGCGTCGGCGGCTGTGGTCGGCCCGTCCGGGTCGCCGTCGAGCCGCCACTGGAGGCTCTTGAGGCGGGCGAGGAGCCGGGTGCGGGCGTCGGCGTCCAGTGCGGTGGCGGAGAGCGCGGTCTCCAGGTCGTCGAGTTCGGCGAAGACGGGCCGGGTGGGCGCCGCCGTGCCCGTGGGCGCACCGACCAGGTCGCGCAGCCGCCCGGCGAGGGCGGTGGGCGACGGGTGGTCGAAGATCGTCGTGGTGGGCAGCCGCAGGCCGAGTTCGGCGTTGAGGCGGTTGCGCAGCTCGACGGCGGTCAGGGAGGACATGCCGAGGTCGAGGAAGCCGCGCTCGGGTTCGACGGCCTCGGGTGAGCCGTGGCCGAGGACGGCGGCGAGGTGTCCGACGACGACGTCCAGCAGCAGCTTCTCCTGTTGGGCGGCGGCGAGTCCGGGCAGCCGGTCCAGGACGCCCCGGTCGCCGCCGTCCGCCGCGCTCCCGGCCGGGCCGGCGGCGGTGGGCCTGGCAGCGGCGCGGCGGGGCGCGAGCTCTGCGAACAGCGGCGACATACCGGCCGCGGCGAGGGCGTGCCGGTCGAGCCGGACGGGTACCAGGTGCGGTCGGTCGATGCCGCGCGCGGCGTCGAGCAGGGCGAGGCCCTGGCCGGCCGTGAGCGGCAGCATGCCGGAGCGCGCGAAGCGGGCGATGTCCACGGCATCCAGCGTGGACGTCATTCCACTCGATTCTCCCCAGTATCCCCACGCGAGGGAGGCGGCCGGGCGGCCTTCGGCCCGGCGGCGGTGGGCGAGGGCGTCGAGGAAGGCGTTGGCGGCGGCGTAGTTGGCCTGGCCGGGGCCGCCGGCCGTGGCGGCGAAGGAGGAGAACAGGACGAAGGCCGAGAGATCGAGGTGCCGGGTCGCTTCGTGGAGGTTCCACCCGGCGTCGACCTTGGGACGCAGCACCTCGGTGATCTGTTCGTCCGTCAGGCCTTCCAGCAGCCCGTCGTGCAGGACGCCGGCGGCGTGGACGACGCCGGTGAGCGGGTGCTCGTCGGGGACGGTGGTGAGGAGCGCGTCGAGGGCGGCGCGGTCGGCGGTGTCGCAGGCGGCGACGCGGGCGTCGGCGCCGAGGGCTGCCAGGTCGGCGAGGAGCTCGGCCGCGCCGGGGGCGTCCGGGCCGCGCCGGCCGGTGAGCAGGAGGTGCCGGACGCCGTGCTCGGTGACGAGGTGGCGGGCGACGAGGGTGCCGAGGGTGCCGGTGCCGCCGGTGATCAGGACGGTGCCCTCGGGGTTCCAGGACCACGCCCGCTCGTCCCCGCCGCCGGGCACCGGACGCAGCCGGGGCGCCGTCACGTCGCCGCCGCGGACGGCCAGGCGTGGCTCGTCGGGGACGGCGAGGGCGGTGGGCAGGGCGGCGGTGGAGGCCGGGTCGTCGTCGAGGTCGACCAGGAGGAAGCGGCCGGGGTGCTCGGACTGGGCGGAGCGGATCAGTCCGTGGGCGGCGGCCTGGGCCAGCGCGGTGGGGTCGGTGGCGGGGGCCGCGGTCTCGGCGCCGTGGGTGAGCAGGGCGAGGCGGGCGTCGGCGAGGCGGGGTTCTGCGAGCCAGGCGCGGGCGAGGCGGTGGGCGGCCCGGACGGCGCGGTGGGCGGCAGTGACGGGGTCGGCGTCGTCGGCCACGGTGAGGCGGTGGACGACGGTGGCGGGTGCGGGCTCTCCGGTGTCGAGGGCGGCGGTGAGGTCGGCGAGGTCCGTGTAGGAGCGGGCGCCGAGGGCGGCGGCGAGCGCGTCGTCGCCGCCGAGGACGGCGGTGTCCGTCACGTCGTCGGCGGACACGGCGCTACCGGGCGTCGACGTCCACTCGACGGCGTAGAGCGGGTCGGCCGCCGGGGCGAGGTGCTCGGCCGCGATCGGGCGGAACGTGACGGCCTCGGCGGTGAGCACCGGGGCTCCGTCGGCGTCGGCCGCGGTCAGCGCGTGGCTGCCGTCGGCGGCCGGAGTCAGCCGGACCCGGAGCAACGCGGCGCCGGTGGCGTGGACGGTGACGCCGCGCCAGTCGACGGGCTGGACGGGGTCGGTGCCGGCGGGGTCGGTGCCGTCCGGGAGGGCGGCGAGCAGGGCTTGGAGCAGGCCGGGGTGGACGCGGAAGCCGGCCGTCTCGGTGCGGTGCTCCTCGGGCAGGGCGACCTCGGCGAACAGTTCGTCGCCGCGCCGCCACCGTGCCCGAACGGTACGGAAGCGCTCGCCGTACTCGGCGCCTTCCGCCGCCTCCACCGCCGTGGCCTCGCGCGGCGGCCAGTCCGTGAGCGGCGTGCCGGTGGTGTCGCCGCCGGTCAGGGTGCCGGTGGCGTGACGGATCCACGGGGTGTCGTCGGGCGCGTCGGTCGGGCGGGCGTGGATGGTGAGGGCCCGTCGGCCGTCGGCGGCCGCCGGTCCCGCGGTGAGCTGGAGGTCGACGGTGCCGCGGTCGGGCAGGGTCAGCGGGGTGAGCTCGGTGAGCTCGGCGACGGTCGGGCAGCCGGCTTCGTCGCCGGCCCGCACGGCCCAGTCGAGCAGCGCGGTGCCCGGGACGACGACGGTGCCGCGCACGCGGTGGTCGGCCGTCCATGGGTGGGTCGCGGTGCCGATCCGGCCGGTGAGCAGCACGGTGTCGGAGTCCGCGAGGCGGACGGCGCGGTCCAGCCCGCAGGGGTCGAGGGGCGCGCCCGTGCGGGCGGTGTCCTGGGCGAGCCAGTAGCGGCGGCGCTGGAAAGCGTAGGTGGGCAGGTCGACGGGTCGGCCGCCGGCGAGTGCGGGCCGCCAGTCGATCCGTACACCGCGCACATGGGCCTCGGCGAGGGAGGTCAGCAGCCGGGCCGGGCCGCCGTCCTCGCGCCGGACGGTGCCGAGCACGACGGCCTGGTCGCCCGCGTCGGCCGCGGTGTCCTCGACGGCCATGGCGAGCACGGGGTGCGGGCTGCATTCGAGGAAGGCGTCGTGGCCCTGGGCGAGCAGGGCGCGGACGGACTCCTCCAGGCGGACGGTCTGCCGCAGGTTCCGGTACCAGTAGCCGGCGTCGAGCGGGGTGTCGCCGAGCCAGTCGGCGGTGACGGTGGAGAAGAACGGGATGCGGGCCGCCCGCGTGGTCAGCCCGGCGAGTTCGGCGAGGAGGGTGTCCTCGATGCGTTCGACCTGGGCGGAGTGGGAGGCGTAGTCGACGGGGATGCGCTTGGCCCGGACGCCGTCACCGGCGCAGTCGGCCAGGAGGCCGTCGAGGGCGTCGGGCTCGCCGGAGACGACGACACCGGCCGGGCCGTTGGCGGCGGCCACCGAGATCCGGCCGCCGTAGGGCTTGATGCGGGCGAGGACGTCGGCGTGGGCCTGCGGCACCGACACCATGCCGCCGTGGCCGGAGAGGCCGCGGGCGATGGCCCGGCTGCGCAGGGCGACGATCTTCGCGCCGTCCTCCAGGGAGAGCGCGCCGGCCACGCAGGCGGCGGCGATTTCGCCCTGGGAGTGGCCGAGGACGGCGGCGGGGGTGACGCCGTGGGCCTGCCAGCAGGCGGCAAGGCCGATCATGGTGGCCCACAGCGCGGGCTGGGCGATGTCGACGCGGTCGAGCGACGGCGCGTCGGGCTCGCCGCGCAGGACGGCGCCGAGCGACCAGTCCGTCCAGGGGGCGAGGGCTTGTTCGCAGGCGGCGATCCGTTCGGCGAAATCCGTTGAGGTGTCGATGAGTTCGGCGCCCATGCCGGCCCACTGGGAGCCCTGGCCGGGGAAGACGAGGACGACCCTGCGGTCGCGTCCGGCGGCGTGCCGGCCGGTCACGAGGCCCGCAGCGGGGGTCCCGTCGGCGAGCGCGGCGAGACCGGCGCGCAGGTCTTCGACGCCCGTGCCGACGACGGCGGCGCGGTGCTCCAGCAGGGCGCGGCCGGTGGCGAGGGAGTGGGCGAGGTCGAGCGGTGCGGCGGCGTTGCCGTCGAGGTGGTCGAGCAGGGCGCGGGCCTGGCCGCGCAGGGCCTCGGCGCTGCGGGCCGAGAGCAGCCAGGGCAGGGCGGGACGCTCGGCCGCGGGGGCCTCGTCGGGCTCCTGGTCCGGGGCCTGTTCGAGGACGATGTGGGCGTTGGTGCCGCTGAGGCCGAAGGAGGAGACGCCGGCGCGGCGGGGCCGTCCGGTGGCGGGCCAGTCGCGCGCCTCGGTGAGCAGGTCGACGGCGCCCTGCGTCCAGTCGACGTGCGTGGTGGGCCGGTCGATGTGGAGGCTCTGCGGGAGGGCGGCGTGCCGCAGGGCGAGCACGCTCTTCATGACGCCGGCGACGCCCGCCGCGGCCTGGGTGTGGCCGAGGTTGGACTTCACCGATCCGACGAGGAGCGGGTGTTCACGCTCCTGGCCGTAGGCGGCGCGCAGCGCCTGCGCCTCGATCGGGTCGCCGAGGCGGGTGCCGGTGCCGTGCGCCTCGACGGCGTCCACCTCGGCGGGCGTCAGACCGGCGTCGGCCAGGGCGGCCCGGATCACACGCTGCTGGGACGGGCCGTTCGGGGCGCTGAGCCCGTTGCTGGCACCGTCCTGGTTGACGGCCGAGCCGCGCACGACGGCGAGGACGGGATGCCCGTGGCGCCGCGCGTCCGAGAGCCGCTCGACGAGCAGCACGCCGACGCCCTCGGAGAAGCCGGTGCCGTCGGCGGCGTCGGCGAAGGGCTTGCAGCGGCCGTCGGCGGCCAGGCCGCGCTGGCGGGCGAAGTCGACCGGGATGGCCGGCGTGGACATGATGGTGACGCCGCCCGCGAGGGCGAGCGTGCACTCGCCGCCGCGCAGCGAGCGGATCGCGAGGTGGAGCGCCACCAGGGACGACGAGCAGGCGGTGTCGACGGTGACGGCCGGGCCCTCCAGCCCGAGCGTGTAGGCGACGCGGCCGGAGACGACGCTGACGGCGTTGCCGGTGCTGACGTAGGGGGCGGCGTCCTCGGGAACGTGGCCGACCCGGTCGAGGTAGTCACTGGAGGACAGGCCGGCGAACACGCCGGTGCGGGTGCCGCGCAGCGTGCCGGGGTCGATGCCGGCGCGTTCCAGGGCCTCCCACGAGGTCTCCAGCAGGAGCCGCTGCTGCGGGTCCATGGCGAGGGCCTCGTTGGGGCTGACGCCGAAGAAGGCGGCGTCGAACCCGGCGGCGTCGGCGAGGAATCCGCCCTCGCGGGTGCGGGAGGAGTCAGGGTGGTCGGGGATGCCCTCGTAGAGCCGGTCGAGGTCCCAGCCACGGTCGGTCGGGAAGCCGACGACGGCGTCGGTGCCGGTGGACAGCAGGGTCCACAGGTCCTCGGGGGTCCGGACGCCCCCGGGGAAGCGGCAGGCCATGCCGACGATCGCGATCGGATCGTCGGCGGCGGTCCTGACGGTGGTCCCCTCGTCGGTGCTCGGGAGGCGGCCGGTGAGGCCGTCCGCCAGGTGCTCGGCGAGCGCGCCGGGGGTGGGGTGGTCGAACACCAGGGTCGCGGGCAGGCGCAGGCCGGTCGCGGTGTTGAGCCGGTTGCGCAGCTCGACGGCGGTCAGCGAGTCGAGCCCGAGGTCACGGAACGGCCGTGCGGCGTGGACCTGGTCGGCCGTGGAGTGGCCGAGGACCGTGGCGGTGCACCCGCTCACCAGGTCGAGCAGCACCGCGTGCCGGTCGGCCGGGGTGAGCGCGGCCAGTCGGGCGCGCAGCCCGTCGGCGGCGGGCCCGGTCTGCGCGGTGCGGCGGGCCGGGGCGCGGACCAGGGAGCGCAGGAGCGCGGGGAGTTCGGCCGCGCCGCGGGTGCGCAGCGCGGCGGTGTCGAGGCGGACGGGCACCAGGAGCGCACGGTGGGCGGCGAGGGCGGCGTCGAACAGGGCGAGGCCGTCGGGGGTGCTGAGGGTGAGCGCGCCGGACTGCTCGGCGCGGGCCCGGTCGGTCGCTCCGAGGTGGGCGGTCATCGTACTGGCCTGCGCCCACAGACCCCAGGCCAGCGAGGTGGTGGGCAGGCCGTTGACCCGGCGGTGCTGGGCGAGGGCGTCGAGCCAGGCGTTGGCGGCGGCGTAGTTGCCCTGGCCGGGCGAGCCGAACACGCTGGCGGCGGAGGAGAAGAGGACGAGGTCGGCGAGGTCCAGGCCGTGGGTGAGCTCGTGCAGGTGGCGGGCGGCGTCGGCCTTGGGGCGCAGCACGGCGGCGAGCCGGTCCGCCGTCAGGCCTTCGACGACGCCGTCGTCGAGGACGCCGGCCGCGTGGACGACGGCGGTGAGTGGGTGCTCGTCGGGCACGGCGGCCAGCAGGGCGGCCAGGGCGTCGCGGTCGGCGGTGTCGCAGGCGGAGACGGTGACCTCGGCGCCCAGGGCGGTCAGCTCCTCGGCGAGGGCCGCCGCGCCGGGGGCTTCGGGGCCGCTGCGGCCGGCGAGCAGCAGGTGCCGCACGCCGCGCGCCGTGACCAGGTGGCGGGCGAGCTCACCGCCGAGGGTGCCGGTGCCGCCGGTGATGAGGACGGTGCCGTCGCGGTCCCAGGGGCGCGGGACGGTGAGGACGATCTTGCCGGTGTGCCGGGCCTGGGCCATGTGGCGGAAGGCCTCGCGGGCGCGGGTGACGTCCCAGCAGGTGAGCGGGAGCGCCTGCAGGGCGCCCTGTTCGAAGAGGTCGACCAGGTCGGCGAGGATCTGCCCGATCCGCTCGGGCCCGGCCTCCTGGAGGTCGAAGGCGCGGTAGCGGGCGCCGCCGTGGGCGGCGGCGACCTCGTCGGCGTCGCGGACGTCGGTCTTGCCCATCTCGATCAGCCGCCCGCCGGGCCCCAGCAGGCGCAGGGAGGCGTCGACGTACTCCCCCGCGAGGGAGTTGAGCACGACGTCCAGGCCCGCGCCGCCGGTGGCAGTACGGAAGCGTTCCTCGAAGTCGAGGGTGCGGGAGGAGGCGATGCGCTCGTCGGGCAGGCCGGCGGCGCGCAGCAGGTGCTGCTTGGCCTCGCTCGCGGTGCCGTAGACCTGGGCGCCCCAGAGGCGGCCGAGCTGGGTGGCGGCCATGCCCACGCCGCCGGTCGCGGCGTGGACGAGGAGGCGTTCGCCGGCCTGGAGATCCGCGAGGTCGCGCAGGGCGTAGTAGGCGGTGAGGAAGACGACGGGGACGGACGCGGCCTGGACGAACGTCCAGCCCTGCGGGATGCGGGCGAGCAGGCAGTGGTCGGTGACGGCGAGCGGGCCGAAGCCGCCCGGCACCATGCCCATCACCCGGTCGCCGACGGCGAGCCCGGTGACGCCCGGGCCGAGTTCGCGCACGACGCCGGCCGCCTCGGAGCCGAGGAAGCGGGCGCCGCCCGGGTACATGTCGAGGGCGTTGAGGACATCGCGGAAGTTGAGGCCGGCGGCGCGGACCTCGATCCGGACCTCGCCCTCGGCGAGCGGCGCGGCCGCGTCGGGGCTCGGCAGGAGTTCGAGGTTGTCGACGGTGCCCTTGGTGCGGATGTCGAGACGCCACGGACCGTCGGGCACGGGCAGCGGCTCGGCGGTGTGGGCACGGGCCAGGCGGGGGACGTGGGCGGTGCCGTGGCGCAGGGCGAGCCGGGGTTCCCCGGTGGCGAACGCGGCGGGCAGCGTGCGCCAGGAGGCCGGGTCGTCGTCCAGGTCGGCGAGGACGATGCGGCCGGGGTGCTCGCTCTGGGCGGAGCGGACCAAGCCGTGCACGGCGGCGGCGGGCAGGTCGTGGACGTCCTCGGCGGGGTCGGCGGCGACCGCGCGGCGGGTGGTCACGAGCAGGGTGGCGTCGGGGCGGTCGTCGGCGAGCCACGTCCGGAGGACGGCGAGGGCGTGGTCGAGGGCGTCGAGTGGTTCGTCGCCGCTGAGTTCGACGAGCGTGACGTCCGCGTCGGCGTCGAGGGTGACGCCCGCCTCGGTGAGGGCCGCCGCGTGGGCGGGCGGCTCGCCGAGGACGGTCCAGCGGGCGGGGCCCGGCCCGGGCTCGGGGAGGGTCAGGGCCGGCCAGTCCAGGTGGAAGAGCGCCTCGCGCGCCACCCGGGCGGCCGGGTCGAGGGCTCCTTCGGCGAGCGGGCGCACGGCCAGGGCCTCGATGGCGGCCACCGGGCGGCCGGTCGGGTCGGACATCTCGACGGACACCGTGTCGGGCCCGGCCGGGGTGAGCGTCACCCTCAGCGCGGTGGCCCCGGCGGCGTGCAGCGTGACGCCGGTCCAGGCGAACGGCAGTCCGGGGCGGCCCTGCAGCGGGCCGAGCCCGGCCGGGTGCAGGGCCGCGTCGAGCAGCGCCGGGTGCAGGCTGTAGCGGGCGGCGTCGGGGCGGGCCGGCTCGGGCAGCTCCACCTCGGCGTGGACTGCGGCGCCGAGGCGCCAGGCCGCGCGCACGCCCTGGAACACCGGGCCGTAGCCGTAGCCGTCCTCGCGCAGGCCCGGGTAGAAGCCGGTCACGTCGATCGGCTCGGCTCCGACGGGCGGCCAGGCGGTGGCCGCCGACTGGGGCTCGACCCCGGCGGGCCCGAGCGTGCCGTCCGCGTGCAGGGTCCAGCCCTCGGGCGCGTCCGCGTCCGCCGGGCGTGTGTGCAGGGCGACGGGGCGCAGGCCCGTGCCGTCCGGGGCGCCGACCTCGATCTGCACCTGGACCGCGCCGCGCTCGGGCAGCAGGACGGGCGCGTGCAGGGTCAGTTCCTCGATGCGCCCGCAGCCGAGCTCGTCACCGACCCGGACGACCGCCTCGACCAGCGCGGCGCCGGGGACGACGACGGCACCGGCGACGGCGTGGTCCGCGAGCCACGGGTGGGTGTGCAGCGACCAGCGGGCGGTGGCCACCAGCCCGCCGCCCTGGGCGAGTTCGACGGCGGCGCCGAGCAGCGGGTGCTCCGGCGCGGCCAGGCCGGCCGTGGTGACGTCGCCGCCCGTCCCGCCCGGACGCGGCCAGTAGCGCTGCCGCTGGAACGGGTACGTCGGCAGCTCGGTGGCGCGTGCGCCGGTACCGGCGAACAGGAGGTCCCAGTCCACCCGGGCGCCGTGGTTGCGGGCGTCGGCGAGGGCGAGGAGGAATCGGCCGCGGCCGCCCTCGTCACGGCGCAGCGTGCCGAGGGCGGCCGCGGGCAGGCCGCTGTCCTCGATCGTCTCCTGGACGCCGGTGGTCACCACGGGGTGCGGACTGACCTCGACGAACACCCGGTGGCCCGCGGCCAGCAGGGTGCGGGTGGCCTGCTCGAACTCCACGGTGTGGCGCAGGTTGCGGTACCAGTAGGCGGCGTCCAGTCCGGCGGTGTCGATCACCGCGCCGGTGACGGTCGAGCAGAACGGGACGTCGGCGCTGCGCGGGGCGATCGGCGCGAGGAGGTCGAGCAGCTCGTTCTCGATGCGCTCGACGTGCGCGGAGTGCGAGGCGTAGTCGACGGGGATGCGGCGGGCTCGCACGCCGGTCCGCTCGCAGTCGGCGATCAGCTCCTCCAGGGCCTCGGGGTCGCCCGAGACCACCACCGAGCCGGGGCCGTTGACGGCGGCGACGGAGATCCGTTCGTCCCAGCGTGCGACACGCTCGCGGACGGCGGCGACCGGCTCGGCCACCGAGACCATGCCGCCGAGGCCCGCGAGCCGCCGGATCGCCCGGCTGCGCAGAGCCACGACGCGGGCGGCGTCGTCCAGGGACAGCGCGCCGGCCACGCAGGCGGCGGCGATCTCGCCCTGCGAGTGGCCGAGCACGGCGGCCGGTTCGACGCCGTGCGCGCGCCACAGTTCGGCGAGCGACACCATCACGGCGAACAGCACGGGCTGCACGACGTCGACCCGGTCGAAGCCGGGCGCACCGGGTTCGCCGCGCAGGACGTCGGTTGCCGACCAGTCGGTGAACGGCTCCAGGGCCGCCGCGCACTCGGCGAAGCGCTGCGCGAACACCGGTGCGGTGTCCAGGAGTTCCACCGCCATGCCGACCCATTGGGAGCCCTGGCCGGGGAAGACGAACACCGGTGCGCCCTCCCCTGCGGCCTGTCCCTCCAGGACGGCAGGCGTGGCGCGGCCGTCGGCGAGCGCGTCCAGGCCGTCCAGCAGCCCGGCCCGGTCGGCCGCGACGACGGCCGCACGGTGTTCCAGGGCCGTTCGGGTGGTGGCGAGGGAACGGGCGACGTCGTCGAGGGCGGGCCCGGCCGCGCGGACGTGGGCGGCCAGGCGGCGGGCCTGCTCGCGCACGGCCTCGGGTGTCCGGGCGGACAGCAGCCACGGCAGCGGGCGGTCGGCCACCGGGCGGTCGGGCAGCGGCTCGGGGGCGGGCGCCGCTTCGAGGACCACGTGGGCGTTGGTGCCGCTGAGGCCGAAGGAGGACACGCCGGCGCGCGGCGGCCGTCCGGTCCCGGGCCACGTGCGGGCCTCGCTCAGCAGCTCGACCGCGCCGGCGGTCCAGTCGACCTGCGCGGTCGGGGCGTCGATGTGCAGGGACTTCGGGAGCTCGCCGTGCTGCATCGCGAGCACGGTCTTCATCACGCCGGCGACACCCGCGGCGGCCTGGGTGTGGCCGAGGTTGGACTTCACCGAGCCGAGGAGCAGCGGGTGTTCGCGGTCCTGGCCGTAGGCGGCGAGCAGGGCCTGGGCCTCGATCGGGTCGCCGAGGCGGGTGCCGGTGCCGTGCGCCTCGACGGCGTCCACCTCACCGGGCGTCAGACCGGCGTCGGCCAGGGCCGCCCTGATCACGCGCTGCTGGGACGGGCCGTTGGGCGCGGTGAGGCCGTTGGAGGCGCCGTCCTGATTGACGGCGCTGCCGCGCACCACGGCCAGCACCGGGTGCCCGTTGCGCCGCGCGTCCGAGAGCCGCTCGACGAGCAGCACGCCGACGCCCTCGGCCCAGCCCGTGCCGTCCGCCGCGGCGGCGAACGGCTTGCACCGGCCGTCGGCAGCCAGGCCGCGCTGCCGGGAGAACTCGACGAACACCTGCGGCGTGGACATCACCGTCACACCGCCCGCGAGCGCCAGCGAGCACTCGCCCCGGCGCAGGGCCTGGGCGGCAAGGTGGAGCGCGACCAGGGAGGACGAGCACGCGGTGTCGAGGGTGACGGCCGGGCCCTCCAGGCCGAGGGCGTAGGCGACCCGGCCGGAGATCACGCTCGCGGCATTGCCGGTCATCACGTGGCCGGCCACGCCCTCCCGCGCCGCTTCCAGCAGCACCTGGTAGTCCTGGAAGTTGGAGCCGACGAACACGCCGGTCCGGGAGCCGTGGAGCGTGCCGGGATCGATGCCGGAGCGCTCAACGGCCTCCCAGACGGTCTCCAGCAGGAGCCGCTGCTGCGGGTCCATGGCCAGGGCTTCGCGCGGGGAGATGCCGAAGAAGGCCGCGTCGAAGTCGGCGACGCCGGTGACGAATGCGCCCTCGGCGACGTAGCTGGTGCCCTCGTGGGACGGGTCCGGGTGGTGCAGGCGGTCGGTGTCCCAGCCGCGGTCGGCCGGGAAGGGGCCCACCGCGTCGCGGCCCTCGGCGAGCAGTCGCCAGAGGTCTTCCGGCGAGTCCACACCGCCGGGGAAGCGGCACGCCATCGCGACGATCGCGATCGGCTCGTCGGCGGCGACGGCGGGGGCGACGGCGGGGGTCGCGATCATCTCGCCCTCGGCTGTACCTGCCAGCTCGGCCCGCAGGTGCGCGGCGACGGCGGCCGGCGTCGGGTGGTCGAACAGCAGGGTCGCGGGCAGGCTCAGGCCCGTCGCGGCGCCGAGGCGGTTGCGCAGCTCGACGGCGGTCAACGAGTCGAAGCCGAGGTCCCGGAACGCCCTCGTCGCGTCGACGGTCGCGGTGGAGGCGTGGCCGAGAACGGCGGCGGCCTCGGTGCGGACGAGCTCCCGCAGCAGGCGTTCCCGCTCGTCGGCGGTGCGGCCGAGCAGTCGCTCGGCCGACGAGGAGGCCGCGGTCGCTTCGCCGGCTTCTGGGTGGACCAGCCGGCGGACCTCGGGCAGGTCCGCGATCAGCGCACTCGGCCGGGCGGCGGTGAGCACGGGGGCGAGGGCGCTCCAGTCGACGTCGGCCACGGTCAGGCCGGACGCTCCGGCGCTCAGGACCCGGCGCAGCGCGGCGACCGCCCGCTCCGGCGCCATCGGGGCGAGCCCACTGCGCCGCATCCGCCCGGTGAGGCCCGGGTGGTCCCCCGCCATGCCGCCGCCGGCCCACGGACCCCAGGCGACGGAGGTGGCGGGCAGCCCAGCGGCACGGCGGTGCTCGGCGAGGGCGTCGAGGTAGGCGTTCGCGGCCGCATAGTTGGCCTGGCCGGGGTTGCCGAGGACACCGGTGATCGAGGAGAACAGGACGAACAGGGTGAGGTCGTGCCCGGCCGTCAGCTCGTGGAGGTTGCGGGCGGCGACGGCCTTGGCCCGGAGCACGGCGTCGAACCGGTCGGCCGTGAGCCCTTCCAGCACGCCGTCGTCGAGCACACCGGCGGCGTGGACGACGCCGGACAGCGGGTACTCGGCGGGCACGGCGGCGAGGAGGGCGGCGAGCGCGTCGCGGTCGGCGACGTCGCAGGCGGCGAGGGTGACACGGGCGCCGAGGGCGGCCAACTCGTCGCTCAGCTGCTGCGCACCGGGGGCCTCGGCGCCACGGCGCCCGACGAGGAGGAGGTGTCGGGCACCGGCCTGAGCCAGCCAGCGGGCGACGTGGGCGCCCAGGGCGCCGGTGCCGCCGGTGACGAGGAGGGTGCCCTGGGGGGCCACCCAGGCGGCGGGGGCCTCCGGTGCGGGGGACGCCCCCGGAGCCTCCGGCTGCTCCGCGCCCGCCGGGGTCCGTTCCTCCGGCGCGGACTGTGGCTGCGCCGCTCGGGTGGGCTCCGCCGGGAGGTGGCGGTGGGTCAGGCGGCGGGCGTAGGCGCCGGAGCCGCGCAGGGCGAGCTGGTCTTCGGCGGTCTGGGCGAGGAGGCCGGCCAGGCGGACGGCGGTGCGGGCGTCGGGGCCGGCGGGCAGGTCGATCAGGCCGCCCCAGCGCTGCGGGTGCTCCAGTGCGGCCACCCGGCCGAGGCCCCACAGCTGTGCCTGCTCGGGCTCGGCCACCCGGTCGGCGCCCTCGGCTGCGACGGCTCCCCGGGTGAGGCACCAGAGCCGAGCCGGACTGCCGGCGGCCTCCAGGGTGCGCAACAGCTCGACGGTCGCGGGCAGGTACCGGGGAACGAGGCGGTACTCGGTGTCCGGGCGGCCGGCGGCGGCGAGGAAGGAGAGGACACCGGCCACCGGCTCGCCGGAGCCGTCCGCGAGCAGCTCGCCCAGGGCCTCGGCGCCCGCCAGCCGCTCGACCCGCAGGCCGCGCTCGGCGAGGGCGTCGAGGACGGCCTCGGGCCAGTCCTTCGCCCCGTTCTCCGGCAGGACGGCGAGCCAACGACCCTGCGGGACGGCATCGGTGAGGCCGCGGACGGGCACCCAGATCGTCCCGTACGTCCAGCCGTCGAGCGTGCTCAGCAGGCGCCGCTGCCCGCGCCAGGAGGCCAGGACCGGCAACAGGTGGTCGAGCGAGGCCTCGGCGGTTTCCTCCTCGATCCCGAGGACCGCCGACGCCTCCCGCAGGTCGCCCGACTCGACGGCCGTCCAGAACGCGTGCTCGACCGGGTCGGCCGCGGGCACGGCCGGGTCGCGGTGCCGGAGTTCGGGCAGCCAGTAGCGCTGCCGCTGGAACGCGTACGTGGGCAGGTCGACGCGACGGCCACCCGACCCGGCGAGCACCGCCGCCCAGTCGACGCGCGCGCCGGTCACGTGCAGGCGGGCGAGGGCCTCCAGGACAGCCGGTTCCTCGGCCCGGTCCTTGCGGAGCACGGCGGCCAGGGCCTCGCCGTCGGGCAGCACGCTCGCAGCGAGGGCGGTGAGCACGCCGTCGGGGCCGAGTTCGAGGAACCGGGTGGCGCCGGCGGCCTGCAGCGTGCGGATGCCGTCGGCGAAGCGGACGGCCTCGCGGACGTGGCGCACCCAGTACTCGGGCCCCTGGAGGCCGTCGGCCAGGCCGCCGGTCAGGTTGGAGACCAGCGGGATCGACGGCGCCTGGTACGTCAGCCCGTCAAGGACCGTACGGAAGTCCTCCAGCATCGGATCCATCAGCGGCGAATGGAACGCGTGCGAGACCCGCAGCCGCGTCGTCTTCCGGTCGGCGAAGTGCGCCTCGATCGCCGCGACGGCCTCCTCCGCGCCGGAAACGACGACAGAGGTCGGGCCGTTGACGGCCGCGATCGACACGAACTCGCCCAGCAGTGGCAGGACTTCGCCCTCCGTCGCCTGCACGGCCAGCATCGCACCGCCCGCTGGCAACGCCTGCATCAGACGGCCGCGAGCGCTCACCAGCGCGCAGGCGTCCTCCAACGAGAACACCCCGGCCACATGCGCCGCAGCGATCTCACCGATCGAGTGCCCGGCCACGAACTTCGGCCGCACACCCAGGGATTCCACCAGCCGGAACAACGCCACCTCGACCGCGAACAACCCCGCCTGGGCGTAGTCCGTCCGGTTCAGCAACTCCTCGTCCGCACCCCACATCACCTCGCGCAAGTCCGGATCCAGCTTCGCGCACACCGCGTCGAACGCCTCCGCGAACACCGGGAAGCGGGCGTACAACTCCAGCCCCATCCCCAGCCGTTGCGATCCCTGCCCGGAGAACAGGAAGGCCGTCGCCCCCTTTCCCACCACGCCCGTCACGACGCTCGTTCCCCCGCCGCCGGCCGCCAGGGCGTCCAGAGCGCGCAGTCGCTCCTCCGGGTCGGCCGAGACGATGACGGCCCGGTGGGCCATGGCCGTCCGGCCCGTCGCCAGGGAGTATGCGACGTCGGCCGGGTCGAGCGGTCCGCGAGTCCTGAGGTGGGTGGCCAGGCGCCGGGCCTGGGCCCGCAGGGCCGTCTCGCCGTGCGCCGACAGAGCCCACGGCAGCACCGCCCCGGGTACGGGATCACCGACCTCCGAAGGCTCCGGCGGCGCCGCCTCCAGCACGACATGCGCGTTGGTGCCGCTCACGCCGAAGGAGGACACCGCCGCGCGCCGGGGCCACGCGTTGGCGGGCCACGCGCGGGCTTCGCCCAGCAGTTCGGCAGCGCCGGCGGTCCAGTCGACGTGCGGGGTGGGGGCGTCGAGGTGCAGGGTGCGCGGCAGCAGTCCGTGCTGCATCGCGAGCACCGTCTTGATCACGCCCGCCACGCCGGAGGCCGCCTGGGTGTGGCCGGTGTTGGACTTCAACGCGCCGATGAGCACCGGCCGTTCGCGGTCCTGCCCGTACGTCGCGAGCAGCGCCTGCGCCTCGATGGGGTCGCCGATCCGGGTGCCCGTGCCGTGCGCCTCGACGACGTCGACCTCGCCGGGCGTCAGACCGGCGTCGGCCAGGGCCGCCCGGATCACCCGCTGCTGCGACGGACCGTTGGGGGCCGTGAGGCCGTTGGAGGCGCCGTCCTGGTTGACGGCGGAGCCGCGTACGATCGCCAGCACCCGGTGGCCGAGGCGCTGCGCGTCGGAGAGCCGCTCGACCAGGAGGACCGCCGCGCCCTCGCTCCACGCCGTACCGTCGGCCGCCGCCGTGAAGGGCTTGCACCGGCCGTCGGCGGCCAGGCCGCCCTGCCGGGAGAACTCGGTGAACATCTGCGGGCTGGACATCACCGTCACGCCGCCGGCCAGGGCGAGCGTGCACTCGCCGCGGCGCAGCGACTGCACGGCGAGGTGCAGGGCGACCAGGGAGGAGGAGCAGGCGGTGTCGACCGTGACGGCCGGGCCCTCCAGGCCGAGGACGTAGGAGATCCGGCCCGAGGCGACGCTGACGGTGTTGCCGGTGAGCAAGTGCCCGGCGGCCGCCTCGGCAACCTGGCCGGGGGCGGTGGAGGCGCCGTCGTAGCCGCCGTGTCCGGCGCCGACGAACACGCCGGTGGGCGTTCCGTGGAGCGCCCCGGGGGCGATGCCGGCCCGTTCGACGGCCTCCCACGCGGTCTCCAGCAGGAGCCGCTGCTGGGGGTCCATCGCGAGGGCCTCGCGCGGGGAGATGCCGAAGAACTCGGCGTCGAACTCGCCGGCGTCGTGCAGGAAGCCACTCTCGCGGGAGGTGACGGCGCCCTCGGGCAGGTCCCAGCCGCGGTCGGCGGGGAAGGTGGAGACGGCGTCGACGCCGTCGCGCACCAGGTCCCAGAGTTCCTCCGGGGAGGCGACCCCGCCCGGCAGCCGGCAGGCCATGCCGACCACGGCGATCGGCTCCCGGCGCTGCTCGGTCACCTCGCGGAGCTGTTCGCGGGTCTCGTGGAGGTCCGCGATCGCCCGCTTCAGGTAGTCGCGGAGCCTGTCTTCGTTCGACATCGGGACGTCAACCTCTCCGGGGGTCTGCCAGGAACGCCGTGCGGGAAGGGCGCGGCCGGACGCCCGGTCCGGCGCCGCGCGCGCACCCCTGGCGTCGGGTCCGACCCGTCGCCCGCCCAGTCTCGCCACGCCCGGCCCCGGTTTTCCCTAGACGCTGGACGCCCCCGACGCGCGGACGGGCGTCGCCCGGCACCCGCTGGTACCCGGCAACGCCCGTCCGTCGGGTCACTCCCGGCCGCGAAGCCACTCCTCCACGATCTGCGCGGTGAGGGCCGAGTCCTCGCGGATCATCGACAGGTGGTCGGCGTCGACACCGACCACCTGGGCGCCCGGCACGAGCGGCTCGGCCTGGACGCGCTGCTCGATGCGGACCTCGTCGACACCTGTCAGGGCACGGTCGCAGGTGACCAGCAGGACGGGGGCCGTGGTGTGGTGGACCTCCAGGCTGTTGAGCAGGACCATCCAGCGGCCCATGGCGGACAGCCGGGAGTTGGTCAGCCGCACCGGCGAGTCGGCGCCGGTGAAGTTCAGCCGCATCATGCCGGTGTAGTCGGTGCCCTCGTCCGCGTTGTGCTGGAAGCTCAGCGTGTCGAAGAGCACCACACCCGCCGGGCGGATGCCCCACGTGTGCTCCAGCAGGCCGGCCGCGGCGTAGGCGAAGGAGCCGCCGGAGGAGTGGCCGGCGAGGACGAACGGGTGGCCGTCGCCGGCACGCAGGGCGCTCTCGGCGATCACCCGGGTGGCGACCTCGGCGGTGGCGGGCAGCCGCTCGCCGGTGGCGAAGCCGACCAGCGGGAGCGCCGACACCTCGCGCTCGCCGCGGAAGTGGGCGGCGAGCCGCGCGTACTGGTGCACGCCCGCGTTGGCGGTGGGCGCGCTGACGCAGATCAGCCGGGTCGGGCGCGGCCCCTCGGCGAGGCGGGTCGCCCAGGGCAGGTCCTCCAGTTCGGCGGTCGCCTCGAAGGTGGGGCGCAGGGCGGCGACGGTCGCGAGCATGCGCTGGGCCTCGGGCACCTTGCCGTTGGCCAGGGCGTCCGTGAACAGCCTCTCCAGGGAGTCCAGTTCGGGTGCGCCCCCGGGTACGAGGACGGCCCCGTCCTCGCCGGCCTCGGCGCGCTGGTCGGCGATCTCGCTGCGGATCCAGGTGGCGAGCTCGACGGGCGAGCGGCTGTCGAAGACGACGGTCGCGGGCATCCGCAGGCCGGTGACGGCGGCGATCCGGTTGCGCAGTTCGACGGCGGTCAGCGAGTCGAACCCGAGTTCGTAGAAGTCGCGTTCGGCGTCGACGGCCTCCGGCGAGGGGTGGCCGAGGACGGTGGCGGCCTCGGCGCGCACGGTGTCGACGAGGTAGCGCACACGGTCGCGCTCATTGAGGTCGAGCAGCTGCCGGGTGAAGCCGGCGGCCGCGTCGGCACCGCTCGCGCCACCGGCCGCGGTACGCCGGGCGGCGCGGACGAGCCCGCGGAACAGCGGCGGCACCTCGCCCTGGGGACGCATGCCCCCGGCGGCCAGGCCCATCGGAATGACGAGCGGTTCGGCGGAGCCGAGGGCGGCCTCGAACAGGGCGAGGCCCTGCTCGACGGAGAGCGGCGGGATGCCGCCGGACTGCATGCGCCGCATGTCGGTCTCACTGAGCTCGCTGGTCATGCCCGCCTCCTGGGCCCACGGGCCCCAGGCGAGCGAGGTGCCGGCCAGGCCGAGGGACCTGCGGTGGTCGACCAGGGTGTCGAGGAAGGCGTTGGCCGCGGCGTAGTTGCCCTGGCCGGGGCTGCCCATGACGCCCGCGATGGACGAGAAGACGGCGAAGGTGGCGAGGTCCAGGTGCCGGGTGAGCTCGTGCAGCTGCCAGACGGCGTCGACCTTGGGCCGCAGGACGGCGGACAGCCGCTCGGGGGTGAGCGCGGTGATGATGCCGTCGTCCAGCACGCCGGCCGTGTGGATGACGGCGGTGAGCGGGTGTTCGGCCGGGATGCCCGCGAGCAGGGCCTCGGTGGCGGCGCGGTCGGCGGTGTCGCAGGCGACGACGCGGGCCTCGGCGCCGAGGGCCGCGAGGTCGGCGAGGAGTTCGGCCGCGCCGGGCGCGTCCGGTCCGCGGCGGCTGGTGAGCAGCAGGTGGCGGGCGCCCTTGACGGCGAGGCGGCGGGCGAGGTGGCGGCCCAGGGCGCCGGTGCCTCCGGTGATCAGGACGGTTCCGTCGGGATCGGGCTCCACGGGCATCGTGAGGACGGTCCGGGTGGCGGGCGCCTGGGCGGCGAGCGCGGTGCGGGCGTCGCGGATGTCGTGCGCGACGATGTGAGGCGGGGTGAGCGCGCCGCTTTCCGCCAGGCCGAGGAGTTCCGCGAGGATCGCGGCGGTCTCGTCGGCGTCCGGTTCGGGACGTCGGGCGAAGGCGTCGTCGTCGAGGACGAGGTCGGTGCCCGGCGCCGCGTGCTCGACGAGCCGCTCGGGCGGCAGGCCTCGGCCGAGCAGGGCGTGGCGCAGCCCGTCGGGCGCCGTGGCGGACACCTCGGTGCCCAACCGCAGGGCGAGCTCGACGGCGGCGGTGGCCGGTCCGGTGGCGGTGGCGTGCACGTGGACGGTCCGGCCGGCCGGTCCGCGGCCGAGGGCCTGTCGGGCGGGGAGGAAGTCGGCGGCCAGGGCGGCCGCGGCCGCGAACGACCAGCCGTCGGGCAGCGGGGCCAGCAGGCGCCGGTCGGCGGCCGCCTTCGGCCCGGCGGGCAGCACGCCGAACACCGCGTCACCCGGGCGCAGGTCCGACACGCCGTCACCGACCGCCGTCACCACGCCGGCCCCACCGGAAGCGCAGCCAGGGGCGGCGACCCGGACGGCAACGGCCACCTGTCCGGCTGCGGGCGGCTCGGCCGCCTCAGGGCAGGGCAGGAGCGCCATGTCGCCGGGCAGGAGGCCGTCGAGGACCCACGGCGTGCCCGCCGGGGGCAGCAGCCCCGCCGCGTCCGCGAGCCGGGCCAGTCGGCCGACCCGCAGCGCGCCGCCGCGAACGGCGAACTGGGCCTCGCCGTCGGCCAGCAGGCCGGGCAGCAGCGGCAGGACCGCGGCCACGTCCTCCGTCCGCTCGACGTCGAGCAGGGCGAAGCGGCCGGGGTGCTCGGAGTTCGCCGAGCGGACCAGGCCCCAGGCGGCGCCGCCGGGAAGGTCGCGGACGGTCTCGCCGTCGGCGGCCCGGACGGCGCCCCGGGTCACGAACACCAGCCGCGAGTCGGCGGCCCGGTCCTCGGCCAGCCAGTCCTGGACCAGGGCGAGCGTGCGCGTGGTGTGCGCGTGGACGGCCTCGGGGACGTCGCCGACCGGGCTCTCCAGGGCGACCAGGACGAGGTCCGGCACCGGGCGGCCGAGGTCCGCGAGGGTCGCGGCCGAGGAGCCCGTGCCGTAGGTGTCCCGGCCGAGCGCCGTGCAGCGCGGCGCCGTGGCGGCGGGCGGCGCGGCCGGCGCGGGGACCCACTCGATCCGGAACAGCGGGTCGCGGCCGGTGCGGGCGGCGGCCGCGGCGGCCTGCGGGGCGCGCAGGGTGACCGAGCCGACGGTCAGCACCGCGCCGCCTGCCGGGTCCGTGGCGGTGACGGACACGGTGTCCTCGCCGAGGCGGGCGAGGCGCACCCGCAGGGCGGCCGCTCCCCCGGCGTGCAGGGCGACGCCCTGCCAGGCCTGGGGCTGCGGCAGCTGGTCCTCGGTGCCGACACCGATCAGCACGGCGGCGTGCAGGGTGGCGTCGAGCAGGGCCGGGTGGAGGCCGAAGTAGCGGGCGTCCTCGCCGGGCTCGCCGGGCAGCTCGACCTCGGCGAACACCTCCTCGCCGCGCAGCCAGGCGGCGCGCAGGCCCCGGAAGGCCGGGCCGCGTCCGGGCTCGCGGTAGAAGCCGTCCAGGTCGACGGCGAGCGCGCCGGCCGGCGGCCAGGCCGCCTGGGCGTAGTCCGGCAGGTCGGCGTCCTGCGGCACGAGGGTGCCGGCGGCGCAGCGCGTCCACGGCTCGTCGGGGGCGGCGTCGCCGGGGCGGGCGTAGCAGGCGACCGTGCGGGCGCCGGTGTCGTCGGGCGCGCCGACCCGCACCTGGACGACGGGCTCGTCGCCCTCGGCGAGCGGCAGCGGGTCGCCGAGCGTGAGCTCCGCGATCCGGCCGCAGCCGACCTGGTCGCCGGCCCGGACGGCCAGTTCGACGAAGGCGGCGGCGGGGAAGGCCGGGTGGCCGCCGATCCGGTGGTCGAGCAGCCACGGGTGCACGCGCAGGGCGAGGCGGCTGGTGAACAGCACGCCGTCGGTGTCGTCGGCGAGCGGGACGGCGGCGCCGAGCAGCGGGTGCTCGGCCGGGACGAGGCCGACCGAGGTGACGTCGCCGGAGAGGGCGGCCGGGCGCGGCCAGTAGCGGCGGCGGTCGAACGCGTAGGTGGGCAGGTCGACCCGGCGGGCGCCGGTGCCGTCGAACAGGGCTGCCCAGTCGACCGGGACGCCGGCCGCGTGGAGCGTGGCGAGGGCGGTGAGCAGGGTGCGTTCGTCGGCGCGGTCCTTGCGCAGGGCGGCGACGCGGACGCAGTCGGCCGCGTCGTCGCCGAGGCTCTGCTCGGCGAGGGCGGTGAGCACGCCGTCGGGGCCGAGTTCGAGGAAGGCGCTCGCGCCGGCCTCGCGCAGGGTGCGGACGCCGTCGGCGAAGCGGACGGCGTCGCGGACGTGGCGCACCCAGTAGTCGGGAGTCGTCAGGTCCTCGCCCAGGGCGCCGGTGAGGTTGGAGACGACCGGGATCGAAGGGGCGCCGTAGGCGAGGCCGTTGAGGACCGTACGGAAGTCCTCCAGCATCGGGTCCATCAGCGGGGAGTGGAAGGCGTGGGACACCCGCAGCCGCGTGGTCCGGCGGTCGGCGAAGTGCTCCTCGATCGCCGCGACGGCCTCCTCCGTGCCCGAGACGACGACGGAGGTCGGGCCGTTGACGGCGGCGATCGACACGAAGTCGCCCAGCAGCGGCAGGACTTCGTCCTCCGTCGCCTGGACGGCGAGCATCGCACCGCCCGACGGCAGGGCCTGCATCAGCCGGCCGCGCGCCGCCACCAGGGCGCAGGCATCGCCGAGCGAGAACACCCCGGCGACGTGCGCCGCGGCGATCTCGCCGATCGAGTGGCCCGCGACGAACTCCGGCCGCACACCCAGCGATTCGACGAGGCGGTACAGCGCCACCTCGACGGCGAACAACCCGGCCTGGGCGTACGCGGTCCGGTTCAGCACGTCCGCGTCCCCGCCCCAGACGACCGTGCGCAGCGGCTGGTCCAGGTGCTCGTCCAGCGCCGCGCACACCGCGTCGAAGGCGTCCGCGAACACCGGGAAGCGCGCGTGCAACTCCCGCCCCATGCCGAGGCGCTGGGAGCCCTGACCGGAGAACAGGACGGCCGTCGAGCGGTCCGCGGCGACGCCCCGGGCGACCTCCGTCAGCCCCTCGCTGCACGCGAGCAGCACGGCCCGGTGCTCGAAGGCGGAGCGTCCGGCGGCGAGCGAGAAGCCGATGTCCAGCGGGGAGAGTTCGAGCGCGCGGGCGCGGGCGAGGTGGGTCTCCAGCGCCTCGTCGGAGCGGCCGGAGAGCACCCACGGGACGACGGCGGGCAGCACCCGCTGGTCCTCGGTGCTCTCGGTGTCGGCGGGTGCCTGTTCGAGGATCACGTGCGCGTTGGTGCCGCTGATCCCGAACGAGGAGACCCCGGCGCGCCAGGGCCGGTCGACCTCGGGCCACGGCCGGGCCTCGGTGAGCAGGTCGATCGAGCCCGCCGACCAGTCCACGACCGTGGACGGCCGGTCGATGTGCAGGGACTTCGGCAGCACGCCGTGCCGCATGGCGAGCACCGTCTTGATCACGCCGGCTGCCCCGGCGGCGGCCTGGGTGTGGCCGATGTTGGACTTCAACGAGCCGAGCAGCAGAGGCCGTTCGCGGTTCTTGCCATAGGTCGCGAGGAGGGCCTGGGCCTCGATCGGGTCGCCGAGGGCGGTACCGGTGCCGTGGCCCTCGACGGCGTCGACCTCGGCGGGCGACAGTCCCGCGCTCGCGAGGGCCTGGCGGATGACGCGCTGCTGGGAAGGGCCGTTGGGGGCGGTGAGGCCGTTGGAGGCTCCGTCCTGGTTGACGGCGCTGCCCCGCACGACGGCCAGCACCGGGTGCCCGTTGCGGCGCGCGTCCGACAGCCGCTCCAGGACCAGCATGCCGACGCCCTCGGACCAGTTGGTGCCGTCGGCCGCGTCCGAGTAGGCCTTGCAGCGGCCGTCCGCCGCCAGGCCGTTCTGGACGGTGAAGCCGGCGAAGCTCACCGGCGTGGTCATCACCGTCACGCCGCCCGCCAGCGCCAGCGCGCACTCGCCGCCCCTCAGCGCCTGGCCGGCCCAGTGCAGGGCGACCAACGAGGAGGAGCACGCGGTGTCGACGGTGACGGCCGGGCCCTCCAGGCCGAGGGTGTAGGAGATCCGGCCGGAGAGCACGCTCGACGCGAGGCCGGTGCCGGCGTGGCCGCCGATGTCCTCCCGCGAGTTCATCATCAGGGTGGCGTAGTCGAGGCCGTTGGTGCCGACGAAGACACCGGTGCGGCTGCCGCCGAGCTTCTGCGGGTCAACCCCGGCACGCTCCAGGGCCTCCCACGAGGTCTCCAGCAGCAGGCGCTGCTGCGGGTCCATGGCGAGGGCCTCGCGCGGCGAGATGCCGAAGAAGGAGGCGTCGAAGTCGGCGACGGAATCGATGAAGCCGCCTTCCAGGGTGGCGCTGCGGCCGCGGCCGTCCCGGTCGCCGACGAGCAGGGTCCGCAGGTCCCAGCCGCGGTCCTCCGGGAAGCCGGCCACGCTGTCGCCGCCCGCGGCAAGCAGCCGCCACAGCTCGTCGGGCGAGGTCACCCCGCCCGGCAGCCGGCAGGCCATGCCGACGATGGCGATCGGGTCGCCGTCGTCGGCCGCGGCGCCCGCGGTGGGCAGCACCGGCGCCGAGCCGGGCGTGTCGAGGAGTTCGGCCAGGAGGTGCTCGGCGAGGGCCTGGGCGGTCGGGTAGTCGTAGACGGAGGTGGCGGGGAGCTTGAGGCCGGTGGCCGCGCCGAGCCGGGCGGGCAGTTCGACGGCTGTCAGCGAGTCGAAGCCGAGGTCCCGGAACTTGCGGTCCGGGGCGACGGCGGACCGGTCGGCGTAGCCGAGTACGGCGGCGACGTGGGTGCGGACGAGGTCGGTGAGGAGGGCGGTCCGCTCGGGCGGGGTGAGCGCGCGCAGGCGTCCGGTGAGTTCGGAGGCGGCGGTCGCGTAGTCGCGGCGGGTCGCCGCGGCGGCCTCCAGGGCGGTCCGGGCGGCCGGGAGGTCGCGTAGCAGCGGGTTGCCGCGCAGGCCGACGAGGCTCTCCAGGACCTGCGGCTGCGTCAGGTCGAGCAGCACGAGCGCCGGGGCCGGGCGGGTGACGGCCTGGCGCAGGGCTGCCAGGGCGAGGTCGGGGTGCAGGGCCGGGACGGCGGCGCGCTGGGTCCGCCCGTCGTCCTCGGCCGGGGCACCCGAGTCGATGCCGGTGGCCTCGGCGCCGACCCAGGCGCCCCACGCGATCGAGGTGGCGGGCAGCCCTTCGGCCCGGCGGCGCCGGGCGAGCGCGTCCAGGACGGCGGCCGGGGCCGCGAGGGTGGCCCGGCCGGCGGTGCCGACGGCGCCGGCGACGGAGGAGCAGAGCACGAAGGCCGTCAGGTCGAGGCCGCGGGTCAGCTCGTCCAGGTGGAGCGCACCCTGGGCGCGGACCCGGTGGGCGGCTGCGAGGCGCTCGGGTGTCAGGTCGTCGAGGACGCCGTCGTCGATCGTGCCCGCCGCGTGGACGACGGCGGTCAGCGGGGCGTCGGCCGGGATCCCGGCCAGCAGGGCGGCCAGGGCTTCGCGGTCGGCGACGTCGCAGGAGGCGATCGTCACGACGGAGCCCAGGCCGGTCAGCTCCTCGGCGAGGTCGACGGCGCCGGGGGCGTCCGGCCCGCGGCGGCTCGCCAGCAACAGGTGGCTCGCGCCCTCGGCGGCGAGCTGCCGGGCCACGGCGGCGCCCCGGCCGCCGGTGCCCCCGGTGATCAGCACGGTGCCCGGGGTCTCCCCCGGCGTCCAGCCCGCGTCCGGCGCACCGGCCGGGGCCGGCGCCAGCCGGCGGGCGTGGACCGCGGCGGCGCGGATCGCGATCTGGTCCTCGCCGTCCGCGCCGGCGAGGACGGCGGCCAGCCGGCGAACGGCGGACCGGTCCGGCGTCTCGGGCAGGTCCACGAGGCCGCCCCACTCCTGGGGGTGCTCCAGTGCGGCGACCCGGCCGAGGCCCCACACGGCGGCCTGCTCGGGCGCGGCCGGAGCCTCGGTACGGGCCACGGCGACCGCGCCGCGCGTCAGGCACCACAGCGGCGCGGTGACGTCGGCGTCGCGCAGCGCCTGCAGCAGGGTGAGGGTCGCGGCGGCCGGCTCGGCGCCCCCGCCGAGCGCGAGGAGGGACAGGACACCGGTGAACGGGCGCCCGGTCGAGGGCAGTTCGCGCAGCAGCGCGGCGAGCTCGACCCGCTCCGACGCGGGCACGGACAGGCACAACGCGTCCGGTCCGACGGCCTCGCAGACCGCCGTCGCCCACACCTCGTCGCCGTCCCCGGCCGGCGTCACCACCAGCCACGGGCCGGACGGCCGGGCCGTCGACCCGCCCGGCAGCGCCCGCCAGGACTCGTGGAAGCGCAGCGCGTCCAGCAGGGACTGGCCGCGGTGGTGGCGCCGCCACGCGGACAGGGCGGGGAGCACTGCGCCGAGCGCGGCGCCGTCCACGGCGAGGCCGGCGGCGAGCGCGTCCAGGTCCTCGCCCTCGACGGCGGCCCAGAACCGGGCGTCCAGCGGGTCGTCCGGCGCAGCGCCGCCGGGGCGGCCGGCCGGGGCGTGCGTCTGCGGCCAGTAGCGCTCGCGCTGGAACGCGTAGGTCGGCAGGCCGGTACGGCGGGCGCCGGTGCCGTCGAACAGCCGCGCCCAGTCGACGGGCACACCGACGACGTGGAGGCGGGCGAGCGCGGTCAGCAGGGCGGCCTCCTCGGGGCGGCCCCGGCGGCCGACCGGCTCGACGACCGCGTCCGGGGCGTCGGCGCAAGGGGAATCGGCCAGCGTCTGGCGGACGGCCGGGGACAGGGCCGTGTCGGGGCCCAGCTCCAGGAAGTCGGTCGCGCCGGCGGCGTACAGGGTCCGGACGCCGTCGGCGAAGCGGACGGTCTCGCGGACGTGGCGCACCCAGTAGTCAGGAGTGCACAGCTGCTCGGGTGCGGCGATCCCACCCGTCAGGTTGGACACCAGCGGGATCGAAGGCGCACGGTAGGCGAGGCCGTTGAGGACCTCGCGGAAGTCCTCCAGCATCGGGTCCATCAGCGGGGAGTGGAAGGCGTGGGACACCCGCAGGCGTGTGGTCCGGCGGTCGGCGAACTGCTCCTCGATCGCCGCGACGGCCTCCTCCGCGCCCGAGACGACGACGGAGGTCGGGCCGTTGACGGCGGCGATCGACACGAAGTCGCCCAGCAGCGGCAGGACTTCCTCTTCCGTCGCCTGGACCGCGAGCATCGCACCACCGTCCGGCAGCGCCTGCATCAGCCGGCCGCGCGCCGCCACCAGGGCACAGGCGTCTTCGAGTGAGAACACCCCGGCGACGTGCGCCGCGGCGATCTCGCCGATCGAGTGCCCCGCGACGAACTCCGGCCGCACACCGAGCGATTCGACGAGGCGGAACAGCGCCACCTCAACCGCGAACAACCCGGCCTGGGCGTACGCCGTCCGGTTGATCAGCTCTTCGTCCTCGCCCCAGACGATCTCGCGAACAGGTAGGTCGAACTGCGCGCAGACCGCGTCGAAGGCCTCGGCGAATACGGGGAAACGCGCGTACAGGTCCCGCCCCATGCCGAGACGTTGGGTTCCCTGCCCGGAGAACAGCAGCGCCGTCCTGCGCTCGCCGTCGACGACACCGCGCGCCACCTCCGTGCCGTCCAGCAGCACCGCCCGGTGCGCGAACCGCGACCGGTCGGCGGCCAGTGACAGGCCGATGTCCACGGGCGAGCCGTCCAGCCCGGCGACCCGCGCCAGCTGCGCGTCCAGCGCCGCCTCCGACGTGCCCGCCAGCACCCACGGCACGACGCCCGGAACGAGCGACGGCTCCGCCACGGGGACCTCGACCGGCGGCGCCTGCTCGACGATCACGTGCGCGTTGGTGCCGCTGATCCCGAAGGCCGACACGCCCGCGCGGCGCGGTCGGCCGGTGTCCGGCCACTCCTCGGCCTGCGTGAGCAGCCGGATGTCACCGGCCGCCCAGTCGACGTGCGAGGACGGCGCGTCCACGTGCAGCGTGCGGGGCAGCACGCCGTGCTGCATCGAGAGCACGGCCTTGATCACGCCGGCCGCGCCGGCGGCGGCCTGGGTGTGGCCGATGTTGGACTTCAACGAGCCGAGCAGCAGCGGCCGTTCGCGGTCCTGCCCGTAGGTGGCGAGGAGAGCTTGGGCCTCGATCGGGTCGCCCAGGGTGGTGCCGGTGCCGTGGCCCTCGACGAAGTCGACCTCCGCCGCCGAGAGACGGGCGTTGGCGAGGGCCTGGCGGATGACGCGCTGCTGGGAAGGGCCGTTGGGGGCGGTGAGGCCGTTCGAGGCTCCGTCCTGGTTGACGGCGCTGCCCCGCACGACGGCCAGCACCGGGTGCCCGTTGCGGCGGGCGTCCGAAAGGCGTTCCAGGACCAGGACGCCCGCGCCCTCGGACCAGCCCGTCCCGTCCGCTCCGTCCGCGAACGCCTTGCACCGCCCGTCCGGGGCCAGTCCGCCCTGCCGCGTGAAGCCGGGGAAGCCGAGCGAGGACGACATCACGGTGACGCCGCCGGCCAGCGCCAGCGTGCACTCGCCGCTGCGCAGCGACTGCGCGGCCAGGTGCATCGCCACCAGCGAGGAGGAGCACGCCGTGTCGACGGTGACCGCCGGCCCCTCCAGGCCGAAGGTGTAGGAGATCCGGCCGGAGACCACGCTCGCGGCCAGGCCGGTACTCGCGTGACCCTCGATGTCCTCCTGGGCGTTCATGACGAGCGTCAGGTAGTCCTGGCCGCCGGTGCCGACGAAGACGCCGGTCCGGCTGCCGCGCAGCGCCGCCGGGTCGATCCCGGCGCGCTCGACGGCCTCCCAGGACGTCTCCAGCAGGAGCCGCTGCTGCGGGTCCATGGCGAGGGCCTCGCGCGGCGAGATGCCGAAGAACGCCGCGTCGAAGTCGGCCACCCCGTGCAGGAAGCCGCCCTTCGCGGTGGCGCTGCGGCCCCGGTCGCCGGGGCCACCGCCGAGCAGGGTGTCGAGGTCCCAGCCCCGGTCGGTCGGGAAGTCGGAGATGCCCTCGCGGCCCTCGGCGACCAGCGCCCACAGCTCTTCGGGCGTGCCGATCCCGCCGGGCAGCCGGCAGGCCATGCCGACGATCGCGATCGGGTCGTCCGCAGTGGGGACGACCGCGACGGCCGGGGCCGCCGGCTCCTCGTGCTGCCCGAGTACCTCCGCCAGGACGAGGTCGGCGATCGCGGCGGGGGTGGGGTGGTCGAAGACCAGCGTCGCCGGGAGGCGCAGGCCGGTGACGGCCGTCAGGCGGTTGCGCAGTTCGAGTGCCGTGAGGGAGTCGATGCCGAGGTCGTGGAAGTCCCGGTCGGCGGCGACGGCCTGCGGCGAGGCGTGGCCGAGGATGGCCGCGGCCTCGGTGCGGACGAGGTCGACGACGTGGCGCAGGCGATCGGTCTCGCGCAGCTCGGTGAGGCGGGCGGCGAGGGCCGTCATGGTCGCGGCGCCGGTGCCGGTGGCGGAGGCCGTGCGGCGCCCGCCGGGCAGGAGGGCGCGGAACATCGTGGGCACCTCGCCGCGCGGGCGAGCGCCGGCGGCCATGCGGCCGGTCGCGACCAGATACGGCTCGTCGAGGGACATCGCGGCGTCCAGCAGGGCGAGACCGTCTTCCTCGGTGAGGGACGGGACTCCGGAGGCGTGGATGCGGTGCAGGTCGGCTTCGGAGAGCATGCCCGTCATGCCGGCCGTGGGCATCCAGGCGCCCCAGCCCAGGGACTGGGCGGGCAGGCCCCGGCGGCGGCGCCAGTGCGCGAGCGCGTCCAGGTAGACGTTGGCCGCCGCGTAGTTGCCCTGGCCCGCCGTACCCATCACGCCGGAGACGGAGGAGAACAGGACGAAGGCCTTGAGGTCCTGGTCCTCGGTCAGCTCGTGGAGGTTCCACGCCGCGTCCACCTTCGGGCGCAGGACGTTCGACAGCCGCTCGGGGGTGAGCGCGGTGACGATGCCGTCGTCCAGCACACCGGCCGCGTGCACGACGCCCGTGACCGTCCGGCCGTGGAGGGCTTCCGCGAGCGCCTCCCGGTCGGCGGCGTCACAGGCCACCACCTCGACGCGCGCACCCAGCTCCGCCAGCTCGTCCACCAGCTCGGACGCGCCGCCGCGCCTGCTCAGCAACAGCAGTTCGCCGACGCCGTGTTCGGTGACCAGGTGCCGGGCGACGAGACGGCCCAGACCGCCCGTGCCACCGGTGATCACCACCGTGCCCGCGCCCCAGCCCTTCGAAGGTTCGTCGGCGAGAGCGGCCCGGGCCAGCCGGCCCACCCGGACGACGCCGTCGCGCGCCACCACCTGCGACTCGCCCACGGCCAGCACCGCGTCCAGCGGCAGCTCACCGTCCGCGTCCGGGTCCGCGTCCACGAGGACGAACCGGCCCGGGTTCTCCGACTCCGCCGCCCGCACCAGGCCCCACACGGCAGCGCCGGCCAGGTCCACGACCTCGCCGCCCGGCACCGCGCCCCGGGTCGTGAACACCAGGCGCTCGTCCGCGAAGCGCGGCTCGGCCAGCCACTCCTGCACCAGGCCCAACGCCCACGCCGTCGCCTCGTGCACGGCCTCGGGCGTCGAACCGCCCGTCACCGGGACCACCACGGCACCCGGCACCTCGTCGCCGATCTCGGCCAGCGAGGCGACGTCCACGCCCAGCGTCAGGGCCGCCACGCTCTCACCCGCACGCGACGGCGCGGGCACCCACTCCAGCCTGAGCAGCGACCCCGCCGCCGTTCCCTGCGTCACAGCGGCCGGCTCGGCCAACGTCAGAGCCTCGGCCGACAGCACCGGGTCCCCTGCCGCGTCCGCGACGGCGACGGCGAGCGTCTCCGCGCCCGTGCGCACGAGCCGCGCCCGCACGACGGAGGCGCCCGAGGCGTGCAGCGACACCCCGGACCACGCCACCGGCACCAACCCGCGGCCGTCCGCCCGCACCACCGCCGCCAGCAGCGCCGGGTGCACGCCGAAGCCCGCGGCCTCGCCGACCGAGTCGCCCGGCAGGACCGCCTCGACGAAGGTCTCCTCGCCGCGCCGCCAGACCGACCGCAGCCCGTCGAAGGCCGGGCCGAGGTCCGCCTCCTCCCGGAGCTCGGTGAGCTCCGCGACGACCGCGCCTTTCGGTGGCCACACCGAGGCGTCGAACTCGGCCGTGCGCTCGCCGCGGACGAGGTCGCCCGTGGCGTGCTCCGTCCACGGGCCGTCGTCGGTGTCCGGCCGGGAGAAGATCCGCACCGGGCGGGCGCCGGAGGCCGCCGGGGCCTCCACCCGGATCTGGACGACGACCGCCCCGTCCTCCGGCAGCACCAGCGGCTCGGCCAGCGTCAGCCGCTCGACCCGGTCGCAGGCGACCTGGTCACCGGCACGGACCGCCAGCTCCACGAACCCGGCCGGTGGAAAGACCGCCACGCCGCCCACCCGGTGGTCGCCCAGCCACGGCTGCGCCTTCAGCGACAGCCGGCCGGTCAGCAGCGTGCCCTCGGCGTTCGCGAGCGCGACGGTCGCGCCCAGCAGCGGGTGCTCGGCGGGCGACAGACCGGCGCCGGTCACGTCCCCGATCCGGCGGGCCGGGCGCGGCCAGTAGTGCTCGCGCTGGAACGGGTAGGTGGGCAGCTCCACCTGGCGGGCGCCGGTGCCGTCGAGCACTCGCGTCCAGTCGACCGGGACGCCGGCGACGTGCAGCCGCGCCAGCGCGGTGACCAGGGTGTGCTCCTCGGGCCGGTCGCGGCGCAGCAGCGGAAGCGCGGGGACGTCCGGGTCCTGCTGGGCGAGGGCTGCGAGGACACCGTCCGGGCCGAGCTCGACAAATGCGGTCGCGCCGGCCTCGCGCAGGGCGCGGACGCCGTCGGCGAAGCGGACGGTCTCGCGGACGTGGCGCACCCAGTAGTCGGGGGTGGTGAGGTCCGCACCCAGAGCGCCGGTGAGGTTGGAAACCAGCGGAATCGAAGGGGCGCTGTAGGAGAGGCCGTTGAGGACCTCGCGGAAGTCCTCCAGCATCGGATCCATCAGCGGCGAGTGGAAGGCGTGCGAAACCCGCAGCCGCGTGGTCTTGCGCTCGGCGAAGTGCGCGCGGATCTTTTCGACGGCCTCCTCGGCGCCGGAGACGACGACGGAGGTCGGGCCGTTGACGGCCGCGATCGACACGAACTCACCCAGCAGCGGTAGGACTTCGTCCTCCGCCGCCTGCACGGCCAACATCGCACCGCCCTCAGGCAGTGCCTGCATCAGACGGCCACGGGCCGCCACCAGCGTGCAGGCGTCCGCCAGCGAGAACACCCCGGCCACATGCGCCGCAGCGATCTCACCGATCGAGTGCCCGGCCACGAACTCCGGCTCCAAGCCCAGCGATTCGAGCAGCCGGAACAGCGCCACCTCGACCGCGAACAACCCCGCCTGCGCGTACTCCGTCCGGTTCAGCAGCTCCGCGTCCTCGCCCCACACCACCTCGCGCAAACCCGGCTCGAACTCCGCGCACACCACGTCGAACGCCTCGGCGAACACCGGGAAGCGGGCATACAACTCCCGCCCCATCCCCGGCCGCTGCGACCCCTGCCCGGAGAACAGGAACGCCGTCGACCGCTCCACCGCCACCCCGCGCGCGACCTCGACCCCGTCCACCAGCACCGCCCGGTGCCCGAACCGCGACCGCCCCGCCAGCGACAACCCGACGTCCACGGGCGAGCCGACCGAGCCGTCGAGGCCGGCCAGCCTCGCCGACTGCGCGTCCAGCGCGGCCTCCGACTTGGCGGACAGCACCCACGGCACCACACCGGGCGCCACGGCGGGCTCGGCAAAGGGGTCCGCGCCCTCCTCCACCGCCTCCTCGACGATCACGTGCGCGTTGGTGCCGCTGATCCCGAAGGCCGACACGCCCGCGCGGTGCGGCCGGTCCACCTCCGGCCAGGCCCGGGCCTCGGTGAGCAGCTCGACCGCCCCGGCCGACCAGTCCACCTCGGCGGACGGGGCGTCGAGATGCAGCGTCCTCGGCAGCACGCCGTGCCGCAGCGCCATCACCGTCTTGATCACGCCGGCTGCCCCGGCGGCGGCCTGGGTGTGGCCGATGTTGGACTTCAACGAGCCGAGCAGGAGCGGCCGTTCGCGGTCCTGCCCGTAGGTGGCGAGGAGGGCCTGGGCCTCGATCGGGTCGCCGAGCGGCGTCCCCGTGCCGTGGCCCTCGACGGCGTCGACCTCAGCGGCCGACAGTCCGGCGGCGGCCAGGGCCTGACGGATGACGCGCTGCTGGGAAGGGCCGTTGGGCGCCGTCAGCCCGTTCGAGGCACCGTCCTGGTTGACGGCCGAGCCGCGCAGGACCGCCAGGACCGGGTGCCCGTTGCGGCGGGCGTCCGAGAGCCGCTCCAGCACCAGGACGCCCGCACCCTCGGCCCAGCCCGTCCCGTCGGCGCCGTCCGCGAACGCCTTGCAGCGCCCGTCCGGCGCGAGCCCGCCCTGCCGGGAGAACCCGGAGAAGCTCATCGGCGTCGACAGCACGGTGACGCCGCCCGCGAGGGCGAGCGTGCACTCACCGGCCCGCAGCGCCTGCGACGCCAGGTGCATCGCCACCAGCGAGGAGGAGCAGGCCGTGTCGACGGTGACCGCCGGCCCCTCCAGACCGAAGGTGTACGACACGCGGCCGGACAGCACGCTCGCCGTCAGACCGGTGGTCGCGTGGCCCTCCATGTCCTCGTCCGAGTTCATCACCACGCCGACGTAGTCGACGCCGGCCGTGCCGACGAAGACGCCGGTGCGGGTGCCGCGCAGTCCCGCCGGGTCGATGCCCGCCCGCTCGAACGCCTCCCACGAGGTCTCCAGCAGGAGCCGCTGCTGCGGGTCCATCGCGAGGGCCTCGCGCGGCGAGATCCCGAAGAAGCCCGCGTCGAACTCGCCGGCCGCGACGAACCCGCCCTCGATCGAGACGCTGCTGCCGCTGCCCTCGCCGAGCAGCGCCGCCATGTCCCACCCGCGGTCGGCGGGGAACCCGGAGATTCCGTCCCGTCCGTCCGCGACCAGCTCCCAGAGCTCCTCGGGGGTGGTCACCCCGCCCGGCAGGCGGCACGCCATGCCGACGATGGCGATCGGCTCGTGCCGTCCGGACTCGGCCTCCAGCAGTCGTTGGCGTGTCTGGTGCAGGTCGGCCGTGACCCACTTGAGGTAGTCAACGAGCTTGCTGTCGTTCGACATGGGGGGTGGTGCCTTCCTGTGTTGAGGCGGGTCTCTCAGCGGTTCTCAGCGGTCGCTCAGACGGCCGAGCTCGTTGTCGATGAAGGCGAGGACCTCGTCCGCGCTCGCCGCTTCGAGTCGCTCCGCGATGACGTCCTCGGCATTCTGCGCGTCCTGGTTTCGCAATTTCTCCAGCATTCGGCGCAGCCGGAGCGAGACCGCGTTGCGGGTCGCCCCGTCGGTGTCGGTGTCCGCCAGGGCCGCGTCCAGGCGGTCGAGTTGACCGAGCAGCGCGGTGCCGTCCGCGGCGTCCTGTTCGTCCAGGAGCACGCCGAGCAGGTGGGTGCCGAGCACGGTGGACGTCGGGTGGTCGAACACCAGCGTCGCCGGGAGGCGCAGGCCGGTGACGGCCGTCAGGCGGTTGCGCAGTTCGAGTGCTGTGAGGGAGTCCACGCCGAGGTCGTGGAAGTCCCGGTCGGCGGCGACGGCCTGCGGCGAGGCATGGCCGAGAACAGCCGCGGCCTCGGTGCGGACGAGGTCGACGACGTGGCGCAGCCGGTCGGTCTCGCGCAGCTCGGTGAGGCGGGCGGCGAGCGCGGCCACCGCGCCGCTGCGGGCGCCGGTGGACTCGGCCACGCGGCGGGCGCCGCGGACGAGGCCGCGCAGCAGCGCGGGCACGGTGCCGGGCATCCGGGCAGGGCCGACGGCGCGGCCGATGGGGACGAGGTAGGGCTCGTCGATGGCCATGGCGGCGTCGAGCAGGGCGAGACCGTCCACCTCGGTGAGGGGCGGAACGCCGGTGGCGCGGATGCGGTGCAGGTCGGCCTCGGAGAGGGTCCCGGTCATGCCGGCTGTGGGCACCCAGGCGCCCCAGCCCAACGACTGGGCGGGCAGACCCCGGTGGCGGCGCCAGTGCGCCAGCGCGTCCAGGTAGACGTTGGCCGCCGCATAGTTGCCCTGCCCGGCGCTGCCCAGCACACCGGAGATCGACGAGAACAGGACGAAGGCCTTCAGGTCCTGGTCCTCGGTCAGCTCGTGCAGGTTCCACGCCGCGTCCACCTTCGGCCGAAGGACGCCCGACAGCCGCTCGGGCGTCAGCGCGCTCACGACGCCGTCGTCCAGCACACCGGCCGCATGCACCACACCCGTCACCCTCCGGCCGCGCAGCGCCTCCGCGAGCGCCTCCCGGTCGGCCGCGTCACAGGCCACCACCTCGACGTCGGCGCCCAGCTCCCGCAACTCCTCCAGCCACGCACCGACGCCACCACGCCGACTCAGCAACAACAGGCCCCGAACGCCGTGTTCCACCACCAGATGCCGCGCGACAAGACGGCCCAGACCACCCGTCCCACCCGTGATCACCACCGTCCCCGAGCCCCAGCCCGCAGACGACCCACCGCCCGCCACCCGGGCCAGCCTTCCCACCCGCACGGCTCCGGCGCGGGCGGTGAACTGGAAGTCTCCGCTCTCGGGTTGTGCCCCGAGAGCGGGCAGTGCCGCCGTCACGTCCGACTCGCGCTCGACGTCGAGCAGGGCGAACCGGCCCGGGTTCTCCGCCTCCGCCGCCCGCACCAGGCCCCAGACCGCTCCGCCGGCCAGATCCGCGACCTCGCCGCCCGGCACCGCGCCCCGGGTCGTGAACACCAGACGCGCGTCCGCGAACCGCGGCTCGGCCAGCCACTCCTGCACCAGGCCCAACGCCCACGCCGTCACCTCGTGCACGGCCTCGGGCGACTCGCCGCCCGCCACGGGCACGAGCACGATGTCCGGCACCTCGCCGGTCAGGTCGGCGAGCGACGGCACGTCCTCGCCCAGCGTGAGTGCCCGCGCCGGCCCGGTGGCACGCGCCGGGACGTCCACCCAGTCCAGCCGTAGCAGCGCCCCGGCCGGCCCGGCCCGGCCGGCCACGGCGGCCGGCTCGCCCAGCGTCAGCGACCCCGCCGACAGCACGGGCCCGCCCGCCGCGTCCACGACCTCGACCTCGACCGTGTCCGCGCCGGCCGGGGCGACCCGCAGCCGGACGACGGCCGCGCCAACCGCGTGCAGCGCCACCTCACGCCAGTCCGCGGGCACCAGCCGCCCGCCGTCGTCCTCCCTGGTCAGGGCCGCGATCTGGACGGCCGCCTCCAGCAGCGCCGGGTGCAGCCCGTACGGCGCCGCGTCCTCGGCCCGGCCCGGCAGGACCGCCTCGGCGAACACCTCGTCGCCCCGCTGCCACACGGCCTGCAGCGTGCGGAACGCCGGTCCGTGGTCCAGCGGCTCGTGGCAGGACTCCGGGTCCACGGCCACCGCGTCCGCCGGGGGCCACACGGAGGCGTCGAAGCCGCCCTCGTGCTCGCCGAGGGCCAGCGTGCCGGTGGCGTGACAGGTCCACGGACCGTCCACCGCGTCCTCCGGCCTGGCGTAGCAGCTCAGCGGACGCGTCCCGGCCTCGTCCGGGGCGCCGGCCACCAGTTGGACGACGACGGCGCCGTCCTCGGGCAACACGAGGGGGTCGGCGAGCGTCAGCCGCTCGACCCGGTCGCAGCCCACCTCGTCCGCAGCCCGGACGGCCAGCTCCAGGAACCCGGTCCCCGGGAACACGGCGACGCCGGCCACCCGGTGGTCGGCCAGCCACGGCTGTGCCTTGACCGACAGCCGACCGGTCAGCAGCACGCTGCCCGAGTCGGCCGGGGAGACCACCGCTCCCAGCAGCGGGTGCTCCGCCGACTGCAGGCCCGCGCCGGTCACGTCGCCGGTGCGCGTGGCCTGGGTGGGCCAGTAGCGCTCGTACTGGAAGGCGTAGGTCGGCAGGTCGACCCGCCGGGCGCCGGTGTCGTCGAAGACCCGGGCCCAGTCGACGGGGACGCCGACGACGTGGAGACGGGCGAGTGCGGTCAGCAGGGCGCCTTCCTCCGGCCGGCCGGGGCGCAGCGCGGCAGCCGCGACGCGGTCGGCACCCTCGTCCAGATTCTGTGCGGCGAGGGCGGTGAGGACGCCGCCGGGGCCGAGCTCCAGATAGTCCGTCGCACCGGCGGCGTCGAGGGCGCGGACGCCGTCGGCGAAGCGGACGGTCTCGCGGACGTGGCGCACCCAGTAGTCGGGGGTGCGGAGGTCGTCCGGGTCGGCGAGGGCGCCGGTCAGGTTGGAAACGACCGGGATCGAAGGCGCGTGGTAGGTCAGCCCGTCGAGGACGGCCCGGAAGCCGTCGAGCATCGGATCCATCAGCGGCGAGTGGAACGCGTGCGAGACCCGCAGGTGCGTCGTCTTGCGGTCGGAGAAGTGCGCGCGGATCTCCTCGACGGCCTCCTCCGTGCCGGAGACCACGACGGAGGTCGGGCCGTTGACGGCCGCGATCGACACGAACTCACCCAGCAGCGGCAGGACTTCATCCTCCGCCGCCTGCACGGCCAGCATCGCGCCACCCGACGGCAGCGCCTGCATCAGCCCGCCGCGGGCACGCACCAGCGTGCAGGCATCCACCAGCGAGAACACCCCGGCCACATGCGCGGCCGCCACCTCACCGATCGAGTGCCCGGCCACGAACTCCGACTCCACGCCCAGCGATTCGAGCAACCGGAACAACGCCACCTCGACCGCGAACAACGCCGCCTGCGCGTACTCCGTCGGGTTGATCAGCCCCTCGTCCGAGCCCCACACCACCTCGCGCAAGCCCGGCTCGAACTCCGCACACACCGCGTCGAACGCCTCGGCGAACACCGGGAAGCGGGCATACAACTCCCGCCCCATCCCCAGCCGCTGCGACCCCTGCCCGGAGAACAGCAGCGCGAGCCTCCGCTCCCCCGCCGCGCCGCGCGCCACCTCCGCACCGTCCAGCAGCACCGCCCGGTGCCCGAACCGCGACCGGCCCGCCAGCGACAGCCCGACGTCCACCGGCGAACCGGCCGCCCCCGCGAGTCCGGCCAGTTGCGCGTCCAGCGCGGGCTCCGAAGCTCCCGAGACCACCCACGGCACGGCAGCCGGCACGACGCCCGGTTCCCCGGCCTGATCCACCACCGGCGCCTGCTCCACGATCACGTGGGCGTTCGTCCCGCTGATCCCGAACGACGAGACCCCGGCCCGGCGCGGGTGACCGGCCTCCGGCCAGTCGCGCGCCTCCGTCAGGACCTCCACGGCGCCCGCCGACCAGTCGACGTGCGAGGACGGCGCGTCGACGTACAGCGTCTTCGGCAGCACGCCCGCCCGCATCGCCATCACCATCTTGATCACACCCGCGACCCCGGCCGCCGCCTGGGTGTGCCCGAGGTTGGACTTCACCGAGCCGAGGAACAGCGGCCGTTCGCGGTCCTGGCCGTAGGTCGCGAGCAGCGCCTGGGCCTCGATCGGGTCGCCGAGCGTGGTGCCGGTGCCGTGCGCCTCGACCGCGTCGACCTCGGCGGCCGACAGCCCCGCGTTGGCGAGGGCCTGGCGGATCACCCGCTGCTGGGACGGGCCGTTGGGCGCCGTCAGGCCGTTCGACGCACCGTCCTGGTTGACGGCCGAGCCGCGCAGCACGGCCAGGACCGGGTGCCCGTTGCGGCGGGCGTCCGAGAGCCGCTCCAGCACCAGCACACCGGCGCCCTCCGACCAGCCCGTCCCGTCGGCTCCGTCCGCGAACGCCTTGCAGCGCCCGTCCGTGGCCAGTCCGCCCTGGCGGGTGAAGCCGAGGAAGCTCATCGGCGTGGACAGGACGGTCACGCCGCCGGCCAGCGCCAGGGTGCACTCACCGCTGCCGAGGGACCGCGCGGCCAGGTGCATCGCCACGAGCGAGGAGGAGCACGCGGTGTCGATCGTGAGCGCGGGGCCCTCCAGACCGAAGCAGTACGACACCCGGCCCGAGATCACGCTGTTGGCCAGCCCGGTGCTCGCGTGGCCCTCGACCTCGTCCCGGGAGTTCATCACCAGCGAGGCGTAGTCCTGTCCGGTCGTGCCGACGAAGACGCCGGTGCGGCTGCCGCGCAGCGCCGTCGGGTCGATGCCCGCCCGCTCGAACGCCTCCCAGGACGTCTCCAGCAGCAGGCGCTGCTGCGGGTCCATCGCGAGGGCCTCCCGCGGCGAGATCCCGAAGAAACCGGCGTCGAAGTCCCCGAGGCAGGCGAGGAAGCCGCCCTGGCGGGTGGCGCTCACGCCGTGGCCGGTGCCGAAAAGCGCGTCGAGGTCCCAGCCCCGGTCGGTCGGGAAGTCGGTGATGCCGTCGCGGCCCTCGCTCAGGAGCCGCCAGAGGTCCTCGGGTGTCCGCACTCCGCCCGGCAGGCGGCAGGCCATGCCGACGATCGCGATCGGCTCCCCGGTGTCGGCGCGGGTGGCGGCCTCCGGAGTCACCACGTCGTCCTCCTCGTCGAGGAGCTCCCCGAGGAGGTGCGCGGCGAGGGCGTGCGGGGTGGGGTAGTCGAAGACCATCGTCGCCGGGAGCCGGAGCCCGGTGACGTCGGCGAGGCGGTTGCGCAGCTCGATCGCGGTGAGGGAGTCGAAGCCGAGGTCCCGGAACTCCCGTCCGGGGTCGACCGCTTGGCCCGAGGCGTGGCCGAGGACGCCGGCCGCCTCCGCACGGACGAGGTCGGCGAGGTGACGCAGGCGGTCGCCCTCGCGCAGTTCGAGGAGACGGGCGGCGAGAGCGGCACCCGTGCCCGTGGTGCTGACGGCGGTACGGCGCGCGGCGGGCAGGAGGGCGCGGAACATCGTGGGCACCTCGCCGCGCGGTCGAGCGCCGGCGGCCATGCGGCCGGTCGCGACCAGGTAGGGCTCGTCGACGGCCATGGCGGCGTCCAGCAGGGCGAGACCGTGCTCTTCGGTGAGGGGCGGGACTCCGGTGGCGTGGATGCGGTACAGGTCGGCCTCGGAGAGGGTCCCGGTCATGCCGGCTGTGGGCACCCAGGCGCCCCAGCCCAACGACTGGGCGGGCAGACCCCGGTGGCGGCGCCAGTGCGCCAGCGCGTCCAGGTAGACGTTGGCCGCCGCATAGTTGCCCTGCCCGGCGCTGCCCAGCACACCGGAGATCGACGAGAACAGGACGAAGGCCTTCAGGTCCCGGTCCTTTGTCAGCTCGTGGAGGTTCCAGGCCGCGTCCACCTTGGGCCGGAGGACGGCCGACAGCCGCTCGGGCGTGAGGGCGCTCACGACGCCGTCGTCCAGGACACCGGCCGCGTGCACGACACCGCTGATCGTCCGGCCGCGCAGCACCTCGGCGAGTGCCTCGCGATCGGCGGCGTCGCAGGCCACCACCTCGACGTCGGCGCCCAGCTCGCGCAGGTCCTCCAGCCACGCGCCGACGCCACCACGCCGGCTCAGCAACAACAGGTCCCGGACGCCGTGTTCCGCCACCAGATGCCGCGCGACGAGACGGCCCAGACCGCCGGTGCCGCCTGTAACGATGACCGTGCCCTCGCCCCAGCCCGCCGAGGACCCACCGCTTGCGACCCGGGTCAGCCGGCCGACGCGCACGGCGCCGCCGCGGACCAGCACCTGTGACTCGCCGGTCGCCAGCACGGCCTCCAGCGGCAGCCCGCCGTCCGTGTCCACGAGGACGAACCGGCCCGGGTTCTCGGACTCGGCCGCCCGCACCAGGCCCCACACGGCAGCACCGCCGAGGTCGGACACCTCACTGCCTGCCATGGCACCCCGCGTGACGAGGACGAGACGCGCGTCGGCGAAGCGGGGCTCCCTCAGCCACTCCTGCACCAGGCCCAGCGCCCACGCCGTGACCTCGTGCACGTCCTCGGGCCTCGAACCGCCCGCCACCGGGACCACCACGGCCTCCGGCACGTCGTCGCCGAGCTCCGAGAGCCCGGCGACCTCCACGGACCGGACGCTCACCGGCCGGGCGGGCGCAGCCGCGACCCACTCCAGCCGCAGCAGCGACCCGCTCGCCCCGTGGGAAGCAGCGGCCGGCTCGCCCAGCTCCACGGACTCCGCCGACAGCAGCGGCTCGCCCGCCGCGTCGGCGAGGACCAGCGACAGCGTGTCCTCGCCCGTCCTCGTCAGCCGGGCCCGCGTCACCGTGGCACCCGTGGCGTGCAGCGACACCCCGGACCACGCCACCGGCACGAGCCCTCGGTCGTCCGCCCGCAGGACGGCGGCCAGCAACGCCGGGTGGAGACCGAACCCGGCCGCCGAGACCGCCAGTTCGGCCGGGAGCCCGGCCTCGACGAAGGTCTCCTCGCCGCGCCGCCAGACACCGGGGCCGTCCGCGGCCGCGCCGGTCGGCGGCCAGACCGCCGCGTCGAAGTCGGCGGCGCGCGCTCCCGTGGTCAGCACCCCGGCGGCGTGCTCGGTCCAGGGCTCGTCGAGCCCGCCGTCGGGGCGCGAGAAGAAGGTCACCGTCCGCGCACCCGACCCGTCCGGCGCGCCTGCCCGGACCTGGACCGTCGTTCCGCCGCCCGCGCCGCCCAGGGCGAGCGGCCGGGTGACGGCGAGCCGCTCGACCCGGTCGCAGCCGACGTGGTCGCCGACCCGGATCGCCAGCTCCAGGAACCCGGACGCCGGGAAGACGTCCGCGTCGCCTTCCCACGCCGCCGCGGTGCCGGGCGCGAGCCGGCCGGTGAAGACGACGCTGTCCGTGCCCGCGAGCGGCACGGCCGCCCCGAGCAGCGGGTGGTCCGCCGCCAGGAGACCGGCGCCGGTCACGTCGCCGACACCGCTGCCCAGGGCGGGCCAGTAGTGCTCGTGCTGGAAGGCGTAGGTGGGCAGGTCGACGCGCTGGGCGCCGGTGCCGTCGAACAGCCGCGTCCAGTCGACCTGGACGCCGGCGACGTGCAGCCGGGCGAGGGCGGTGACGAGGGTGTGCTCCTCGGGCCGGTCGCGGCGCAGCAGCGGGAGCGCGGGGGCGTCCGGGTCCTGTTGGGCGAGGGCGGCGAGGACGCCGTCCGGGCCGAGCTCGACGAAGGCGGTGGCGCCGGCCTCGTGCAGGGCGCGGACGCCGTCGGCGAAGCGGACGGTCTCGCGGACGTGGCGCACCCAGTAGTCGGGGGTGGTGAGGTCCGCGCCCAGTGCGCCGGTGAGGTTGGAGACCAGCGGAATCGAAGGGGCGCTGTAGGAGAGGCCGTTGAGGACCTCGCGGAAGTCCGCCAGCATCGGATCCATCAGCGGCGAGTGGAAGGCGTGCGAAACCCGCAGCCGCGTGGTCTTGCGCTCGGCGAAGTGCGCGCGGATCTTCTCGACGGCCTCCTCGGCGCCGGAGACGACGACGGAGGTCGGGCCGTTGACGGCCGCGATCGACACGAACTCACCCAGCAGCGGTAGGACTTCGTCCTCCGTCGCCTGCACCGCGAGCATCGCGCCGCCCTCCGGCAGTGCCTGCATCAGACGGCCGCGGGCACGGACCAGCGTGCAGGCGTCCGCCAGCGAGAACACCCCGGCCACATGCGCCGCAGCGATCTCACCGATCGAGTGCCCGGCCACGAACTCCGCTTCCACACCGAGGGATTCGAGCAGCCGGAACAGCGCCACCTCGACCGCGAACAACCCCGCCTGAGCGTACTCCGTCCGGTTCAGCAGCTCCGCGTCCTCGCCCCACACCACCTCGCGCAAACCCGGCTCGAACTCCGCACACACCGCATCGAACGCCTTCGCGAACACCGGGAAGCGGGCATACAACTCCCGCCCCATCCCCGGCCGCTGCGACCCCTGCCCGGAGAACAGGAACGCCGTCGACCGCTCCACCGCCACCCCGCGCGCGACCTCGACCCCGTCCACCAGCACCGCCCGGTGCCCGAACCGCGACCGCCCCGCCAGCGACAGGCCCACATCCCCCGTAGAGCCCCCGGCCCCGGTCAGCCGCTCCACCTGTGCGTCCAGCGCGGCCTCCGACTTCGCCGAGACCACCCAGGGCACCACACCCGGCACGACCGAGGGATCCGCCCCGGAAGCGTCCTCCGCCGGAGCCTCTTCGACGATCACGTGCGCGTTCGTGCCGCTGATCCCGAACGAGGACACCCCCGCCCGGCGGGGCCGCTCGTCCCCCGGCCAGTCCCGCGCCTCCGTCAGCAGCCGCACCGAGCCCGCCGACCAGTCCACGCGCGAGGACGGCACATCTGCGTGGAGCGTCTTCGGCAGCACGCCCGCCCGCATCGCCTGCACCATCTTGATGACGCCCGCGACGCCGGCCGCCGCCTGGGCGTGGCCGAGGTTGGACTTGATCGAGCCCAGCCACAGCGGCCGGCCGTCCTCCCGGCCCTGCCCGTAGGTGGCGAGCAGGGCCTGGGCCTCGATCGGGTCGCCGAGCGGCGTGCCCGTCCCGTGGCCCTCCACGGCGTCGACCTCGCCGGCCGACAGCCCGGCGTTGGCGAGAGCCTGGCGGATCACCCGCTGTTGCGAGGGGCCGTTGGGCGCGGTGAAACCGTTGGACGCGCCGTCCTGGTTCACCGCCGAGCCCCGGACGACTGCGAGGACGCGGTGCCCGTTGCGGCGGGCGTCCGAGAGCCGCTCCAGCACCAGCAGACCGACGCCTTCGGCCCAGCCCGTCCCGTCGGCGCCGTCCGCGAACGCCTTGCAGCGCCCGTCCGAGGCGAGTCCGCCCTGGCGGCTGAACTCCAGCAACGCGCCGGGCGTCGCCATCACGTTGACGCCGCCCGCAACCGCCAGTGTGCACTCGCCCGCCCGCAGCGCCTGGACCGCCCAGTGCAGGGCGACCAGAGAGGACGAGCAGGCGGTGTCGACCGTGACCGCCGGGCCCTCCAGCCCGAGGGTGTAGGAGAGGCGGCCGGACAGGGCCGAGGCGGCGATGCCGGTGCCGATGTCGCCGGTGGCATCGGCCAGGGAGCGCACCAGCAGGTACGCGTAGTCCTGGCCGTTGGTGCCGAGGAAGACACCGGTACGGCTGCCGCGCAGCGCCGTCGGGTCGAGGCCCGCCCGCTCGAACGCCTCCCACGAGGTCTCCAGCAGCAGGCGCTGCTGCGGGTCGGTGGAGACGGCCTCACGGGGCGAGATGCCGAAGAAGTCGGCGTCGAAGCCGGACACCGAATCGAGGAAGCCGCCACGCCGCGAGACGCGGGTGCCGCGCTCGTCGACACCGGCGTCCGCCAGGGCGCCGAGGTCCCAGCCGCGGTCGGCCGGGTAGCCGCCGGTGGCGTCGGTGCCGCCTGCCACGAGGTCCCAGAGGTCCTCGGGCGAGGCAACGCCGCCGGGGTAACGGCAGCCCATGCCGATGACGGCGACGGGTTCGGCGGCCGCGGCCAGGAGTCGACGGTTCTGCGTGCGCAGCCGTTCGGTCTCCTTCATCGAGGACCGGAGAGCGGCGACTACCTTGTCGTGGGGCGTGGTCATGAGTGCTCCGTCAGTCCTGGGCGTGGTCGGGGTCGTTGCGCAGGGCGGCCTGCACCAGGTCGTCCAGGTCCATCGCGTCGATCGCGTCGGTGTCGTCGGATTCCTGGGCGGGCGAACCGTCGGCGAGCCTCAGCAGCGCGTCCAGCACGCCGCTGCGCCGCAGGCGGTCCAGCGGGACGGACTCGACGAGCGCCCGCAGGCGGGCGCGCTCGGGGTCCGAGCCGTCCGTTCCGGCCCCGCCGTCGCCCTCGAACAGCAGGCCGAGCAGGTGCTCGGCGAGCTCGGTCGGGCTCGGGTGGTCGAAGACGAGCGTCGGGGACAGGTCGAGGCCGGTGGCGGCGCCGAGCCGGTTGCGCAGCTCGATCGCGCCGAGCGAGTCGAACCCGAGGTCACGGAAGGCCTTCTCGGGGCCGACGGCCTCGGTGCCGGGCAGTCCCAGCACCTCGGCCGCGCGGCCGCGCACCAGCCCGAGGAGGGCGGCGGAGCGACGGGCCGGACTGAGCGCGGCCAGTTCGGCCCGCAGCTCGCGGCCGTTGGCGTTGTCCCCACCCGGACCCTGCGGGTCGGCGTAGCCGGGGAGCTCGGCGAGCAGTCGGCTCGGGCGGACGGCGGTGAAGGCCCGGACGAAGCGGTCCGGGTCGACGTCGGCGACCAGCGTCGTCGGCGCGGTGTCGAGGACGGCGCGGCGCAGCGCGGCGACCGCGACGGCCGGGTCGAGCGGCCGGATGCCGGTGCGGCGGGCGGCCTCGCCGGCCCGGGCGTCGGCGGCCATGCCGCCGCCGGCCCAGGCGCCCCACGAGAGGGACGTGGCGGCGAGTCCGTCGGCGCGGCGGCGTTCGGCGAGGGCGTCGAGGACGGCGTTGGCGGCCGCGTAGTTGCCCTGGCCGGGGTTGCCGACGGCTGCGGAGGCGGAGGAGAACAGGGCGAACACGGCGAGGTCGTGGTCCCTGGTCAGCTCGTCGAGCAGGAGGGCCGAGCTGGCTTTGGCGCGGTAGACGTCCTCGAACCGGTCGGGGGTGAGGCCGTCGATGACGCCGTCGTCGAGCACGCCGGCGGCGTGGACGACGGCCGTCAGCGGGTGCTCGGCGGGCACGGCGGCCAGGACGGCGGCCAGCGCCTCCCGGTCGGCCGCGTCGCAGGCCGCGAGGGTGACGGTCGCTCCGGCCGCGGTGAGTTCCCGGCGGAGCTCGGTCGCGCCGGGGGCGTCCGGGCCGCGGCGACTCAGCAGCACGAGGTGCCGGGCCCCGGCGGCGGCGAGGTTGCGGGCGACCTCACCGCCGAGTGCCCCGGTGCCGCCGGTGATCAGGACGGTGCCGGTCGGGTCCCAGCTCGTCGGGTCGCTCGCGGACCCGCCCGGTGTGGCGGCCAGGCGGCGGACGAGGACGCCGGTGGGCCGGACGGCCAGTTGGTCCTCCCCGTCCGGGTCGGCGAGGACGGCGGCCAGGAGGGTGCCCGCGCGCCGGTCGATGGTGGCGGGCAGGTCGATCAGGCCGCCCCAGCGCTGCGGGTGTTCGAGCGCCGCCACTCGGCCGAGGCCCCAGACGGCTGCCTGGGGCAGGCCGGTGACGCGGTCGCCGGGGGCGGCCGCGACGGCTTCCCGGGTGACGCACCACAGGGGTGCGCCGATCCGGGCGTCGCCGAGGGCCTGCACCAGGACGGCGGTGCGGACGAGCCCGCCGGGGACGCTGCCGTCCGCCGACTCGTCGAGCGCCAGGAGGGACACCACACCGGTGATCTCCTCGGCCGGGCAGGGGAGTTCGGCGAGCTGCTTGGCGAGGCCGGCGCGGTCGGCGTCGGCCTCGACGGTCAACCGGACGGCGCCCGGGCCGAGCACGGCGAGGACGGCGTCCGTCCAGGCCGCGTCGCCGTGTCCGGACGGCAGGACGGCGAGCCACGTGCCGGCCGGGGCGCCGGAGCGCGCCCGGTCGAGCGGCTTCCAGACGATCCGCCGGCGACGGGCGTCCACGGCAGTCTGCTCCTTGCGCCGGTCGTGCCAGTCGCGCAGCGCCGGGAGCACCTGGGCGAGGGCGTCGCCGTCGACGTCCAGGGTGCCGGCGAGCGCGTCGAAGGACGCGGTGCGCAGCGCCGTCCAGAACTCCCCGTCCGGGGACGCGGCCGAGGCGAACGACTGCTCGGGCCAGTAGCGCTGCCGCTGGAACGGGTAGGTGGGCAGGTCGACCCGCTGGGCGCCGGTGCCGGCGAAGACCGCCGACCAGTCCGGCGCGAGCCCGTCGGTGTGCAGGCGGGCGACGGCGGCGAGCAGGGTCGTGCGCTCGTCGCGGCCGTGGCGCAACGCCGTGGCGGTGATCACGGGGCGGGCCGGGTCGGCGTCCTCCCCGGTGTCGGCCTGGACGAGGGCGGACAGGACACCGTCCGGGCCGAGTTCGAGGTGGCGGCGCACACCGCGGGCGGTGAGGGCGGCGACGCCGTCGGCGAAGCGGACGGCCTCCCGGACGTGGCGCACCCAGTACGCCGCCCCGGTGTCACCGGTGACCACGTCGCCGGTCAGGTTGGACACGAGCGGGATGCGCGGGGCGGTGTAGGCGATGCCCCGGGCGGTCCGCTCGAAGTCGTCGAGCATGGCGTCCATGTGTACGGAGTGAAACGCATGGCTCACCCGCAAACGCCTAGTCCTGCGTCCGTCGGCGGCGAATCCGGCGGCGATGCGTTCGACGGCGTCCGCGTCTCCGGAGATGACGACGGAGCGCGGGCCGTTGACGGCGGCGATCGAGACGCCGTCCGTCAGCAGCGGCAGCACCTCCGCCTCCGGCGCCTCGACGGACACCATCGCTCCCCCACCGGGGAGTTCGGACATCAGCCGGGCCCGAGCCGCGACCAGCGTGCACGCGTCCTCCAGCGAGAACACCCCCGCCACGTGCGCCGCCGCGATCTCGCCGATCGAATGCCCGACCACGACATCCGGGCGCAGACCCCACGACTCCACCAACCGGAACAGCGCCACCTCCAGCGCGAACAACGCCGGCTGCGCATACCCCGTGTCGTCCAGCAGAGCCGCCTGAGCCGAACCCTCCTCCGCGAACAGCACCGGGCGCAGCGGCCCGGCCAGCCGTCCCTCGAAGCCCGACAGGACGGCGTCCAGCGCGTCGGCGAAGACGGGGTACGCCGCGTACAGCTCCCGCCCGGCGCCGGGGCGCTGCGAGCCCTGGCCGGGGAAGAGGAAGGCGGTCTTCCCGCCCAGGGCCGCGCCCTGGACCAGGTTGGACGCGGCCTGCCCGTCGGCGAGGGCGCGCAGGCCTTGTGCCAGCTCGTCGCGGTCGGCGGCGAGCACGGCGGCGCGGTGGTCGAGCAGCGTGCGGGTGGTGGCCAGCGAGTGGCCGAGGTCGCGGACCGTCAGCTCCGGGTCCGCGGCAAGGCGGCCGAGCATCAGGTCGGCCTGCTCGCGCAGCGCTCCCGGCGTCGCGGCGGAGAGCGGGACGGGCAGCGGCCGGTCGTCCGGACGTGCTTCGGCGGGCTCGGCCGCGGGCGGCGCCTCGACGATCACGTGGGCGTTGGTGCCGCTCGCACCGAAGGCGGAGACGCCCGCCCGGCGGGGGCGGCCGGTGGCCGGCCAGGCGGTCTCCTCGGTGAGGAGCTCGGCGGCGCCGGCCGTCCAGTCGACGTGCCGGGAGGGCGCGTCGAGGTGGAGGGTGCGCGGCAGCAGGCCGTGCCGCATGGCGAGGACCATCTTGATCACGCCGGCCACGCCGGAGGCGGCCTGGGTGTGGCCCAGGTTGGACTTCAGCGCGCCGATGAGGACGGGCCGTTCACGGTCCTGGCCGTAGGTGGCGAGGAGTGCTTGGGCCTCGATCGGGTCACCGAGCGTCGTGCCCGTGCCGTGCGCCTCGACGGCGTCGACCTCCGCGGGTGCCAGGCCCGCGTTGGCCAGGGCGCGCCGGATGACGCGCTGCTGGGACGGGCCGTTGGGCGCGGTGATGCCGTTCGACGCGCCGTCCTGGTTGGTCGCGGAGCCGCGCAGGACGGCGAGCACCCGGTGGCCGCGGCGCTCGGCGTCCGACAGCCGCTCGACGACCAGGACGCCGACGCCCTCGGACCACGCGGTGCCGTCGGCGGCGTCGGAGAACGTCCGGCAGCGGCCGCCCGGGGACAGCGCCCCCATCTCGCCGAACTCGACGAACCCGACCGGGCTCGACATCACCGTCACACCGCCCGCCAGGGCCAGCGAGCACTCACCGGAGCGCAGCGCCTGGGCGGCCAGGTGCAGGGCCACCAGGGAGGACGAGCAGGCGGTGTCCACGCTGACCGAGGGCCCCTCCAGCCCGAGGGTGTAGGAGAGTCGGCCGGAGAGCAGGCTCGCGGACTGCGCGGTCTCGACGTGACCGAGCTGGCCGATGGCCGGCCGGTAGTCGCCGCTGCCGCCGCCGACGAACACACCGGTGTCGCCGCCGCGCAGGCCCGCCGGGTCGATCCCGGCTCGTTCCAGCGCTTCCCACGCGGTCTCCAGCAGCAGGCGCTGCTGCGGGTCGACCACCATCGCCTCGCGCGGGGAGACCCCGAAGAAGGCGGCGTCGAACTCGCCCGCGTCGTACAGGAACCCGCCCTGCTGGGTGACGCTGCGCCCGCGCCCGTCGCGGTCGCCGTGGGCGAGCCGGTCGAGGTCCCAGCCGCGGTCCGCCGGGAACGGGCCGATCGCGTCGGCGCCCTCCCGCAGGAGCCGCCACAGGTCCTCGGGCGAGCGGACGCCACCCGGGTAGCGGCAGCCCATGCCGACGATCACGATCGGGTCGTCGGTGTCGGCCGCGGCAGCCGAACGCTCCACCTCCTGGGCCTCGTCGAAGAGTTCGCCGCGCAGGTGGGCGGCGAGGGCCGCCGGGGTCGGATAGTCGAACACGAGGGTCGCGGGCAGGCGCAGGCCGGTCGCGGTGTCGAGCCGGTTGCGCAGGTCGACGGCGGTCAGCGAGTCGAAGCCGAGGTCCTTGAACGGGTGCCCGGACGGCACGTCGTCGGCGTCGGCGTGGCCGAGCACGGCGGCCGACTCGGCCCGGACGATCGCCAGCAGGGCATCGGTGCGCTCGGTGGCCGACCGCTCGCGCAGGCCGGCGCGCAGCGCGTCGGCCCGGCCGGAGCCGCCGACGCTCGCGGCGGTCTCACTGACGGCCACGCGGGCCTCGGGCAGGTCGGCGAAGAGCCGGCTGGGCCGGGCCTCGGCGAAGGCGGGCGCGAAGCGCTCCCACGCCACGTCGGCGACCGTGACGGCGGGGCCGTCGAGGGCGGCGGCGAGGGCCGTCAGGGCGCGGTCGGGCGACATCGGCGGCAGCCCGTTGGCCCGCAGGTGCACGGCCAGGGAGTCGGGCGTACTACTGGCCCAGGCCCCCCACGAGACGGCGGTACCGGCCCGCCCGGTGGCACGACGGCCCTCGGCGAGGGCGTCGAGGAGCGCACTGGCGGCGGCCTCGTCGGCCCGCCCCTTCACGCCCCAGGTGCCGGTGATCGACCCGAACAGCACGTAGGCATCGAGCTCCCGGTCCGCGATCGCCTCGTCGAGCGCCCTGACGTCGGCGAGCAGCCCGGCGAGGTGGTCGGCGGGCTCGCCGGCCCGGCCCGCGTAGAGGACGGCGGAGAGCTCGGGGAGCCCGAGGACGGAGGCGACAGCCTCCGGGTCGCCGGGCGTGCCGGTGACGAGCGTCAGCTCGGCGCCGTGCTCGGCGAGCTCGGCGCGCAGGCGGTCGACGGCCCGGCCGTCGACGCCGGAGAGCAGCACCACCTGCCGGGCGCCCGCGCGGGCCAGCCAGCGGGCAGTGGGGCCCGCGTGGGCCTGCGCGTCGCCGACCACCAGGACCGTTCCGCGCGGGGTCCACGGGCGTGCGGTGTCGGCCGTCGTGGCGCGCACGAGGCGGCGGGCGAAGGCTCCGGCGGGGCGCAGCGCCAGCTGGTCCTCGCCGTCCCCGGCCGTCAGCAGGGCGCGCAGACGGGCCGACGTGCGGGCGTCGGGTGCCTCCGGGAGGTCGATCAACCCGCCCCAGCGCTGCGGATGTTCGAGGGCGGCCACCCGGCCGATGCCCCAGACGGCCGCCTGCGCGGCGTCCTGCGGGGCCTCGGTGTCGCCGACGGCGACGGCACCGCGGGTGAGGCACCACAGCGGGGCCTCGACGCCTGCCTCGCCCAGGGCGGCGAGCAGGACGTCCGGCCGGGCGAGCCCGGTGGGCAGGCCCTCGGCGGCGGCGAGCAGGGACACCACGCCGGTGACCGGCGCGGCGAGCGGGCCCGGGTCCACAACGTCGTCCCCGTCGACCGCCACGCGCACGACGTTCGCGCCGAGGGCCGCGAGCACTGCGGACGTCCAGGCGTCGTCGTCCCGGTCGGACGGGACGAGGGCGAGCCAGGTGCCCGGCAGGGTGTCCGGGCCGGTGGGGGCGGCGTACGGCTTCCAGACAGTGCGGTAGCGCAGCCGGTCGGCGTCGCTCCGCTCGGTCCGGCGGCGGCGCCACGCGGACAGGGCGGGGAGCAACGCGGTCAGCGACGTGTCGTCGTCGAGGCCCAGGGTCGTGCCGAGGGCGGCGGTGTCGGCGCGCTCGACGGCGGACCAGAACGCGGCGTCCGCCGGGTCGCCGGCGGCGACGGTCTCGGGTGCGCGCTCGGGCCAGTACAGCTCGCGCTGGAACGGGTAGGTGGGCAGGTCGACGCGCGCGGCGCCGGTGCCGGCGAGCAGTGCGGTCCAGTCGACCGGCACGCCGGCGACGTGCAGCCGGGCGAGGGCGGTGACGAGCGTCTGCTCCTCGGGCCGGTCGCGGCGGCAGGCCGGTTCGGCGACGAGGTCGCGGTCGCCGGTGGAGCGCTGGGCAAGCGCGGCGAGGACGCCGTCGGGGCCCAGCTCCAGGAAGGCGGTGGCGCCCGCGTCCGCCAGTGCCCGGACGCCGTCGGCGAATCGGACGGTCTCGCGGACGTGGCGCACCCAGTAGTCGGGCGACTCGACACCGTCGGCCAGGGTTCCGGTCAGGTTGGAGATCAGCGGGACCGACGGCGCCCGGTACGCGAGCCCGTCGAGGACGGCCCGGAAGTCGTCCAGCATCGGGTCCATCAGCGGCGAGTGGAAGGCGTGGGAGACCCGCAGGCGCGTGGTCCGGCGGTCGGCGAAGTGCGCCTCGATCGCCGCGACGGCTTCGGTGTCGCCCGAAACCACCACGGACGTGGGCCCGTTCACCGCCGCGATCGACACCGACTCGCCCAGCTGCGGCAGGACTTCGTCCTCCGGCGCCTCCACGGCGAGCATCGCGCCGCCCTCCGGCAGCGCCTGCATCAGCCGGCCACGGGCGGCCACCAGCGTGCACGCGTCCTCCAGCGAGAACACTCCGGCCAGATGAGCCGCCGCCACCTCGCCGATCGAGTGCCCGGCCACGAACTCGGGCCGCACGCCGAGCGATTCGACGAGCCGGAACAGCGCCACCTCGACGGCGAACAACCCCGCCTGGGCGTACTCCGTCCGGTTCAGCAGTTCCTCGTCCGTGCCCCACACGACGTCCCGCAGCGGTCGGTCCAGCAACTGGTCCAGTCGCGCGCAGACGCCGTCGAAGGCCTCGGCGAACACCGGGAAGCGGTCGTACAACTCCTGTCCCATGCCGAGTCGTTGCGAGCCCTGTCCGGAGAACAGGAACGCCGTCGAGCGCTCGGCGGCGACGCCGCGCGCGACCTCGGCGCCGTCCAGCAGCACCGCCCGGTGCCCGAGCGAGGCCCGGCCGACGGCCAGCGAGTGGGCGACGTCCAGTGCGGACGGCCCGTCCGCCTCGGCCAGGCGCGCGAGGGATGCGTCCAGCGCGGCCTCCGACCGGGCGGAGACCACCCACGGCGCCGCGTCTGCGCGCAGCACCGGACCGGCCGGATCCACGGCCGGAGGCGCCTGCTCCAGCAGGACGTGCGCGTTGGTGCCGCTCAGCCCGAAGGAGGAGACGCCTGCCCGGCGCGGGCGGCCGGTCTCCGGCCAGTCGCGGGCCTCCGTCAGGAGCTCGACGGCGCCGGCCGTCCAGTCGACGTGCCGGGAGGGCGCGTCGACGTGCAGCGACTTCGGCAGTTCCCCGTGCCGCATCGCGAGCACCGTCTTGATCACGCCGGCGGCGCCGGCGGCGGCCTGGGTGTGGCCGAGGTTGGACTTCACCGAGCCGAGCAGCAGCGGCCGTTCGCGCTCCCGCCCGTACGCGGCCAGCAGGGCGTGCGCCTCGATCGGGTCGCCGAGGGCGGTGCCGGTGCCGTGCGCCTCGACGGCGTCGACCTCGGCGGCGGTCAGGCCCGCGTCGGCCAGCGCCGCGCGGATCACGCGCTGCTGGGCCCGGCCGTTGGGGGCCGTCAGCCCGTTGGAGGCGCCGTCCTGGTTGACGGCGCTGCCGCGCACGACCGCGAGCACCGGGTGCCCGAGCCGGCGGGCGTCCGAGAGCCGCTCCAGGACGAGCACGCCCGCGCCCTCGGACCACGCGGTGCCGTCGGCGGCGTCGGCGAAGGGCTTGCAGCGGCCGTCGGCGGCGAGGCCGCCCTGCGCGGTGAACTCGACGAAGGCGTCCGGGCTGGACATCACCGAGGCGCCGCCGGCCAGGGCCAGCGAGCACTCCCCGGCGCGCAGCGCGCGGGCGGCCAGGTGGAGCGAGACGAGGGCGGAGGAGCAGGCGGTGTCGACGGTGACGGCGGGCCCCTCCAGGCCGAGGGTGTAGGAGAGGCGGCCGGACAGGACGCTCGCCGTGTTGCCGGTGGCGGCGTGGCCTCGGACGTCGGCGGTGCCGCGGCGCAGCACGGTCAGGTAGTCCTGGCCGTTGGTGCCGACGAAGACGCCGGTGTCGCTGCCGCGCAGGCGGTCGGGGGCTATGCCGGAGCGTTCCAGGGCCTCCCAGGAAGTCTCCAGGAGGAGGCGCTGCTGGGGGTCCATGGCGAGGGCTTCGCGGGGCGAGATGCCGAAGAAGCGGGCGTCGAAGCGGCCGACGCCGTCGAGGAAGCCGCCGTGGAGGGTGGCGGAGCCGCCGCGGCCGAGGGTGTCGAGGTCCCAGCCGCGGTCGGCGGGGAACGGGCGGATGGCGTCGGCGCCGTCGCCGAGCAGCTGCCAGAGGTCCTCCGGCGACTCGATGCCACCGGGGAAGCGGCAGGCCATGCCGACGATCACGATCGGGTCGTCCGCGACGTCCCGCAGGGCCGGGGCCCGGTCGGGTTCGGGCAGGGCACCGAGGAGTTCGGCGAGCAGGTGGGCGGCCAGGTCGGCCGGGGTCGGGTGGTCGTAGACCAGGGTGGCGGGCAGGGTCAGGCCGGTGACGGCGGTGAGGGCGTTGCGCAGTTCGACGGTGGTGAGGGAGTCCATGCCGAGGTCGGTGAAGGGCTGGTCGGCGCCGACGCGCTCGCCGCCCGCGTGGCCCAGGACGGCCGCGACGCGGGTGCGCACGAAGTCGAGGACGAACCGCTCCCGGGCCCGCTCGGAGAGCTCGGCCAGGCGCTGACGCAGTCCGGACTCCGGGGCGGACGCCATCGGCCGGTCCGCCGGTCCGACCAGCTGGGCGATCAGCGGGACGGGCCGCTGCGCGGTGAACACGGCGGCGAAGCGCTGCCAGTCGATGTCGGCGACGGTGAGCGCGGTGTCGTCGTGGTCGAGCGCGTGCCCGAGGGCGGCCAGGGCGCGCTGCGGCACCATCGGGGTGTAGCCACCCCGGCGCACCCGCTGCTCGACGCCGCTGTCGGCCCCGGCCATGCCGTCGCCGGCCCACGGGCCCCAGGCGATCGCGGTGGCCGGTCGGCCGTCGGCGCGCCGCCGTTCGGCGAGGGCGTCGAGGAAGGCGTTGGCGGCCGCGTAGTTGGCCTGTCCGGCCGCGCCGATGGTGCCGGCGGTGGAGGTGAACAGGACGAAGGCGGCGAGGTCGGCGTCGCGGGTCAGCTCGTCGAGGTGGAGCGCGGCGTCGGCCTTGGGGCGGAGCACCTCGGCGAACCGCTCGGCGGTCAGGGTGTCGAGGGTGCCGTCGGCGACGACGCCGGCGGTGTGGAACACGGCGGTGAGCGGCTGGTCGGCGGGCACCGTGGCGAGGACGGCCGCGAGGGCGTCCCGGTCCGCGACGTCGCAGGCGGCCAGGGTGACGGTCGCTCCGGCCGCGGTGAGTTCCCGGCGGAGCTCGGTCGCGCCGGGGGCGTCCGCGCCGCGGCGACTCAGCAGCAGCAGGTGCGCGGCGCCCTGCGCGGCGAGGCGGCGGGCGAGCTGCCCGCCGAGTCCGCCGGTGCCGCCGGTGATCAGGACGGTGCCGGTGGGCGTGTACGGCCTGGCGGCCGGGCGCTCGCCCAGCGGGTGATCCAGCGGGTGCCGCACGAGGCGCCGGGCGAAGGTGCCGGAGGCGCGGACGGCGAGCTGGTCCTCGCCGTCGGTGCGGGCGAGCGCGGCGGCCAGACGGCGCAGCGCGGTGTCGTCCAGCTGCTCCGGCACGTCGATCAGGCCGCCCCAGCGGGTGGGCAGTTCGAGGGCGGCGGAGCGGCCGAGGCCCCAGACGGCGGCCTGCCGGGGGTCGGCGGGCCGGTCGGAGCGGCTGGTGGCGACAGCGCCGCGGGTGAGGCACCACAGCGGGGCGGTGATGTTCGCGTCGCCGAGGGCCTGGACGGCGGTGACGGTGGCCGCGAGCGGGTCGTCGCCGAGCGCGAGCAGGGACAGGACGCCGGTGAACTCACGCTCTTCCGCGGTCACGTCACGGAGCTGTGAAGCGAGTGCGGCCCGGTCGCCGACGACACGGAGGGTCACCGCGTCGACGAGCCCGTCCGCCCAGCTCGCGTCGTCCGAGGCGAGCACCAGCCAGCGGCCGGACGGCCGGGCCGCAACAGCGCCCTTCGCGTCGAGCGGCACCCAGGCGGCGCGGTAGCGCCAGGCGTCGACGGTGGAGCGTTCACGCCGGGCGCGGCGCCAGGTGGACAGGGCGGCCACGGTGTCCCGGTCGAGGTCGAGCCCGGTGCCGAGCGTGCCGAGGTCGCCGCGGTCGACGGCGGCCCAGAACTCGGCATCCACGGGGTCGGATCCCACCGACGGGGCGGACCGCCCCTCCGGCCAGTAACGCTCCCGCTGGAACGGGTACGTGGGCAGGTCGGCGCGGCGGCCACCGGTGCCGGCGAAGACGGCCGTCCAGTCGGGGCTCACGCCCTGAACGAACAGCCGGGCCAGCGCGGCCGTCAGGGTCGGGACGCCGGGCCGGCCACGCCGCAGTGCGGGCACGCCGGCGAGGTGTGCGCCGTCGCCGAGGGTGTCGCGGGCGGCGGCGGTGAGGACGCCGTCCGGGCCGAGTTCGAGGAAGGCGGCGGCGCCGTGGCCGGCGAGGGCGCGGACGGCGTCGGCGAAGCGGACGGTGGCGCGCACCTGCCGGGCCCAGTACGCGGGCGCGGCGAGTTCGTCGGCGGTGGCGGGCGCGCCGGTGACCGTGGAGATCAGCGGGATCGCCGGGGCGTGGTAGGTGAGCGTGGCGGCGACGCGGGTGTAGGCGTCGAGCATCGGCTCCGTGAGCGGCGAGTGGAAGGCGTGCGACACGCGCAGTCGCTTGGTGCGCCGCGCCTGGGCCTCGAACTGCCCGGCGATGCGCAGGACTTCGCTCTCGTCGCCCGCGAGGACCACCGACGTGGGCCCGTTGACGGCGGCGATCGAGACGCCGTCCGTCAGCAGCGGCAGCACCTCCGCCTCCGGCGCCTCGACGGACACCATCGCTCCCCCACCGGGGAGTTCGGACATCAGCCGGGCCCGAGCCGCGACCAGCGTGCACGCGTCCTCCAGCGAGAACACCCCCGCCACGTGCGCCGCCGCGATCTCGCCGATCGAATGCCCGACCACGACATCCGGGCGCAGACCCCACGACTCCACCAACCGGAACAGCGCCACCTCCAGCGCGAACAACGCCGGCTGCGCATACCCCGTGTCGTCCAGCAGAGCCGCCTGAGCCGAACCCTCCTCCGCGAACAGGACGTCCCGGACGGGCCGTTCGTCTGCGAGGTCGAATCGGGCCAGGACGGCGTCGAGCGCCTCCGCGTACACCGGGTACCGGTCGTACAGCTCCCTGCCCATGGCCGGGTACTGGCTGCCCTGGCCGGTGAACAGGAAGGCCAGGCCACCCGCGGCCGGTCGACCGGCGACCAGGGCCGCGTCCGGCAGCCCGTCCCGCAGCGCGGCGAGGGCGCGCCGCAGCTCGGCGCGGTCGCCGGTGGTGACGGCGGCGCGCCGGTCGAGCGCGGTGCGGGTGGTGGCGAGGGAGAACGCCAGGTCGGCGAGAGGCAGTTCGGGCCGCTCGTCGAGCGCGGTCAGCAGCCGCTCGGCCTGGGCGCGCAGGGCCTCGTCGGTACGGGCGGACAGCGTGAAGGGCACGGTGTCGCCGTCCGTCGGCGCAGCGGCCACGACGGCGGTCGGCGCCTGTTCGAGGATCACGTGTGCGTTGGTGCCGCTGAGCCCGAAGGAGGAGACGGCGGCCCGGCGAGGACGCCCGGTCTCGGGCCAGTCGCGTGCCTCGGCGAGGAGCTCGATGGCGCCCTCCGTCCAGTCGACGTGGCTGGAGGGCCGGTCGATGTGCAGGCTGGCCGGGAGCACGCCGCTGCGCAGCGCGAGCACGGTCTTGATGACGCCGGCCACGCCGGAGGCCATCTGGGTGTGGCCGAGGTTGGACTTCACCGAGCCGAGCAGCAGCGGCAGTTCGCGGTCCTGGCCGTAGGTCGCGAGCAGCGCCTGCGCCTCGATCGGGTCGCCGAGCCTGGTGCCGGTGCCGTGGCCCTCGACGGCGTCGACCTCGCCCGGGGCGAGCCGGGCGCCGGCGAGCGCGGCGCGGATCACGCGCTGCTGCGCGGGCCCGTTGGGCGCGGTGAGGCCGTTGGAGGCGCCGTCCTGGTTGACGGCGGAGCCGCGCAGGACGGCGAGCACCGGGTGGCCGAGCCGCTGGGCGTCGGAGAGGCGCTCGACCAGGACGAGGCCGACGCCCTCGGCGAGGCTCATGCCGTCGGCGGCCTCGGCGTAGGCCTTGCAGCGGCCGTCGACGGCCATCGCGCGCTGGCGGCTGAAGCCGACGAACGCGTTGGGCGTGGCCATCACGCTGACGCCGCCGGCCAGGGCGAGGGAGCTCTCGCCGTTGCGCAGCGACTGGCAGGCCAGGTGCAGGGCGACGAGCGAGGACGAGCACGCGGTGTCGAGCGTGACGGCCGGGCCCTCGAAGCCGAAGGTGTAGGAGAGCCGGCCGGACAGGACGCTGGGGATGGTGCCGGTGACGAGGTGGCCCTCGGCGCCGTCCTGGGCGGAGTCGCCGGGGCTGTAGTCCTGGTAGCTGGCGCCGATGAAGGTGCCGGTGAGGCTGCCGCGCAGGGCGGACGGGTCGAGGCCTGCGCGCTCCATCGCCTCCCAGGCCGTCTCCAGGAGGAGGCGCTGCTGCGGATCCATGGCGAGGGCCTCGCGCGGGGAGATGCCGAAGAACGCGGCGTCGAAGTCGGCGACGCCCTGCAGGAAGCCGCCGCGCACCGAGTACGTGCGGCCGGGCGCGTCCGGGTCCGGGTCGTACAGCCCCTCGGTGTCCCAGCCGCGGTCCGCCGGGAACTCGGTGATGGCGTCGCCGCCCGAGGTGACGAGCCGCCACAGGTCCTCGGGCGAGGCGATCCCGCCGGGGTAACGGCAGCTCATTCCGATGATCGCGATCGGCTCGTCCGGTGCGACGCTCACCATGGTGGCGGCGGGGCCGCCGACGGCGCCGGCGATCTTCTCGCGCAGGTGGCGCACCAGGGCGAGCGGGTTCGGGTGGTCGAACACGAGGGTGCTGGGCAGCGTGAGACCGGTCGCGGCGGTCAGCCGGTTGCGCAGGTCGACGGCGGTCAGCGAGTCGAAGCCGACGTCGCGGAAGGCCCGCTGCTCGGACAGGACCTCGGGCGAGGCGTGGCCGAGCGTGGTCGCCGCCTCGGCGCGGACCAGGTCCAGCAGCCGGCGCTCCTGCTCGGCGGCCGGCAGGGCGCGCAGCCGGGCCGCGAACTCGCCGTCCCCGGAAGGGCGTTCGGCGGCCTCGGCGAGCCGGCGCACCTCGGGGACGTCCTCGAACAGCGCGGTCGGGCGGCCGGAGGTGAAGACCGGGTGGTAGCGCTCCCAGTCGACGTCGGCGATCGCGAGCACCTGCTCGTCGGCGTCCAGGGCCTGGCGCAGCCCGTCCAGGGCGAGCGACGGGTCCATGAAGACCAGGCCGCTGCGGCGGATCTGGCCGGGGTCGACCCGGCCGAGCTTCAGGTCGTCGGCCCAGATGCCCCAGGAGATCGCGGTCGCCCGGCCGCCGCGGGCGCGGCGGTGCTCGGCGAGCGCGTTGAGGTAGGCGTTGCCGGCGACGTAGGCCGCGTGCCGGCCGCTGCCCCACAGGCCGGCGGTGGAGGAGTACAGCACGAAGGCGTCGAGCTGGTCGTCGGGCAGGAGCTCGTCGAGGTGGCGGGCGCCTGCGGTCTTGGCGTGCAGGACCTTGGCGAACGCCTCGGGGGTGGTCTCCTCGACGGACAGCAGCTCGATGACGGCGGCGGTGTGCACGACGGTCCGCACCTCGTGGCCGGCGGCCGCGAGGTCGGCGAGCATCCGCTCGACGGCGTCGCGGTCGGTGAGGTCGCAGGCCAGCATCGCGGCCTCGCAGCCCGCGGCGGCGAGTTCGGCGAGGAGGTCGGCGGCGCCGGGCGCGGCGGGGCCGCGGCGGCTGGTGAGCACGATCCGCTCGGCGCCCTCGGCGGCGAGCCGGCGGGCCAGGTGCGGGGCCAGGGTGCCGGTGCCGCCGGTGATCAGGACGGTGCCGCGCAGCGGCCGGTTCTCGGCACGGGTGACGGCCTCGGCACGGACGATGCGGCGGGCGAAGGCGCCGGAGGGGCGGATCGCCACCTGGTCCTCGTCGCGGGCGGCCAGCACGGCGGCCAGCCGCTCGCCGCCGCGCCGGTCGAGCACGTCCGGCAGGTCGACGACGCCGCCGAAGCGCTGCGGATGCTCCAGGGCGGCCGTCCAGCCGAGGCCGTGGACCTGCGCCTGGACCGGGTTGGCGACCCGGTCGGTGCGCCCGGCGGCGACGGCGCCGCGGGTGAGGCACCACAGCGGGGCGTCCTGGCCGGTGTCGCCGAGGGCCTGGATCAGCGCGAGGGTGAGCGCGACGCCCTGGGGCAGGGCGGGGTGGCGCTCGCTCGGCCGCCCGGCGGTGGCGAGCAGGGAGACGATCCCGGCCAGGTCCCCGGAGGCGGAGTCGAGGAGGCCGGCGAGCCGCTGCCGGTCGGTGCAGGTGTCGTCCAGGACGAGCGTTTCGACCCGGGCGCCGTGCGCGGTCAGGGCCTCGACGACGTCCTCGCCCTCGCCGTCCACAGCGGTGACGAGCAGCCAGGTGCCGTCCAGGCGGGCGGAGGCGGCGGTGAGCGGCTTCCACGTCGCCCGATAGCGCCAGGAGTCGAGCGTCGAGCGCTCCCGCCGGCGGCGGTGCCAGTCTGACAGCGCGGGCAGCACCGGCGCGAGCGCATCGCTGTCGATGCGCAGCCGGGCGGCCAGCGCCTCGATGTCGGCCTCCTCGACGGCGCTCCAGAACTCGCCGTCCTCCGGTGCCCCGCCGGGGCGCGGCGCGACGGCCCACAGGTGCTCGTGCTGGAAGGCGTAGGTGGGCAGCGGGACGCGGCGCCCGCCGGCCACGAGGGCGGACCAGTCGGCCCGCCCGCCGCGGACGAAGGCCTCGGCGAGTGAGGCGAGGAAGCGGTCGGTGCCGCCCTTGTCGCGGCGCAGGGTGCCGACGGCGGTGGCGCGGTCGCCTCGGTCCTCGGCGGTGGCCTCGATCGCCATGGTGAGCACGGTGTGCGGGCTGACCTCGACGAACAGGCCGTGGCCCTGGGCCAGCAGCTCCCGCACGGCCGGGTCGAAGCGCACGGGCTGCCGCAGGTTGCGGTACCAGTAGCCGGCGTCCATGGCGGTGGTGTCGAGCCAGTCGCCGGTGACGGTGGAGAAGAACGGCACCTGGGCGGCGCGAGGCCGCACGGGGGCGAGGGCCGTGAGCAGGTCGTCCCTGAGGAGTTCGACCTGGGCGGAGTGCGAGCCGTAGTCCACGCTGATCCGCCGGGCCCGCAGGCCCTCGGCCTCGAACTCGGCCATCAGCTCGTCGAGTTCACCGGCCGGACCGGCGACGACGACGGTCCGCGGGCCATTCACGGCGGCGACGGTCAGCCCGCCGCCGCGCGAGCGCAGCCGCTCCTCGACCTCGTCGGCCGGCAGCGGCACGGAGACCATCCCGCCGGAGCCCGCCAGGACGTGGCCGATCAGCCGGCTGCGCAGCGCGGCCACATGGGCGCCGTCCTCCAGGGAGAGCGCCCCGGCGACGACGGCCGCGGCGATCTCGCCCTGGGAGTGGCCCACCACGGCGTCCGGGTGGATCCCGTGGGCGCGCCACAGCTCGGCGAGGGCCACCATGACGGCGAAGGTCGCGGGCTGGACGACGTCGACGCGGTCCAGCGCGGGCGCGCCCTCGGCCTGGCGCAGCACGTCGAGCAGCGACCAGTCGACGTGCGCGGACAGGGCCGCCGCGCACTCGGCGATGCGCTCGGCGAACACCGGCGACTCGTCGAGCAGGCGGGCGCCCATGCCGGCCCACTGCGCGCCCTGGCCGGGGAACACGAAGACCGTCCGACCACCGTCCTCGGCGAGGCCGTGGACGGCGGTCGGCGCGGAGGCGCCGGTGGCGAGCGCGGCGAGGCCCTCGCGCAGTTCGGCGGTGTCGGTGCCGAGCACGACGGCCCGGTGCTCGAACAGGGCGCGGGTGGTCAGCAGGGTGTGCCCGACGTCGCGCGGGCGCAGGTCCGGCTCGGCGTCGAGGTGGTCGGCGAGGCGTGCGGCCTGGGCGCGCAGGGCGCCCGGTGTGCGCGCGGAGAGCACCCACGGCACGACGCCGTCCGGGGTCTCGGCGACCGGGGTCTCGGCGGCGGCGGGTGCCTCCTCCAGCACGACGTGCGCGTTGGTGCCGCTGATGCCGAAGGAGGACACCGCGCAGCGGCGGGTCCGCTCGCCGGCCGGCCAGGGTGCGGGCTCGTTCAGCAGGGTGACGGTGCCCGGGGTCCAGTCGATGTGCGAGGACGGCTCGTCCGCGTGCAGGGTGGCCGGCAGCACGCCGTAGCGCAGCGCCTGGACCATCTTGATCACGCCGGCGACGCCGGCCGCCGACTGGGTGTGGCCGATGTTGGACTTGACGGAGCCGAGCAGCAGCGGGCGTCGCGGGTCGCGGTCGCGGCCGTACGCGGCCTGGAGGGCCTGGGCCTCGATCGGGTCGCCGAGGGCGGTGCCGGTGCCGTGCGCCTCGACGGCGTCGACGTCGTCCGGCGTCAGGCCCGCGTTGGCGAGGGCCTGGCGGATGACGCGCTGCTGGGACGGCCCGTTGGGCGCGGTGAGCCCGTTGGAGGCGCCGTCCTGGTTGATCGCGGAGCCGCGGACGACGGCGAGCACGGGGTGGCCGTTGCGCTCGGCGTCGGAGAGCCGCTCCAGGACGACGACGCCGACGCCCTCGGCGAGGGTCATGCCGTCGGCGGCCTCGGAGAAGGCCTTGCAGCGGCCGTCGGCGGCGAGCGCGCGCTGGCGGCTGAAGGCGATGAAGGCGTTCGGGTTGGTCATGACGGTGGCGCCGCCGGCGAGCGCGAGGGAGCTCTCGCCGCCGCGCAGCGACTGGCAGGCCAGGTGCAGCGCGACGAGCGAGGAGGAGCACGCGGTGTCGACGGTGACGGCCGGGCCCTCCAGTCCGAACAGGTAGGCGAGGCGGCCGGAGAGCACGCTCGGGCTGGTGCCGGTGACGGCGTGCCCGGCGGAGCTGTCGTCCATGCCGAGCCCGTACTCCTGGTACGTGGACCCGATGAAGGTGCCGGTGGCGCTGCCGTGCACGGAGGACGGGTCGATGCCCGCGGATTCGAGGGCCTCCCAGGTGGTCTCCAGCAGCAGGCGCTGCTGCGGGTCCATGGCGAGGGCCTCGCGCGGGGAGATGCCGAAGAACGCGGCGTCGAACTCCCCGGCCCCGTGCAGGAAGCCGCCCCGGGTGGAGTAGGTGCGGCCGGGCGTGTCCGGGTCGGGGTCGTGGAGTCCGGTGTCCCAGCCGCGGTTGTCCGGGAACTCGGAGATGGCGTCGGTGCCCTCGGCGACCAGCCGCCACAGCTGCTCGGGGGTGGCCGCGCCGCCGGGGAAGCGGCAGCCCATGCCGACGATGGCGATCGGCTCGTCGGGGTCGGCGGCGGCGACCGGGTGTGCCGTCACCTCCTGTGGTCCTTCGAGCAGTTCGCCGCGCAGGAAGGCGGCCAGCGCGACCGGCGTCGGGTGGTCGAAGGCCATCGTGCTGGGCAGCGGCAGGCCGGTCAGCACCGCGAGGCGCTTGCGCAGCTCGACGGCGGTGAGCGAGTCGAAGCCGGCGTCACGGAAGGCACGCTTGTCGGGCACCCCGTCGACGGAGCCGTGGCCGAGGACGGCGGCCGCCTCCCGGCGCACCAAGTCGACGAGCAACCGGTCCCGCTCGGCCTCGGGCAGGCCGCGCAGCCGACGGACGAGGTCGGAGGCGGCGCCCGTGTCGGCCTCGGCGCCGCGGGCGAGGGCACGGACCTCGGGCAGCTCGTCGAACAGCACGCTCGGCCGGGCAGCGGTGAAGACGGGGGCGTAGCGCTCCCAGTCGACGTCCGCGACGGTCACGGCGACGTCCTCGTGGACGATCGCACGGCGCAGCTCGGTGAGCGCGGTCTCCGGGGCGAGGAAGCGCAGGCCCTGGCGGCGCAGCCCGTCGGAGACGGCCTCGTGTGCGGCCATGCCGGCGCCGGCCCACGGGCCCCAGGCGATCGAGGTGGCGGTCAGGCCGCGGGCGCGGCGGTTCTCGGCGAGGGCGTCGAGGTAGGCGTTGGCGGCGGCGTAGGCGCTCTGGCCGGCGCTGCCCCAGATGCCGGCGACGGAGGAGAACAGGACGAAGAAGTCCAGGTCGTGGTCGGCGAGTAGGGCGTCGAGGTGGGCGGCGCCGTGCAGCTTGGCGGCGGTGAGGCCGTACAGGTCCTCCAGGGGGGTGTCGGTGAGCGGGGCGGCCTGGCCGACGCCGGCGGCGTGCACGACGCCGGTCAGCGGGTGCTCGGCCGGGATGGCGGCAAGGACGGCGGCGAGCGCGTCGCGGTCGGCGACGTCGCAGGCGACGACGGTCGCGGAGGCGCCGTGTTCGGCGAGTTCGGCGACGAGCTCGCCGGCGCCGGGGGCGTCCGGGCCACGGCGGCCGGTGAGCACGAGGTGCCGGGCGCCGCTGCGGGCCAGCCAGCGGGCCACCTCGGCGCCGAGCGCGCCGGTGCCGCCGGTGACGAGGACGGTGCCGTCGGCGGTGAACTCCTCGGCACGGGGCAGCTCGTCGACGGCGTGCCGCACCAGGCGGCGGCCGTACGCGGCGGTGCCGCGCAGCGCGACCTGGTCCTCGCCGCCGCGCACACCGGCCGCCAGGACGCCGACCAGGCCCTGCACGGTCGGCGCGTCCAGTACCGGCGGCAGGTCGACCAGCCCGCCCGGCGCCTGCGGCCTTTCCAGGGCGGCGACCCGGCCGAGGCCCCAGGCGGCGGACTGGACGGGGTTGGTGAGCGGGTCGGCGGGCCCGGTGGAGACGGCTCCGCGGGTGACGGTCCACAGCGGTGCGGCGGAGTGCAGGTCGCCGAGGGCCTGGGCGAGGACGACGCCGAGCGCGATGCCCTCGGGCAGGCCGGGCCCGGGGACGGGCCGGTCGGCCAGCGCGACGAGCGACAGGATGCCGCTCAGCTCGCCGAACCCGGCGATGCGGGTGGCGAGTTCGGCCCGGTCCCGGCAGGCCTCGTCGACCGCCAGCCGCTCCAGCCGGGCGCCGTGGCCGCGCAGGGCTTCGAGCAGTTCGGCGTCGTCGATGCCGTCAACGGTCACGACCAGCCAGGTGCCGTCCAGCACGGGCGCGGCCGCCGGGCGGACGGGCCGCCAGTGGACGCGGTAGCGGGCCGCGTCGAGCTGCGCCTTCTCGTGCCGGGTGCGGCGCCAGTCGGCGAGGGCGGGCAGGAGGGCGTAGAGGCCGGCGTGCTGTTCGTCGCGCAGGCCGAGCAGGTCGGCGAGTTCGGCGGCGCTGCCGCGCTCGACGGCGCCCCACAGGGCGGAGTCGGCGGGGGCGGCGGGCGACGGGTGGGCGGTGCCGGGCTCGGCCTCGGGCCAGTAGCGCTCGTGCTGGAACGCGTAGGTGGGCAGGTCGGTGCGGCGGGCGCCGGTGCCCGCGTACAGCGCGGCCCAGTCGAGGGCGTGGCCGCGCACGTGCAGCGCGGCCAGGGCCAGGGCGGCGGTCCGTTCCTCGCGACGTGCAGCGCGCAGCAGCGGGACGGCCGCCACGGCAGCGGCGTCCGCCAGGACGTCCTCGGCCAGGACCTCCTCGGTCAGCGCGGACAGCACGCTGTCGGGGCCGAGTTCGAGGAAGGTGGCGGCGCCGGCCGCGCGGGCGGTCCGGACGCCGTCGGCGAAGCGCACGGCCCGGCGGACGTGCTCGACCCAGTGGTCCGGGGAGCACAGCTCGGCCTCGGTGGCGAGCTCGCCGGTGGTGTCGGAGACGATCGGGACGGCCGGCGCGCGGAACTCCAGCTCCGCGACGGTACGCCGGAACTCCTCCAGCATCGGTTCCATCAGCGGCGAGTGGAAGGCGTGCGAGACGCGCAGCCGTTTGGTCCTGCGGCCCTCGGCCGCGAACTCCCCGGCGATGCGCAGGACTTCGTCCTCCAAGCCGGAGACGACGACGGCCCGGGGACCGTTGACGGCCGCGACGGAGACGCCGGGCGCCAGGCGCGGCAGCACCTCGTCCTCGGTGGCCTCGACGGAGACCATGGCGCCGCCCTCGGGCAGTGCGTCCATCAGACGGGCCCGCGCGGCGACGAGCGCGCACGCGTCGGCGAGCGAGAGCACCCCGGCGCAGTGTGCGGCGGCGATCTCGCCGACGGAGTGGCCGAGCAGCACGTCGGGGCGCACGCCGAGCGAGGTGACCAGGCGGAACAGCGCGACCTCGACGGCGAAGATCGCGGGCTGCGCCCAGCCGGTGCGGTTCAGCAGCTCCTCGTCCTCGCCCCACAGCACGTCGCGCAGCGGGCGGTCCAGACGGGGGCCGAACTCGCGCAGCACCTCCTCCAGCGCCTCGGCGAACACCGGGAAGCGCTCGGCGAGTTCGCGTCCGGCGCCGAGGCGCTGGGCGCCCTGGCCGGCGAACAGCACGGCGAGTTTGCCGGCGCCGGTCTCGCCCGCGACCAGCCCGGCGGCGGACTCGCCCGCGGCGATGGCACTCAGGGCGGCGAGCAGCTCGTCGCGGTCGCCGCCGACGGCGACGGCGCGGTGGTCGAAGCCGGAGCGGGTCGTGGCGAGCGAGAGGCCGAGGTCGGCCGGGCTCGCCGCCGGGTCCGCGCCGGCGAACGCGCGCAGGCGAGCGGCCTGGTCGCGCAGCGCGGCCTGGCTGCGGCCGGCCAGCGGCCAGAGCAGGACGGGCTCCGCAACGGCGGGAGTCCGGACGTGCACCGCCGCTGTGGGGGCCTGTTCGAGGATCACGTGGGCGTTGGTGCCGCTGAAACCGAACGACGACACGCCGGCCCGGCGCGGCCGGCCGGTGTCCGGCCAGTCCGCCTCCTCGGTCAGCAGCTCCACCGCGCCCTCGTCCCAGTCCACGTGGGAGGAGGGCTCGGCGGCGTGCAGGGTGCGGGGCACGACGCCGTGCCGCATCGCCAGCACCGTCTTGATCACGCCCGCGACGCCCGCGGCGGCCTGGGTGTGGCCGAGGTTGGACTTCACCGAGCCGAGGAGCAGCGGGAGTTCGCGGTCCTGGCCGTAGGTGGCGAGCAGTGCCTGGGCCTCGATCGGGTCGCCCAGGGAGGTGCCGGTGCCGTGCGCCTCGACCACGTCGACGTCGGCCGGCACGAGCCCGGCGGTCGCCAGGGCCTGACGGATGACGCGCTGCTGGGACGGCCCGTTCGGGGCGGTGAGCCCGTTGGAGGCGCCGTCCTGGTTGACGGCGGAGCCACGCACGACGGCCAGCACCGGGTGCCCGTTGCGACGTGCGTCGGACAGGCGCTCCAGGGCGACCACGCCGACGCCCTCGGACCAGCCGACCCCGTCGGCCCGGTCGGAGAACGCCTTGCAGCGCCCGTCCGGGGCGAGGCCGCGCTGACGGGAGAACTCGATCAGCGAGGTCGGGGTGGACATCACCGTGACACCGCCGGCCAGCGCGAGCGTGCACTCGCCGGCGCGCAGCGCCTGCATGGCCCAGTGCATGGCGACGAGCGACGACGAGCACGCGGTGTCGACGGTGACGGCCGGGCCCTCCAGGCCGAGGGTGTAGGACACGCGTCCGGAAGCGATGCTGGGCGAGGTCCCGCTGCCCTGGTGGCCCTCGTACCGGCCTCCGGCGAGCAGCGCGGAGTAGTCGTTGTACATCACGCCGGCGAACACGCCGGTGCGGCTGCCGCGCAGCGACACCGGGTCGATCCCGGCCCGCTCGACCGCCTCCCAGCAGGCCTCCAACAGCAGGCGCTGCTGGGCGTCGGTGGCCAGCGCCTCGCGCGGGCTCATGCCGAAGAAGCCCGGGTCGAAGTCGGCGGCCTCGTGCAGGAAGCCACCGAAGCGGGTGTAGCTGGTGCCGAGGTGGTCCGGGTCCGGGTGGTAGAGCGCGTCGACGTCCCAGCCGCGGTCGGTGGGCAGGCCGGAGATCGCGTCGGTGCCCTCGCGCACCAGGCGCCACAGGTCCTCGGGCGAGGCGACGCCGCCGGGGTAGCGGCAGCTCATGCCGACGATGACGATCGGGTCGTCGTCGGCCGCCGCGCGCACGGGGGCCGCGGCGGCGGGCGCCTGGGCGCCCGTGAGCCCCTCCAGGACGTGCCCGGCCAGGGCGGTGACGGTCGGGTAGTCGAACACCACGGTGGCCGAGGTGCGCAGGCCGGTGGCGGCGCTCAGCCGGTTGCGCAGCTCGACGGCGGTGAGCGAATCGAAGCCGAGGTCCTGGAACGGGCGGTGGGTGTCGACCTCGGACGGGTCGGCGTGCCGCAGCACGGCGGCCACCTGGCCGCGGACCAGCTCGACGACGGCCTCGGTGCGGCCGCGGTCGTCCAGCCCGGCCAGTCGGCGGGCGAGGGCGCCCGACGCCTCGGACGCCGTCACGGCGGCGCGCCGGGCGGGGGTGCGGATCAGGCCGCGCAGCAGTGGCGGCACCTCGCCCCGGGCGCGCAGCGCCGGGAGGTCCAGCCGGACGGGGAGGAGGACCGACTCGGGGCGGGCGAGGGCGGCGTCGAACAGCGCGGTGCCGGCGGCCTCGGAGAGCGCCGGGGTGCCGAGTCGGGCCAGCCGGTCGAGGTCCGCGTCCGTCAGACCGTCGGTCATACCGCCGACCGGTGCCCACGGGCCCCAACCGAGCGACTGCCCGGGGAGTCCGACGGCGCGGCGGGTGCGCACGAGCGCGTCCGCGAAGGCGTTGCCGGCGGCGTAGTTGCCCTGGCCGGCCGCGCCGACCGTGCCGGAGAAGGACGAGAAGACGACGAAGGCGGCGAGGTCGAGCGCGCGGGTGGCCTGGTGCAGGTGCCACAGGCCGTCGGCCTTGGGCCGCAGCACGGCGGCGAGCCGTTCGGGGGTGAGCGACTCGATCACGCCGTCGTCGAGCACACCGGCGGCGTGCACCACGGCGGTCAGCGGGTTCTCGGCCGGCACGCCCGCGATCAGGCGCTCCACGGCGGCGCGGTCGGTGAGGTCGCAGGCCTCGACGACGACGGCAGCGCCCAGTCCGGAGAGCTGCGCCGACAGGTCGGCGGCGCCTTCGGCCTCGGCGCCCCGGCGGCTCGCGAGCAGCAGACGCCGGACGCCGTGCTCGGCGGCCAGGTGTCGGGCGAGGACGGCGCCGAGCCCACCGGTGCCGCCGGTGATCAGGACGGTCCCGTCCTGGTCCCACGTGCTGCCGGTGGCTTCCACCGCAGCCGCCCGGGCCAGCCGGGCCGCGAGGACGTGGCCGCCGCGCACGGCCAGCTGCGGCTCGTCGCCGCCGAGCGCCCGCTCGGGCAGCGGGCCGCCGGCCGGGTCCAGGTCGACGAGCCCGAAGCGGCCCGGGTGCTCGGCCTGTGCGGAGCGCACCAGGCCCCAGACGGCGGCCGCGGCCGGGTCGGTGACCTCGTCGTCCGCGCCGGTGGCGACGGCGCCGCGGGTCACGAAGACCAGCCTGCCTTCGCTCGTCCCGTCGGTGAGCCATTCCTGGAGCCGGGCCAGGGCCCGGGCCGTCAAGACGTGGGCCGAGCCGACCGGGTCGGCCGGATCGCCCGCGAGCGGCACGAGGACCACCTCGGCCGGGCCGGCGCCCGCCGTCGGCTGCAGACCGAGGCCGAGCGGATCCTCGTCCGGCACGGCCACCGAGGCGGGGGCCTGCGCGCCGCCGCGCGGCCGGGACCAGCGCAGCTCGAACATCGCGTCCCGCTCCGGCCCCACTCCCGCTGAGGCCGGGAGGGCCCGCAGCAGCAGCGAGCCGACCGAGGCGACCGGACCGCCCGCCGCGTCGGCGAGCTCGACCGCGACGGAGTCGTCCCCGGTCGCGGACAGCCGCACCCGGATCACCGACGCCCCGGTGGCGTGCAGGCTGACGTCCTGCCAGGAGAACGGCACCCCGCCGAGCCCCAGGAACGCGGTGGCGTGCAGCGCGGCGTCCAGGAGCGCCGGGTGGATCCCGAACGCGCCCGCCTCGCCGCTCACGCCCTCGTCCAGCGCGACCTCGGCGAACACGTCCTCGCCGCGCCGCCAGGCCGCGCGCAGCCCGCGGAAGGCCGGGCCGTAGCGGAAGCCCGCCCCGGCCAGCCGCTCGTCCAGGCCGTCCAGGTCCAGCGGTTCGGCACCGGCCGGCGGCCACGCCGTGAACTCCTCGGTGGTGTCCGGGTGTTCTCCTGCCGTGAGGACACCGTCGGCGTGCTGCGTCCACGGGGCGTCCTCGTCGCCCTCGGGGCGGGCGTAGACACCGACGGTGCGCCGTCCGCTCGCGTCGGCCCGCCCGGCCCAGACCTGCACCTGGACGCCGCCCTGCTCGGGCAGCGCCAGCGGCGCGGTGAGCGTCAGTTCCTCCACGCGGTCGCAGCCGACCTCGTCGCCCGCGCGCACGGCGAGCTCCAGGAAGGCCGTACCGGGCAGCAGCACGGTGCCGTCGACGGTGTGGTCGGCCAGCCACGGGTGGGTGCGCAGCGAGAGCCGGCCGGTCAGCAGCAGGCCGTCGGTGTTGGCGAGCGAGACGGCGGCGGCGAGCAGCGGGTGGTTGGCCGAGCCGAGCCCGGCGGCGCGGACGTCGCCGGTGCGGGCCAGCGCGGTCTTCGGCCAGTAGCGCCGGTGCTGGAACGCGTAGGTGGGCAGGTCGACGGGGCGGGCACCGGTGCCCGCGAAGTAGGCGTCCCAGCGCACCGGGACGCCCCGCACGTGCAGGCCGGCCAGGGCCTCGGTGAGCACCTCTGCCTCGTCGCGGCCGGGACGCAGCGTGGCGACGGCGGTCGTCTGCTCGTCGACACCGCTCCGGGCGAGTGCGGCGAGGGCGCCGTCCGGGCCGAGTTCGAGGAACAGCCCGGTGCCGTGACCGCCGAGCCAGGCGACGGCGTCGGCGAAGCGGACGGCCTGGCGGGCCTGGTCGGTCCAGTAGTCGGCGGAGGTCAGCTGCTCGACGGTGGCGAGCGTGCCGGTGAGGGTGGAGACGATCGGGATCGCGGGCGCCTGCGGGGCCAGTCCGGCGACGACGGCACGGAACTCGTCGAGCACCGGATCCATGAGCGGTGAGTGGAAGGCGTGGGAGACGCGCAACCGCCGTACCTTGCGACCGAGTTCGGTGAAGTGCGCGGCGACGGCCTCGGTCGCCGCGGTCCCACCCGCGACGACCACGGCCTGCGGCCCGTTGACGGCGGCCAGCGACACGCCGTCGCCGAGCAGCGGGACGACCTCGTCCTCGCTCGCCTGCAGCGCGACCATGGCGCCACCGGCCGGCAGCGCCTGCATCAGCTGGGCCCGGGCGGCGACCAGCGCGCACGCGTCGGCGAGTGAGAACACTCCGGCGACGTGCGCGGCGGCGATCTCACCGACGGAGTGGCCGGCCAGGTAGTCCGGCCGCACGCCCCAGGACTCCAGCAGCCGGTACAGGGCTACCTCGACGGCGAACAGCGCGGGCTGGGCGTGGCCGGTACGGTTCAGCAGTTCCTCGTCGGTGCCCCACAGCACGCCGCGCAGCGGCGAGTCCGGCCGCCCGTCGAGCGCGGTGAGCACCTCGTCCAGCGCGGCGGCGAACACCGGGAAGCGGGCGGCCAGTCGGCGGCCCATGCCCAGGCGCTGCGAGCCCTGCCCGGCGAACAGGAAGGCGAGCTTGCCCCGGCCCTGGATGGTGCCCAGGACGGCCCGGCCGTCGCCCTCGCCGTCCGCGAGCGCGGTGAGCGCCGCGACGGCCTCGGCCCGGCCGACCGCGGTGACGACAGCGCGGTGCTCCAGGGCGGCGCGGGTGGTGGCGAGCGCGTGGGCGAGGTCGGCGTCGGAGCCCTCGGCGTCCGTCCCCAGGAAGGCGACCAGCCGCTGCGCCTGGGCGCGCAGCGCCTCGGGGGTACGGCCGGAGACGAGCCAGGGCAGTACCCCGTCCTCGACGGCCTCGGATGCGGGCGTCTCCTCCGCAGCCGGGGCCTCCTCGATGATGGCGTGCGCGTTGGTACCGCTGAGGCCGAAGGACGAGACGCCCGCCCGGCGCGGCTCGCCGCCCTGCGGCCACGGCGTAGCCTCGGTCAGCAGCCGGACGGCACCGGACTCCCAGTCGACGTGCGTCGACGGCTCGTCCACGTGCAGGGTGCGGGGCAGCAACTCGTGCCGCAGCGCCAGCACCGTCTTGATCACCCCGGCCATGCCGGCCGCGGCCTGGGTGTGGCTGAGGTTCGACTTGACCGAGCCGAGCAGCAGCGGCGTCTCGCGGTTCTGTCCGTACGCGGCCAGGAGTGCCTGGGCCTCCACCGGGTCGCCGAGCACGGTGCCGGTGCCGTGGGCCTCGACCACGTCGACCTGGTCGGGCGCGAGCCGGGCGCTGCGCAGCGCCTGCTCGATCACCCGCTGCTGGGAGGGGCCGTTGGGGGCGGTCAGGCCATTGGAGGCGCCGTCCTGGTTGACCGCGCTGCCACGCACCACGGCCAGCACCCGGTGGCCGTTGCGCCGGGCCACCGACAGCCGCTCCAGGACGAGCACGCCGACGCCCTCGGACCAGCCGGTGCCGTCCGCGGAGTCGGCGAAGGAGCGGCAGTGGCCGTCGGCGGCCAGTCCGCCTTGGCGGGCGAACTCCACGAAGGTGGTGGGGGTGGACATCACGGTGACGCCCGCGACGAGCGCCAGCCCGCATTCCGCGGCGCGCAGCGACTGGGCGGCCAGGTGCAGGGCGACCAGCGAGGAGGAGCAGGCGGTGTCGACGGTGACGGCCGGACCGACGGCGCCGAACACGTACGAGAGCCGGCCGGAGATCACGCTGGTGGCGTTGCCGGTCAGCACGAAGCCTTGGACGTCGTCGTCCGGGCCGGTGCGGTAGTCCTGCGGCATCGCGCCGACGAAGACCCCGGTGCGGGTGCCGCGAATGGTCGTGGGATCGATGCCGGCCCGTTCGAAGGCCTCCCAGGAGGTCTCCAGCAGAACGCGCTGCTGCGGGTCCATCGAGAGCGCTTCGCGGGGCGAGATGCCGAAGAAGCCGGGGTCGAAGTCGGCGGCGCCCTGGAGGAACCCGCCCCGGACGTCGACCGGCCCGTCCGCCGGGTCGAGTTCCCAGCCGCGGTCGGCCGGCAGGCCGGTGATGCCGTCCTCGCCGGCGACCAGCATGGCCCAGAGGTCCTCCGGGCTCGCCACCCCGCCGGGGAAGCGGCAGCTCATGCCCACGATCGCGATCGGCTCGCGGGCAGCCGCCTCCAGTTCCTCCACCCGCTGCCGGGAGCGCTGGAGGTCCGCGCTGGCCCGCTTGAGGTAGTCGCGGAGCTTCTGTTCCTTGTCCATCATCGACGCAACCCATCTGGAAGACCAGCGAACGGCAGGGGGCCCGCTGTGGACGGCCCGCGTGCCCCGCACGCGCGGCGCTCGCATTCCCGCACTCCGCGATCAGTCTCGATCGGTCCGGCACGGGAAATCCCTAGGGTCTTCCGACGGCCGGGGGCGGCGCGCGGACTCTAGGGATTTGCCGGGCGTTCAGGCCGGATCGTCGGAGGCGCGAGCCCTGGGTACGGTCCGTCGGACGTGCCGACGGGCCACCGACGTCGACGAGGACCACCGCCATGCCCGAATCCGTCCCGCACGGCGACCTGCCGAGACCGCTGCAGCCCACCGAGGACGCCGCGGACGAGGCGGCGGAGAAGCTCGACGCACTCGACGAGCAGCTGATCGCTCAGCTGGTCCGGCGGATCCGGCTGGGCCGGGGCCACCAACTGAGCCGGCGCGCCGCCGGGTTGCCGACGACCAGTCTGACCCAGGAGAACGCGATGCTGCGCCGGTACGTCGCCCGGCTCGGCGATCCGGGCGCCGGGATCGCCCTGGCGATCCTGGAGCTCTCCCGGCCGCCGTCCGCACCCGCTGCCGAACGGCAGTAGGGCGGTGGGGAACCGAGCCGCCCCGGCTCCCCACCGCCCGACCACGCGGGTGCGCCGTCACCAGCGCGCGCCGGTGAGCACCTCTCCGTAGTCGCGGGCGAGCCGGGCCTGTTCGAGGTCGGACTCGACCATCATCCGCATGAGTTCGGGGAAGTCCACCGTGGGCTCCCAGCCCAGCGTGCGGCGCGCGTTGTCCGCGTCGGCACAGAGCGTCTCCACTTCCGCGGGACGCACCAGCGCCGGGTCGACGGTGACGTGCTCCTCCCAGTCCAGCCCCACGCACTCGAAGGCGATCCGGGCCGCGTCGCGGACGGAGTGCATCCGGCCGGTCCCGATGACGTAGTCGCCCGGCTCGTCCTGCTGGAGCATCAGGTGCATCGCCCGGACGTAGTCCCCGGCGAAGCCCCAGTCGCGGACGGCGTCGAGATTGCCGAGCAGCAGCCGGTCCTGCAGGCCGAGCTTGATCTGCGCGACCGCGAGGGAGATCTTCCGGGTCACGAACTCCGCACCGCGGCGCGGGGACTCGTGGTTGAACAGGATCCCGGACACGCCGTACATCCCGTACGACTCGCGGTAGTTGCGGGTGATGTAGTGCCCGTAGGTCTTCACCACGCCGTACGGGCTGCGCGGGTGGAACCGGGTGTCCTCGTTCTGCGGGGTCTCGGCGACCATGCCGAACATCTCGGAGCTGGACGCCTGGTAGAACCGGATCTGGCCGGCTCCGCCGTTCGTCGCCGCGGGCTTGTTGATCCCGCTGACCATCCGGATCGCCTCCAGCACCCGCAGCACGCCGGTGCCGTTGACCTCGGTGACGAGTTCCGGCTGGCGCCAGGACATCGGCACGAAGGAGATCGCCCCGAGGTTGTACACCTCGTCCGGCTGGACGGCGTCGACCGCGGAGACCAGGCTGCCCTGGTCCATCAGGTCGCCGTCGACGAACCGCAGGTCCGGGATCAGCCGGCTGACCCGGTCCTTCCGCGGGTTGGCCTGCCCCCGGGTGAGGCCCCAGACCTCGTACCCCAGGGAGATCAGGTGCTCGGCCAGGTATGACCCGTCCTGGCCGGTCACCCCGGTGATCAGTGCACGCTTGGACATCCGTTCTCCTTCAGCCACTGCTCGCGGACCGCTCTCGACCCGGCCAGCGAACCACTGGCGCGGCTAAGGAATTTGCGAGACTTCCCGCCCGCCCGGCGGGCGGGACCGAACGAGCGTTCCGGGCTCCGTCATCCGTCCTCGGGCCGGAGCACGGAGGTCACCGCGCGTACGCAGCCGAGCAGCGAGTCCGCCGATTCCCACCCGCCGGGGCGCCAGAGCAACAGGTCCGTTCCGTCCACGCGCCAGCTGAACGGCTCCGGCGCTGAAGCAAGCTTGCATACGCCCGGGGCCGAGAGCACCCGCCTGGCCTGGTCCGGATCGGCCGCGTAGCTCTGGTGACGGCGGTCGAAGTCCGCCTCCCCACTGCTGATCCGGCCCTCGGGCACCGGCTCGACGACGAGAACGGAGTGGAAGGCGCGTTCGTGCCGCACCTCGATGCCGTCGACCGGGGTCGGCAGCGACACCACCGCGATCCCGTAGACGTGGGTCGCGCCGTTGTACCGGCAGCTGTACCCGGCCGCGGTGAGCGGCAGGTCGCCGACCACGCCGCCGACCTGGTCGGCGAGCCGCTGCACGGCGCCGTAGTGGAAGGGCGGACCGGCCACCGGGAGCCGGGAAACGGTGAACCCGGGCCTGGGCCTGAACCCGTGGTGCTGCATCAGTTCACCCGCGAGCGCCCCGGCCCGGCGTCGCCCGCGGAACGCGTCGAGGCGCGGCGCGGTGAGCACCAGGGAGACCAGGGCGAGGAAGAACACGAGCGGAACGACGACGTCCATGGCGCGCTCCAGTGATCGGGACCACGTCGGCAGCGCCACCCGACCGCACAGAGGCGCGCGCGACCTTCACGCCGACCAGACTTCCCGGCACACCACTACCGACTGTACGCGGTCGGACACCGGGCGCAAGAGGCCCTGCGCCCCCGCGCCGGTCCGAACTCGCCCGAAGGACACGGCCGTTGCCGCCGCGCACTGAACCGGCCCGCTCTCACCCCGTGGGTCGACACCGCCTTCGAGCAGGCGTTCGGCGGTTACCCGGCCGACCTGGCCATCCACCCACTGGTGGTCAGGGGCCACGCCCGGGGCGGCCCTGACGCCCTCGGCCGCTGACGCCGAGGGCATCGACATGCGCCGCCCGTCGGCGCACACCTCCCCGCGTTCCGACGGCCGGGTCGGTATCGTCCGCCGGGATGCCCCTGGTCTGCGGACCGGCAGCCCCGCACGGAGGAGGTCCACCATGGCCGACAGCGGCTCCCCGGCGCGGCAGCCGGACGTTCCCGCTCCGGGCGTGCACGACTCCGTGCGTCCGGCGGTGGTGATCGCCGCGCTCGGGGTGGTCTTCGGCGACATCGGGACCAGCCCGATCTACACCCTCCAGACCGTCTTCGACCCGAGCGACCCGCACCCGGTCCCGGTCACGGCGGAGAACGTGTACGGGGTGGTCTCGCTGGTGTTCTGGTCGGTCGTGATCATCGTCCTGGTCACCTACGTGTTCCTGGCGATGCGCGCCGACAACGACGGCGAGGGCGGCATCATGGCCCTGATCACCCTGCTGCGGCGGTCCGGTTCGCCGCGCGGCCGGCGGACCACGGCCGTACTGGCCGCACTGGGCATCTTCGGCGCCTCGCTGTTCTTCGGCGACAGCATGATCACCCCGGCGATCTCGGTGCTGTCGGCGGTCGAGGGGCTCAAGGTCGTCGAGCCGTCACTGGAGAGCGCCGTCGTGCCGCTCACCGCGGTGATCATCGTGTTGCTGTTCCTGGTGCAGCGCAGGGGGTCCGCGGCGGTGGGCCGGCTGTTCGGACCGGTGATGATCGTCTGGTTCGTCACCATCGGGGCCTGCGGCGTGACCGGCATCGCCGACCACCCGCAGATCCTCAGGGCGCTGTCACCGGGTTACGCCCTGGGCTTCCTGTTCGGCCACTTCGGCACCGCATTCTTCGCGCTGGCCGCCGTCGTGCTCGCGGTCACCGGTGCCGAGGCGCTCTACGCCGACATGGGGCACTTCGGCCGCCGGTCGATCACCCGGGCCTGGCTGGTCCTCGTCTTCCCCGCCTGCATCCTGAGCTACCTCGGTCAGGGCGCGCTGATCCTCGCCGATCCGGCCCACGTGAGCAGCCCGTTCTTCCTGCTCGTCCCCCACTGGGGACGGCTGCCGATGGTCGTCCTGGCCACGGCCGCGACGGTGATCGCCTCCCAGGCGGTGATCACCGGCGCCTACTCGGTCACCTCCCAGGCCGCCCAGCTCGGTTACCTGCCGAGGCTGCGCATCGCACACACCTCCGAGTCCACCGTGGGCCAGATCTACGTCCCATGGGTCAACTGGCTGCTGATGGTCTCGGTGCTCACCCTGGTCTTCGCCTTCCGCAGCTCCACGGCGCTGGCCTTCGCGTTCGGCATGGCGGTCACCGGAACCATCACCATCACCACCCTGCTCTTCTTCTACGTCGCGCGGGCGAGGTGGGCCACCCCGGTCTGGCTGCTCGTCTCCGGCGCGACGGTGCTGCTCACGGTGGACCTGCTGTTCGTGGCGGCCAACGTGACCAAGCTCGTCCACGGCGCGTGGCTGCCGCTGCTGATCGGCGTCACCGTCTTCACTGTCATGACGACCTGGCAGCGCGGGCGCGAGGTCGTCACTGCCGAGCGGGCACGGCACGAGGGCCCCTTGCCCGAGTTCGTCGACCGCCTGCACAGCGGGGCGGTGCCGGCGCTGCGAGTGCCCGGCACCGCCGTCTTCCTCAACCGGGGAAAGCAGACGGCGCCGCTGGCCATGCGGGCCAACGTCGAGCACAACCACGTCCGGCACGACCACGTCGTCATCCTGTCCATCGAGACCGAGCCGCTGCCGCGTCTCCCCGACGACCGGCGGCTCGCCGTCGACGACCTCGGATACGCCGAGGACGGGATCATCCACGTCACCGCCCGCTTCGGCTACATGGAGACACCGGACGTGCCGGGCGCGCTCTCGATGCTCGACCCCGCCCGGACCGAGGGGCCGTTGCAGCTCGACCAGGCGTCCTACTTCCTGTCCACGATCGAGCTGCGACGGGGAAAGGCCCCGACCATGGCGCCCTGGCGCAAGCGGCTGTTCATCGCCACCTCGTACATCACGGCCGACGCCGCCGAGTACTTCGGTCTCCCCCGCGACCGCACGGTCATCATGGGCGCGCACATCGAGGTGTAGGCGCGTCTTCCGCCGTCCGTCGGGAGAGCGCACCGAGGTCCGACCGCCGCTGCGAGGCCGTCAGCCGTTGCCCGGACAGCGGGTCCGAGTCAGTCGACGATCTCCTGGTAGACCGTGGTCCAGAAGTCCTGAGCGAGCCGCGCCGCGTGCGGGACGGACATCCCGACCTGGGTGAGCAGGATGCCGACGAGCCGGTTCTCCGGGTCGGCGTAGGTCGTGGTGCCACTCCCGCCGTCCCAGCCGAACTGACCGACGGGCGCGTAGTCACCGCGGTAGGTGCGCACCGCCATGCCGAAGCCCCAACCGCCGTGCTGCCCCTGGCCGTACGACACGTGGACGTTGTCACGGGCCATTGCCGTACGGGTCGCGGTCTGTTCGGGTGTGAGGCGGTTGCCGGTCATCAGCTCGACAGCGGGCCGGGACAGGATCCGCTCACTCCCCTGCATGCCCCGGTTCAGGAGCATCCGGAAGTAGGCGTGGTAGTCGTCGACGGTGGAGACCAGCCCGCCACCGCCGCCCGGGAACGCCGGCGGCCGGCTCCAGCGTCCGTTCGCCGGCTCGTCCCACACGGTGAACTCCCCGGTCTGCGGGTCGGGGGCGTAGAGGGGCGGAAGTCGGTCGATCCGGTCGGCGGGCACGTGGAAACCGGTGTCCTTCATGCCCAGCGGGCCGAAGACGCGCTCGCGCAGGAACGTCTCGAAGGACTGGCCCGCAACCCTGGCGACGAGCACACCGAGCAGGTCGCTGGCGATGTGGTACTGCCACTGCTCTCCGGGCTGGTGCATCAGCGGAAGCGTCCCGAGGCGGCGCATCCACTCGTCCGGTTCGGGCATCGGCGTCGGCAGATCGGGCGTGAGCCCCTGCTCGAAGACCGCGTTCATGATCGGGGTCCCCAGCGAGGTCATGTCCATTCCGAGCCCGAACGTCGAGGTCAGAACGTCCCGCACGGTGATCGGGCGGCGCGCCGGCACGGTGTCGTCCAGCGGGCCGTCGATCCGCTTCAGTACCCGACGGTCGGCGAGCTCGGGCAGCCACTGCTCCACCAGGTCGTCCAGCCGCAACCCGCACTCGTCCAGCAGGACCATCGCCGCCGCCATCGTGACCGGCTTGGAGGTCGAGGCCATCCGGAAGATCGTGTCCCTGCGCATCGGCGGACCGCCGTCGTGGCTCATCGTCCCGATCGCTTCGACGTACGTCTCGTCGCCCCTGCCGACCAGCGCGACGAGTCCGGGGATCCGCCCGGAATCGACGTGGCGCGCCAGTACGTCGCGCACCTTGCGCAGCCCCGCTTCGGAGAAGCCGCCGCTGCTCTTTCCCATCATGGATCTCCCCCTGTGAAAGCGTTCGCGAATCACTGAACAATGATGAAGCTACATTGCGTTCAGATATACGTCAACGTGACACCGGCGCCAAATACCAAGCCAGATGCGGCACATTGACTTTCGTTGCATTGGCTATGACATCAAATGCAATGACCGGTCGAGCCTTCCGTTGCAATGAGATGGGAGTGAACGCATCCTGTACGGCGGGGGCGAGCGGGAGCACGGTCGACGCGCACCGGGCGCCAGCACCGCAGCCGGTCCCCGATGCGGCTCGGTACCGACGAGGTGACGGCCGGCCAACTCGGCCATCTGCTCGGGGCCATGTCGATGCCGTCGGTGTCCGGCTGGTTGACCCTCTGCCACCGCCGGACGGCAAGCGGGGTCCTGCCCCGGGTGGATAATCCCTTCCGTGACTTCAGGAACAGCCCGCCACAGGTGGCGGTCCGCGCTCCGCGCCTTCGTTCTCTTCCTCGTGTGCGGTGGGACCGCTCTCTTCGTCTTCGGGATGGTGGCACACCGTCCTGGTGGTACGGCGCCGTGGGGCGGGCTCCTGTTCGGGGCGGCCGTGTGTGCGACGCTCACCGTGGTGCTCCCGCCGCGGCGACGCCGTTGAACCTCCTCCGCGAGAGCCCGACGGGTCACGGGGTGCCGAGGGCGGCTTCCTCCCGGTCGAGGTCGTGCTGGAGGCGGCGGCGGGTGGTGTCGCTGATGCGGTGCTCGTCGTAGAGGCGGTGCAGTTCGGCGCTCTGGATCGCGATGACCTCGTGGCGCAGCTGGCGGTAGGCGGCGTCGGCGGTGGTGCCGTCGGGTGTCTCGGCGCTGCGGTCGAGGCGGGCGGTGAGGCCGCGGCGGACCCGGTCGAGTGCGGTGTCCGGTACGGCCTCCAGTTCGGCGAGGTGTTCCACGTGGTGGAGGGCGGCGCGGTTGAGGGTGTCGCGGGCGTCGTCCTCCTCGCGGGCGGTGTGTTCGGGTTCGAGGGCGAGGCCGGAGCGGTTGACGACGGCGGCGAGGGTGAGGCCCTGGCCGACGAGGGTGAAGACGACGACGGCGGTGGTGAGCACCAGGACCAGGGGTCGTCCGGTGAGCTTGGTGCCGTCGTCGGCGAGCAGCGGGATGGACAGGGCGGCGGCGAGCGGCATGACGCCGCGGGTGCCGGCCCAGGTGACCACTCCGGCGACCCGCCAGGAGAGCCGGCCCCGGCCCTGGCTGGGCTTGACGGCGCGGGTCAGCGGCAGCGTGGAGAGGACCCGCACCGCGATCAGTACGGCGGCCAGCGCGAGCGCCTGCAGTGGCCACCAGCCGGTGCCCGGGGGCAGGTCCCGTACCAGGGTGGGCAGTTCCAGGCCGATGATGGAGAAGACGACGCTCTCCAGCAGGAACACGACCACCGCGTACACGGCGTGCAGCTGGAGGCGGATGTGGGCGTCGGTGAGCCGGTGGCCGGAGCGACCGAGCAGCACGCCGGCGACGACGACCGAGGTGACGCCGGAGGTGTGCGCGGACTCCGCGAGGACGTACGCCGCGTACGGGGTGACGAGGGCGATCACCGTCTCCAGGACGGGGTCGGTGGTGCGGCGGCGCACCAGCCACACCAGTCCGGCAACGGCGGCGCCGACCACGCTGCCGCCCCCGCCGAGCAGCAGGAACTCCCCGCCCGCCGCGGGCAGGCTCACCGAGGCTCCGACCGCTACCGCGATACCGACGGCCACCTTGAACAGCACCAGCGAGGTGGCGTCGTTGAACAGGCTCTCCGCCTGCACCAGGACCTGGAGGCGCCCGGGCAGGGCGAGGCGGCGGCCGAGCGCACTGACGGCCACCGGGTCGGTGCTGGAGAGTACGGCGCCGAGCACGAAGGCCATCGCGGGCGGCAGGCCGGCGACGGCGACGGCGGTGAAGCCGACGGCTGCGGCGGAGGCGAAGACGAGGCCGAAGGAGAGGATCGTCACCGGGCGCCACACGGTGCGCAGGTCGCGCAGCGACAGTTCCTCGGCGGAGGCGTACAGCAGGGGCGGCAGGACCACCGTGCCGATGATCTGCGGCGGGACGTGCAGCGCGGGGACACCGGGTATCAGCGCCACTCCGATGCCCGCCAGGACCAGCAGCGACGGCGCGGGAACGCGCAGGCGCCCGGCGAAAGTGGCCACGGCCGTGGCCAGCACCACCAGGACGAGAACGATCGCCACAACGTGCATCGGTGGAGGACCCCATCGCAAGAACCGGGGTCACCGCCGCCGATCGCCGCAGTCGTCCCCCGCGCCGACCAGGCTTCCCGGCACACCTGTGGTCATCTTATCGGAGCATTAGCGGAGATCGACGGGGTGGAATCGCCGGACACCGGAGTGCCGGCGGCACGAACGACGAGCCGGGCGTCCGGGCCCCTGGCCGCCTCGACACTCCGACTCAGGCGAACTCGCGCAGACGCGGCCGCACTCCCAGCGCGGTCAGGGCGAGCGCCACCGCCAGCGCTGCCGCGCCCAAGCCGGCGGTGGTGGCGTCGAGGTCGTCGTCAGTGTCGGCGACCGCTCCGTCGAAGGCGCGCTGGTTGATGGCCTGGTTGTCGTCCAAGGCGGCGCTGAGGACGCCGAAGTCGGCGTTGGACTGGCCCGGGGTGAGACCGGTGTTGTAGGTGACGGCCTCCTTGAGCCTGCCCTGGGCGTTCAGCTCGCGGATCTTCCGGTCGTCGCGCTGGTACTGCTGGAAGGCGGCCAGTACCCGTTCCGCCGCGTCCTGTTCACCGGGGAAGGTGATGTTGCGCAGTTCGTCGCCGAGGTACCCGCCGAAGCCGACCTGGCCGTGGTCGGCGCGGTGCTTGTCGGCGAGGGCGGCGAGCCGGTCGTCGTACGTGGCGAGGCCGGCGCCGTCGACCCGGGCGAAGGACTGGGTCTTGTCGAGGAAGCTCTGCTCGTAGGCGGCAGCCCGGGCGGGGTCGGTCAGGTAGCGGCTCTCGTCGGCGTTGAGGTCGTACGCCACTGCGCGTGCCCGGCTGAGGGCGATCACCGAGTCGAAGGAGTTGCTCTTGGCGACCACCAGGTGGTGGTCCGCCCGGGAGGTCAGCGTCAGCGCGGTGACCAGGCCCACCAAGGCCAGCAGACTCGTGACGGCCAGCGGCACGTTCACCAGCCGCCGGAACCGCACGGCGAGCACCCGCTGCAGCAGTCCGAGCGCACCCAGCACGACCAGGCCGGTGAGCAGGATCCACCACCAGCCGCCGGCCAGGGCGTCACGCTGGTCCGCGTAGTTGTGTTCCACGACGGCCGCGTTGGCCTTGGTGACGTCGTCGACCGCCGGCAGCAGGCGCTGGCGCAGCAGGTCGGTGGCCTGCCGGTAGGCGGCGAGGGCGTCCGCCGAGGGGCGGCCGGCCGGGGCGTGGGCCTGGTCCTCCAGCAGCTGGGCTTGGGCCACCAGGGCCTCGTAGCGGCCGAGTTCACCGATGACGGTCTGCACGGCCCGCTGTCCGGCCTCGTCACCCGCCACTGCCTCCGCGACGCGCTGCAGGTCGGTGTCGGCCTGGGTGCGCCGCTGCTCGTAGGTGTCCAGCGTCTCCTTGCGCGGCGCCGTGTAGTCCGGATCGGCGCCGAACAGCAGCAGGTTCGCGGCCTGGGCGTCCATGTCGTTGAGCGCGAAGTACAGGTCCGCCGAGCGCACCACCTGCGGGGCGGCCTCGTGACCGATCACGTCCGTGCCGTCCCGGGCCCCGCCCAGGACGGCGCCGGCCGCCGCTCCGGCGGCGAGCAGCGCCGCCAGGCAGAGGCCGGTGAGGGCGCGCACCAGGCGCGGGGTGTTCCACCACGCCCGGCTGCGCCAGGAGCTTCCGGTCCAGTGCCGGGGGGCGCGCGGCCCGGGTGGTGGTGCGGCTGTCTCCTGTCGCGCCGTCTCCGACGCGACTGTTTTCCTCATGACCGCCGTACCGCCCGACGTTCCCGTTGGCATCGCCGCGCGCCCCCTCCCCTGTTTCTCACTGGCCGCCGAACCTGTCCCGGAGGAACCCGCCGGGGGTCGGGGTTCGGCAAACGGTTCGCCGCCAGGCCCCACGCCCGGGCAGCGAACCGTTTCCTCGCAGCTCACACTAGGTACGGCCGAACACTTGTCCGCCCGCCCTGACGGCTCCTTGACGCGGCCGACGGCCATCTTGACGCAGTATTGGCGGCACCTCAGCGGGAGATCGTCCACTGCTGCTCGGCGGACCCGTCGCAGGTCCACACGCCGAGCGTCTTCCGGTCCTCGTGGTAGGTCAGGCAGTCCTGGTCACTGATCCTTATCTGGTAGGTGTCGCCCGTGATGTTGAGGACCTCCCACTTCTGCTCCGCCCCGCCCTTCCAGCCGTTGACGTCGGCGAAGTAGGTGCCGGTGTTCTCGGTGAGCTCCGGGCCGAGGCCATTGGTGATCCGGTAGCGGCCGCCACCGGCGTCCTTGAAGGTCCAGCGGGAATCGGCACCGCCGAGCTTGCCGGCGATCACCGTCGAGCCCGGAGCCTCACCGGTGGCGACGGCGCCGAGGCCGTTGACCGTCCGCAGGTACACCGGGGTGTCCAGCGGCGGGCGGCCCGAACCGGACGGCTTGCCGGGCTTGGCGGGCTCGCCGGGGTGAGCGGGCTTGCCGGGCTGGATCGGGACGCCCGGCGTGGCCGGCTCGCCGCCCTTGGGGACGGCGGGGACGGCCGGGACCTCGGGCGACGCCGGCCGGCCGGGCTGGGCCGGGGTGCCGGACGGAACGGCGCTGGTCAGTGTCCGTCGGAAGTTCACCACGGCGTCGGTGTGGTTGTACCGCTGGCCGGGGCGGCTGGTGCCCGGCGGGTAGGCCCAGTTGTGCTCGCGGGAGGACCGGTCGAACAGACCGTAGAACGCCCAGTTCCCCCAGCCGCCGTCGAAGCCGTTGGCGAACATGCCGCCGCCGTGGAAGATCCAGATCCGGTAGGTCTGGTCCTCGCGCGAGGTCTGGTCGCGGTAGGTGACGTCGTACGTGAAGTCGACGTCCTCCAGGTGCTCCTCGTAGTTGTGGACGTACCACGGATCCCCGAAGGCGTTGTTGCCCTTGATGTCGAAGATCATGACGTTGTAGTAGCCGCCGGTCTTGTTCACCAGTAGGTCGAGCAGGCCCTTGACGAAGCCCTCGCGGGCCAGCCGCTTGGCCTCCCCGCTCTGCTGGGCCGCCTGGATGCACCACACGAAGGCGGTGGAGCCCGGCGTCACCACGTTCGCGGCGTTGCAGTTCTCCTTGACCGGGTCGGAGCTCCCGTCGGCCGCCGCCGGCCCGGCCAGGCCCGCGACGGCCAGGGTGCTGAGGCCCACGGCCACGGCCGCCGGCTTGATCCTCGACAACACGTGCTCTCCTTCGAATTCGGACCCGAACGGATCCGGTCGGAAAGCACGATGGCAGGGCGGAACGTCGAATCCGGGATTCCGTCGGTGATCCTGACGGGATCCATGCGAAGTGGATCAAGGAGGCGTAGATTCCGTTGAACGCCCTTGCCTGACAGGCCCGTTGTTACGTGCAGGGGCCGCATGCCGGATGCAGCCGGGTCAGGGCTGGAACCGGTACCCGATCCCGGGTTCCGTGATCAGGTGGCGCGGACGGCCCGGGTTCGGTTCGAGCTTTCGCCGCATGCTGGAGAAGTAGACCCTCAGGTAGTTGCCGTTGCCCTCCGCGTCCGGGCCCCAGACCTCGGTCAGGATCTGCTTTCCGGGCACCAGTCGGCCCGGGTTGGCCAGCAGCAGCGCGAGGATCTTCCACTCGGTCGGTGTCAGTCGGACCGGGCCGGCCGGGCCGGTGACCGTGCTCGCGGCGAGATCGACCTCGTACGGTCCGATCCGTGTCGTTGGCTCGGGCGCGGGCGGGGCGGGCCGGCGAAGAACGGCTCGGAGCCGGGCGAGCAGTTCGTCGACGACGAACGGCTTGGTCACGTAGTCGTCCGCTCCCGCGTCGAACGCCCGGAGCTTGTCCTCGATGTCGGCCCGGCCGGTCAGCACGATGATCGGCACGGCCAGCGTCGAGCGGATGCCGTGGATGACGTCCACCCCGTCGAAGTCCGGCAGACCGAGGTCCAGTACGACGGCGTCCGGCGGCACCCGGCCCGCCGAGTCGAGGGCTTCCTGGCCGATGGCAGCGGTGAGCACCGAGTAGTGCCGGGCCTGGAGGTTGATCCGCAGGGTGCGCAGCAGCGCCGGCTCGTCGTCGACGACGAGGATGTGGCTCACCGGTCGGCGCTCCTCTCCGGCGAAACGGTGCCGGGCTCCTCGATCCGCGTCTCCGGCACCGCCGGCAGGGTGAGCAGCATGGTGGTGCCGCCGCCGGGGGTGTCCTCGACCTCCAGGCTGCCGCCCATGGCCTCGGCGAGGCCGCGGGACAGCGCGAGGCCGAGGCCGACGCCGGTGGTGTTGTCGGTGTCGCCGAGGCGCTGGAAGGGCAGGAAGACCCGGTCGCGGTCCTCGGGGGCGATGCCGGGGCCGCGGTCGATCACCCGGACCTCGACCTGGTCGGCGTGGTGGCTGGCGGTGACCAGGACGGGCGCGCCGGGGGCGTTGTGGCGCAGCGCGTTGGTGATCACGTTGGCGAGCACGCGTTCCAGCAGGGGCGGGTCGGCGAGCACCGCCGGGGCGGTGTCCAGGTCCAGGGGCTGGACGGGCGCGTATGGGTCGGTCAGTGAGTCCATGGCGCGCATCAGCACTTCTTCCAGCGGGACGGGCGCCAGGTGGAGGGTGAGTGCGCCGGCCTGGAGGCGGCTCATGTCGAGCAGGTTGTCGACCAGACGGGTGAGCTTGACCAGCGACTCGTCGGCGGTGGCGAGCAGTTCGGCCTGGTCCTCGGGCGAGAACTCGACGTCGGGGCTGCGCAGCGAGCCGACCGAGGCGCGGGCGGCGGCGAGCGGGGTGCGCAGGTCGTGGCTGACGGCGGCGAGCAGGGCGGTGCGCATCCGGTCGGCGGCCTTGATCGGTTCGACCTCGGCGGCGACCACGGCGAGCCGGTCGCGTTCCAGGGCGGCGGCGACGTGCGCGGCGAAGGCGGTGAGCACGCGCTGGTCGGCGGCGGGAAGCCGGCGACCGGTGAGCACCAGGAGGGCCCGTTCTCCGACGGCCACCTCGGTCGACTCCTGGCCTTCGATCTCCTCCACCCCGCCCGCCTCGGAGTCACTGCGAGCGATCGTCTCTCCCGTGAGGCTGTCGAGCAGAGCGACGGAGTCCATCCCGAACGCCGTCCGGGACTTCTCCAGCAGGGCGGGCAGCGCGTCGGCGCCGCGCAGCACGCTGCCGGCCAGGGTGGAGAGGGTCTCGGCCTCGGCGGTGGCGCGGGCGGCCCGGGCGGTGAGCTTGCCGGCATGGTCGACCACGGTGGAGACGGTGAGCGCGACGGTGGCGAAGACCACCAGGGCGACGATGTTGTTGGTCTCGTCGATGGTCAGGGTGTGGAGGGGCGGGATGAAGAAGTAGTTGAGCAGCACCGAGGCGATGACCGCGGCCACCAGGGCGGACAGCGCACCTCCCAACAATGCGACGCCTACGACGCCGAGTTGGAAGATCAGTGCGTCGGTGGTCAGGTTGAGTGTGCTACGGAACGGCGACAGTGCGGCGGTGAGCAGCAGGGGGACGATCAGGCCGGCCAGGTAGCCGGCGATGGTGCGGCGGCGGGAGTGGCGGCGGCCGAGCGAGGGCAGCCGGCCGCGGCCGGTGAACTCGTGGGTGACCATGTGGACGTCGATGTCCTCGGAGGCGTCCACGGTGGTCTGCCCGGTGCCGGGGCCGGTGAGGAAGCGGTTGATCCGGCCGCGGCGGCTGGTGCCGAGCACGAGCTGGGTGGCGTGGTGGGCGCGGGCGAAGGCGAGCAGCGCGGTGGGGATGTCGTCTCCGACGACCACGTGGTAGCTGCCGCCGAGGTCCTCGACCAGCTGTCGCTGCTGGGCGAGCGCGCCGGAGGAGGCGCCGGCCAGGCCGTCGCTGCGGGTGACGTGGACGGCGAGCAGGTCGCCGCCGGCCGTCCGGTCGGCGATCCGGGCGGCGCGGCGGATCAGGGTCTCGCCCTCGGGGCCGCCGGTGAGGGCGACCACGACGCGTTCGCGGGTCTCCCAAACCCGGTCGATGCTGTGGGCGGCGCGGTAGTCGCGCAGTCCCTCGTCGACCCGCCCGGCGACCCACAGCAGGGCGAGTTCGCGCAGGGCGGTCAGGTTGCCCACCCGGAAGTAGTTGGACAAAGCTGCGTCGACCTTCTCCGCCTTGTAGACGTTGCCGTGGGCCATCCGGCGGCGCAGCGCCTGCGGGGCCATGTCGACGAGCTCGATCTGGTCGGCCCGGCGGACCACCTCGTCCGGGACGGTCTCGCGCTGCGGGATGCCGGTGATCTTCTGAACGACGTCGTTCAGCGATTCCAGGTGCTGGACGTTCACCGTGGTGATGACGTCGATCCCGGCGGCGAGCAGTTCCTCCACGTCCTGCCAGCGCTTGGCGTGCCGGCCGCCGGGGATGTTGGTGTGCGCCAGCTCGTCGACCAGCACGACGGACGGGCGGCGGGCGAGCACCGCGTCGAGGTCCATCTCCGCGAACTCGGCGCCCCGATAAGCCCGTCTGGTGCGCGGGATCACCTCCAGCCCTTGCACCAGGTCCTCGGTGAACCGCCGCCCATGGCACTCGATGAATCCGACCACCACCTCCGCTCCACGGTCCTGTCTGCGATGGGCCTCGTCCAGCATCCGGTAGGTCTTGCCGACCCCGGGGGCGGAACCGAGATAGACCCTCAGCCGGCCACGGCGGTGCACGGTGCCGGGGGCGAGGTCGCGGGCCATGGGCGCTGCTCTTTCCTTGTGTCGCTGGCAGGTTGGTGGTGCGCAGACATGGGCGACCGACCCGGGTGCGAGGGGTCTACTCCCCCGCGCCCGGGTCGGTCTGGTCACTCGGCAGGCTTATGGAGAGTCATCACTTCTGCTCGCCGAGCGCCTTGTTGAGCAGGACGACGTTGACGCCGTCCTGGCCGAGGAAGCCCAGCGAGCGGCCCTCGGTGTACGTGTCGACGAGCTGGTTCACCTTGTCGACTGGCAGGTTGCGGGCCTTGGCAACTCGGTTGACCTGTTCCTTGGCGTAGGCCACGGAGATGTGCGGGTCGAGGCCGGATCCGGAGGCGGTCAGCGCGTCGGCCGGGACGCTCGCCGGGTCGACGCCGTCGAACGCGGCGACGGCGGCGCGGCGGTCGTTGACGGCCTTCAGCAGGTCCTCGCTGTTCGGGCCCTGATTCGAGGCACTGGACGAGGAGGCGTCGTAGCCGGTCCCGGCGGCGGAGGGGCGGGGCTGGAACCACTTCAGGTCCGGCTGGGCCTCCTCCTTCGGGTCGTCCGGGTTCGCCTTGGGCAGGTTGAAGTTCTGGCCGATCAGGCTGGACCCGATCTCCTTGCCGTCGGCCTTCACGATCGAGCCGTTCGCCTTCTCACTGAACGCGACCTGGCTGATCCCGGTCACCAGCAGCGGGTAGGCGACTCCGAGGATCACCGTCAGGACCAACAGGATCCGCAGTGCGGTGAAGTGCGTGCGCACGGTGGTGGGCAGGGGCTTGGACATCGGATTCTCCTCTCTCAGCTCAGGCCGGGGATGAACTGGACGATCAGGTCGATCAGCTTGATGCCGACGAACGGCACCACCAGACCGCCGAAGCCGTAGATCCCGATGTTGCGGCGCAGCAGGGAACTGGCGTCGGACGGGCGGTACTTCACGCCGCGCAGGGCGAGCGGGATCAGGCCGATGATGACCAGGGCGTTGAAGATGATCGCCGAGGTGATCGCGGACTGGGGGCTGTGCAGGCCCAT
>NZ_JBIWNL010000011.1:0-34936 GCF_044767225.1 Kitasatospora sp. NPDC101447
CTGCCAAGGGCATGGCTGGTTGGCTACGTTCGGGAGGGATAACCGCTGAAAGCATCTAAGCGGGAAGCCTGCTTCGAGATGAGCACTCCCACCTCCTTGAGAGGGTAAGGCTCCCAGTAGACGACTGGGTTGATAGGCCGGATATGGAAGCCCTGTGAGGGGTGGAGTTGACCGGTACTAATAGGCCGAGGGCTTGTCCTCAGTTGCTCGCGTCCACTGTGTTGTTCTGAAACAACGACCCGCCCGAACTTGTTCGGGTGTGCGGTTGACAGTTTCATAGTGTTTCGGTGGTCATAGCGTGAGGGAAACGCCCGGTTACATTCCGAACCCGGAAGCTAAGCCTCACAGCGCCGATGGTACTGCAGGGGGGACCCTGTGGGAGAGTAGGACGCCGCCGAACAATCATTGCTGAAGAACCCCCATCCGGATTCCGGATGGGGGTTCTTCGCGTTTCCCGGGACTTTTTCCCGGCCGCAGGATCCGCCCCCCGGGGGGGGGCGGATCCGTGCGGGCTCAGTGCGGGTAGCGGTTGCGGATGGCCTCGGCGGCGTCGGTGCCAAGGACGCGGAGGGGGTGGTGAAGCCCACCGGCCGAGCGGTCGCTGTGCGGTGGCGGCCGAGTTCGTCCTTGAGCTTCTTGACCAGCAGCGGCGGGTAGAACGCGTTGTCCCACGTGTTCACATGGAGCCCGCCGACGAAGACGTCGACGCACAGCAGCCCAGGGTCCCGTTCGGGCGGGACGGGCTACTTCTCGGTGAACAGCAGGTCCTCGATGGGGCGGGTCATCCGCAGCGTGCCGCCGTTGGTGACCTCGACCACGTGCTGGAGGCCGACGGTGGGCGGCTTGGGCTGCTCGGGGAGGGTGAACTCGTCGGCGCCACCGGCCAGGAAGGCGGGCAGGCAGCCCAGTCCGGGGCCGAAGAGCCGGATGTAGTCGACGAGGCGGCGGAAGAGCTTCGGGAGCATCACGAGGTCCTCGGTGATCGATTCGAGGTTCTCGATCTTCGCGCCGCTGGTGGTCACGTCGTGCAGCCAGACGCTGTCGGGGGCCATGGCCGTGCGGGCCTGCCGGGCGGTGGCGGTGAGGTCGGCCCGCAGGAGGTCGGGCAGGCTCTGGTAGAAGGTGGGGTAGACCAGCCCGCGCGAGAGCAGGTGGTGGTTGACGGTGTCGTGCAGCATGTCGACGGTGACGTCCAGCCGGAAGCCGCTCCGCGCGGGCTTCGGCGGGTCCCCGACGCTCGGCGCGTCCCCGCGCCCGACGAGGGCCACGCAGCGGTGGAAGACGTCGGCGCCGCCGGTGAGGATGTAGCCCGGGACGGCGGCCGGCGTCGAGGCGGTCACCTTCTCCGTGTCGTCCTGCACGACGTCGGTGAAGCCCAGCCACTTCAGCAGTTCGTTGCGGGCGGCGTGTGCGCCGAGCCCGAGCGGCTGGTGCGCGAAGTCCGGCCCGACGCCCTTGTAGTGGGTCTCCAGGGCGTCGATCGCGTCCAGCCGGAGCGAGGCACCGCCGTGCTCGTCGCGGTCGACCCGGTTGCGGCCCGGGACGTCGAACCAGAAGCCCGGGTCCTGCGGCAGGAAGTGGACGGTGTCGCCGTCGGGTCGGTCGTGGAGGACCTGGTACGAGCCGGTGATGAGGACCATGGACATTGTCTGCCTCCCGGATCTGACCGGACGCGGCTCGGGCCGGACGCCACCGCCGTGGTACCGGGGCCGAAGCTCCGTCCGTATGCGAAGGGCTCTGGCCTGGCGGGCCCCGGGTGGCGAATCCGGCGGCAGTCGTCCGCATCGCCCTTTTCCTCCACCATGCGCCCGTCCGGCGGTGGTGTCACGCCGGAGGGAGGTGCTCACGCACCGTGAGGGGCGGGCGCCGGCCGCCGTGGATCGCCCGGTGCGCCGGTCGGTGCGACGCCCGGTGCGCCGGGGTGTGGGCGGGTCGGCATGACGGGTTTCGGACAAGGTGGCCGCCGGGGCGGGATTCCTGGAATCTCCACTGATCCCTCACTCCACCTCCCCCGTAGGGTGGCTCTCGTTCCGCCGCCGGGCACCGGGCGGGCGGAGCGCTTCCCGCACCCCGAACCGACAGGAGTGGTCACGAAGATGAATGTCCGTCAGCTGTGGAAGCGGGCGGCGGCAGCCGTCGCCGGCCGGGGGATCGGAGCCGCCGCGGCGGCGTTCGCCCTGGTCGCGGCCGTCGTCCTGGGCGGTACGGTCTCCGGCATGTCATCGGCGGAGGCGAAGGCCGCCTGGGGCAGCCCGGGCCGGTGGGCCTGCTCCGGGCAGCCCGTCGACGCGGGGAACGTCATCACGGACCACGACGGCGCGGGCTGCGGCGGCTTCGGCTCCTGGTACCAGCAGCCGGTGAAGGACGGCATCTGGACCTGCTCGGGCTCCCCGGTGGTCGCCGGCTACGTGATCACCGACCACACGACGTACGGGTGCCGCGGCATCGGCTCGTGGCGCCACAGCCTGGTGAAGGACGGCATATGGACGTGTTCCGGCTCGCCCGTCGTGCCCGGGTACGTCATCACCAATCACCTGCGGGCCGGCTGCGGCGGCATCGGCTCCTGGCAGCACGGCCTCCCGCATGACGGGATCTGGACCTGCTCGGGCTCCCCGGTGGTGGCGGGCTACGTGATCACCGGTCACATGCAGGCCGGCTGCGACGGCGCCGGCGCCTGGTACCACAACACCGCCCGCGTGGGCCTGTGGACCTGCCCGGGTTCGCCCATCCCGCCCGGCTTCCGCTCCACGACCTACTCGGCAGGTGGCTGCAACGGCCTCGGTGCCTGGGTGCTCGCGCGCGCCTGACGGGCCGCGGGGCCGGCGGACCGGCGGACCGGCGGGTCGGACGGGTTCGGACGGTCCGAGGGTCTGGCGGCCCCGCTGGCACGGCCTCCGTCCCCGCGTCCGGATCCGGGCGCGGGGACCTGTCGTCCGGCGGGCCGACCTGGCTGACGGGCCGTCAGCGCAGCTTGTCGTAGGACCAGTTCGGGTCGCGCCCGGTGAGGGCCAGCAGCCGGTCCTGGGCGTCGGCGGCCGGGGCGTCGGCTACCGGCGGGTCGAACAGGCCGGTGCCGGCCAGGTTGCGGTAGCCCTGGAACTCGGTGAGCGCGTACGCGGCGGCGCCCGGCGGCATCCGGCCGCTCTCGCCCAGGGCCCGGGCCAGGTCCCAGCTGTGCACGACGGTCTCGGCGGTCAGCTCGCGGGCGTACCCGCCGGCGTCGCGCACCCCGTACGACAGGTGGACCAGCAGGTCCGGCGCGCCCGGCTGGTGCAGCGCGCGCACCGCGGTGTCGGCGGCCATCGTCCACACCCCGACGGGGTTGCGGCCCAGCACGTCGCCTTCGAACCGGCGGCCGATCGCCTCCGGGGTGTAGCCTGCCACCGCCTGGCAGACCCAGAGGTGCTGCGCGGCAAGGTGGTTCACGAGTGTGTGGACGTCCCAGCCCCGACACGGGGTGGATGCCGTCCAGCCGTCTTCCGGAACGGCCCGCACGAGGCGGGTCACCTCCGCCACGGCAGCGACGTAGTGTTCACGGACCTCGACGTGGAAACCGGGAGGATGCGGACATTCCATCGGAGGGCCTCCCTCCTGTCCTGCTAACTCTCAGTAAACCGCCACCGGGAGTGACTTGCCAGGTTTACGGGGGGCCGACCGCCGTGGGTGCTCGCCCGGTGGCTCCCCGTCAGCGGCCGCCGAGCTCCTCCAGCACGGCCCGGGCCGCGTTGTGGCCCGGGATCCCGCTGACCCCGCCACCGCGCACGGCCCCCGCGCCGCACAGCAGGACGTTCGGGCGGTCCGTCGCCACGCCCCAGCGGGCCGCGGCACCGCTCGCCGCAGCGCGGGCGCGGTCCTCGTACCGGCCCCCTTCCCCGCCCTCGTCCTCGCCCCCGTCCCGGCCCGGGAAGGACGCCTTGCGGCCCGGGACGTACACCTCCCGGAACGGGAAGGACAGGTCGCGGTGGAAGATGTGGCCGCCCGGCAGGCCGATCTCCCGCTCCAGCTCCGGCGGCGTCCGGGCCTCGACGCAGGGGCGGCCGTCGGCGTCGGTGGCCAGGCAGTCGGCGATCGGCTCGGCCAGTACCGCGTCCAGCTGTGCCAGGCTCGCGGCCAGCGCCCGGTCCTTGGCCGCCGGATCGCCGAACAGGCGGGCGGGCATGTGCAGGCCGAAGAGGGTCAGCGTCTGCAGCCCCTGCCGGACGGCCTCCGGGCCGAGGATCGACGGATCGGTGAGGGTGTGGCAGTAGATCTCGGACGGCGGCGCCGAGGGCATCCGGCCGGCCCGTGCCTCGGTGTACGCGGTCGCCAACTGCCGGTAGCCCTCGGCGATGTGGAAGGTCCCCGCGAAGGCCTCGCGCGGGTCGGCGGCGGTGTCCCGCAGGCGCGGCAGTCGGCGCAGCACCATGTTGACCTTCAGCTGGGCGCCCTCGGGTGCGGGCCCCGGTTCGTCGCCCAGCAGCCGGGCCAGGACCGCGGGCGCGGCGTTCACCAGCACCCGGCGTGCCGCCACCGTCCCCTCGGCGTCCCGGCCCGGGGCCCGGTAGGACACCTCGGCGTCGCCACGGCCGTCGCCGTCACGGTCGGCCGCGACGCCGGTGACCTCGTGCCCGGTCCGGATCTCGGCCCCGGCCGCCAGCGCCGCCTCGGCGAGTGCGCCCGTCACCGCGCCCATCCCGCCCACCGGCACGTCCCAGTCGCCCGTGCCGTTGCCGATCACGTGGTACAGGAAGCAGCGGTTCTGCCGGAGCGACGGGTCGTGGGCGTGGGTGAAGGTACCGATCAGCGCGTCCGTCAGGACCACCCCGCGCACCAGGTCGTCCGCGAAGCTCCGCTCGACCGCCACACCCAGCGGCTCCTCGAACAGCGACCGCCAGGCGTCCTCGTCCGCGACCCGCCGGCGCAGCTCCGCGCGGGAGGGCAGCGGTTCGGTCAGCGTCGGGAACACCCGCTCGGCGACCCGCCCGGTCATCCCGTAGAAGCGCTGCCAGGCCTGCCACTCCCGGTCGCCGCCGGTCAGCGCCCGGAACGACTCCCGGGTCCGGCCGGGATCGCCCGCGTCCACCAGCAGGCCGGTCGGCTTGCCGTCCCGCTCGACGGGCGTGTACGAGGCGATCCGGCGCCGCCGCAGCTCCAGCCGCAGCCCGAGGTCCCGCACGATCTTCCCCGGCAGCAGGCTCACCAGGTACGAGTAGCGCGACAGCCGCGCGTCCACCCCGGGGAACGCCCGCGCGGACACCGCCGCCCCGCCCACCCGGTCCAGCCGCTCCAGCACCAGCACCCGCTGCCCGGCCCGTGCCAGGTACGCCGCGGCCACCAGCCCGTTGTGCCCGCCGCCGACGATCACGACGTCGTACCGCGAGGACGCGTTCGTGTTCATCCGGCCACGCTACGCCACATCGCGGACGCGCGGAACAGCCGTGCACGGCCCGGCCGGGCCCCTCGCCGGCCAGGCGTCCGCCCTGGTGCGTGGAAGCCACCCGCCCGTGCTCGCCGACCGGGGGCTCTCCAAAGGCCGTCCGCTCGCTCGCCACCCACCATGCCGTCCCCCCCGGACCGATCTCACCACCAGTGCCGCCCCTCGACCCGGCTGCGATCACCGCCGACCGGATCGCAGCCGGGTCGAGGACGACGGAAGGACGCTGCCGCCGAAGGCACCGGAAGCGGCCTGCCCGGGATCCGACACCGGGTCGCCGCGTTTCGACGGCCATCGACCTGTCCGGCACGACCGGGGACCCGGCCGTATCGGAGGTGGACATCCCGTTCGGATCCTGATCGGCGACGACAACGCCCTGACCGCCGGCGCATCCTCCGAACCGGAGCGGGACGGCCACCGGGTCGGCCCGGGCGCCCTCGTGCAAGTCCCGTTCGATCCACCGCCGTTCGGGATGGCGGCGTTCCGCCGGCGAGGCATGAGGCGCCACCACGCAGGCGCCGTCCGCGACCGGTCACGGGGAGGGCCGTCGCCGAACCGGCGCGCGCACCGTGGTGATGGACGCGGCGGCCGGTCTGCCTGAAGGTCTTTTCCCCGGGTGGCCGACGACCCCACAATGGGGCGGGCGGCGCATGAGGGTGGGGGAACCGGGTGGAGTGGCTGCTGGGGATCGGCGGAGCGCTGTTGCTCGGCGTGCTGACCAATCTGGTGTACGACTTCGCCAAGTACGGCGGCTCGCGCATCGGTTCGCGCCTGCCGGCGCCGCGGGTCCGGCGGATGAGCCTGTCGGAGGCGGCGCGGGCGCACGACGTCCGGGCGGACGGGCTGGCGTCCCTGATCACCTGGTCGGCGTCCCGGCCGCTCACTCCCGGTACCTTGGTGACCTCGTACGACGGGCGGGTGGTGCGCCCGCACCGGCTGGACGCGGTCGGGTGGGCCGACGAGGTGGAGCGCCAGCGCGCCGCCGGGGCGGCGGGCCGCACGGCGTACGTCTCGCGGCTGACGGTCGATCACGGTGAGCACAGCGCGGCACGGGTGTGCGAGGTGAGCATCGCCGAGAGCGACTACGCGGAGTGCATGGCCACCACCCGACTGGGCCGGGAGGATCCGGAGGCGGGACGGCTGTTGCGCGAGGCGCTGGACGAGGGGCTGACGAGCTTCGTGGCGACCGCGCCGCCGACGATGATGAGCGCCTGCGTCGCGGTGCGGGACCGTGCGGGCCGACTGTTGCTGCTCCGTCGCTCGCTGGCGGTCCGGACCTTCCCGGCGCAGTGGACGGTCGGGATCAACGAGACCATGAAGTACCGGGACGAGCCGGGGGCCGCCGAGGACTTCTACGCGCTGGTCCACCGGGCGCTGGAGGAGGAGTTGGGGTTGCTGCCGGCGGACGTCGGGCCGACGGTGATCACCTGGCTGGGCTGGAGCGAGCCGGCTTCCTGCTACGCGCTGGTCGCCACCGTCCGGGCCCGGCTGGACGCCGCCGAGATCGACCGCCGCCGCGAGGCCTGCCACAGCACCTTCGAACACGACATGGCGGTCTGGGTGCCGTTCAACCGCCGCTCGGTGTCCCAGCTGGTCGAGGGCGGCGTCTGCCCGGACGGCTCGCAGCGCTGGTCGTACCTGGCGCCACTGGTGGCGTGGGAGGCGTGGCGGGCGGCGCAGCAGGAGCGCGCGTAGGGCGGAGGCATGAGGGCGTCTCATGGGGCCCGGCCCATGGACTTCCGGGCTTCCTCCTCTCACCATGAGCTTGCTTCATGGGAGGGCGGGCATGAGCGGACCTCATGGGGCAGTCACATGATCGGAGCTCATGGGCGTCGGCTCATGAGAGTTGCTCATGGCCCATGCCATGAGAGTTGCTCATGGCCCCAGGTCATGAGGGTTCCGCATGGTGCAGGTGTGCATGAGCGCACCTCATGCACGCCCCCCATCAACGGATCTCATGGGCGCACCCCATGAGCGCACCTCATGCGCGCAGCTCACGAGTGTGGCTCGGCGCTCACCCGGCGGTGGGTTGCCAGTCCGCCGGCCCGCTCGCGGGGAGGTGGGCGGGCAGGCCCGGTGTCCAGCGTTTGGTGCCGTCGGGCAGGACGGCGAGCGCCTCGATGCCGGGTCGGCGGGCGGCCCAGGCGAGGGCGCGGTCGGGGCCCATGGCGAAGGCGGCGGTGGCCCAGGCGTCGGTGCGGGCGATGCCGGTGCCGGGGGAGCCGACCAGGGTGAGGGAGGCGAGGCCGGTGGCCGGGCGGCCGGTGTGCGGGTCGAGGACGTGCGCGCCGCGCTCGGCGGTGCCGGAGGTGGCCACGGCGAGGTCGCGGCCGGCCAGCACGGCGGCGAGCAGGCCCGGTTGCCGGGGGTCGGCGATGCCGATCCGCCACGGCCCGCCGCCGGTCTGCACGTCCCCGCCGCCGCTGACGCAGTACTGCCGGGCGCCGGAGGAGCGCAGCAGCGCGGCCGCCTCCTCGATCGCCCACCCCTTGACCCAGCCGCTGGGGTCGAGCCGTCCGTCGGGCCGTTCGCTGAACCAGCCGTCGGTCTGCGCGGCGGTCTCGCGGCAGGCGGCCAGGACGGTGGGGACGTCCGGATCGCAGTCGGCCAGGGCCAGTTCGCCCCGGCCGAGGCGGCTGATGTCGCTGTCCGGCCGGTAGGTGGAGAACACCGCGTCGATCCGGTGCAGCCGTTCGGTGATCCGTTCCAGTACGGCGGCCGTCCTCGGGCCCGGGTCGCGGACGGTGATCGAGAAGACGGTGCCCATCACGGGCTCGGCGTGGCGGAGCACGGTGTCTCAGCCCTTCGCCCGGTCGAGCGCGCTCTGCAGCGAGCGGATGTAGCCGTCGCTGGTGTAGGTCGCGCCGCTGACGACGTCGATCCGGGCGCTCTGCGCGGAGATCGCCTCCTGGTTGAGTACGGGCAGGGCAGAGGTGTTGATCTCGCGGTCGCGCCGCTCGGCGGTGGGGTACTTGACCACGTCGACGGCGGTGATCCGGCTGCCGTTGAGGGTGACCTGGACCTGCACCGGGCCGTAGCGGGTGTTGACGGTGTCGCCGCTGACCTTCCGGGTGGTGCCGGCGGGAGCGGACGTGGCTGCGGAGGCCGACGGCGCGGGCGCGTTCGACGGCTCCGACACGTCGGAGCCGGTGGCGGTGTCCGACCCCGAGCCGATCACCGGGGCCGGCCCGGCCGCCTCGTGCGGTTTGAGGGAGAGCAGCAGCACCACCCCGGCGGCGGTGGCGGCGCTGGTGACGACGGCTCGGCGCATGGAATCGACGCTCCTCGGGGGTCGGGAAGGCCCGGCAGGACCGGACCGGGCTCGGTGGTGTGGTGGTGGCAGGAGGCTGCAGGAGGCGGCCGGGCTCAGAGCGAGAAGCTCTCGTGGTGGATGTGTCGCGGTCGGACCCCCGCCGCCCGCAGCGCGCGGACGGCCTCCGCGGTCAGGGCTTCCGGGCCGCACAGGTAGACGTCGTGCCCGGCGAGGTCCGGGACGAGCCGGGCGAGCGCGGTGCCGAGGTCGCCGACCTGGTCCCGGGAGCCGAGCAGCTCGTGCACGGTCGCGCCGCGCCGCCGGGCGACGTCGGCGAGCTCCGTGCGGAACAGCACGTCCTCCGGCCGCCGGGCCCGCTGGACCAGCGTCAGCTCGCCCGGCAGCGTCTCGAACAGGGCGCGCAGCGGGGTGATCCCGACGCCCGCCCCGAGCAGCAGCACCCGGCGCCGGCGCAGCCGCCGCCCGGTGAACGCGCCGTACGGGCCTTCGGCGCGCACCTTGGTGCCCGGGCGCAGGTCGGCGACCGCGGCGCTGTGCCCGCCGAGGTCCTTGACTGTGAAGCGCAGGAACCGCGGGTGCGGCGGCGCGGAGAGCGAGTACGGGTTGGCGGCCCAGCGCAGGCCGGGCGCCTGGAACTGGAGGCGGAAGAACTGGCCCGCCTCGGCACCGAGTTCGTCCAGTCGCTGCCCGGTCAGGAACAGCGACACCACGCCGGGGCCCTCCGGCCGTACCTCCGCGACCCGCAGCCCGTGCCGCCGGTCGAGCAGCCACGGCCGGGCCAGCCGGTACCAGCCGAGCAACGCCGCCGTGCCGAAGTAGAGCGCGTACCAGGCGGCCCGGCCGGGGCCGCCGCCCAGGTCGGCGCCGGTGGCCAGCTGGTGGGAGAAGGTGAGTGCGACCGCCAGGTACGTCGCCAGGTGCAGGTAGTACCAGGCCTCGTACGACAGGCGGCGGCGCGCGGCCCGGGCGGAGACCGCACCGGTGCCGAGCAGCGCCAGCGTGCCCAGGGTCGCCTTGATCATCTCGGGGTAGTGGAGGACGACCTCCACGCCCTCGCCGATCAGGCCGCGCCCGTCGGTCAGCGCGTAGCCCCAGACGACGGTGAGCACGTGCACCGAGACGGCGGCGACCAGCCAGCGCCCGCCGAAGGCGTGCCAGCGCGCCAGCCGGTCCGCGCCGACCCCGCGCTCCAGCGGCGGCAGCCGCGCAATCAGCAGGAGCAGCACCGGCGCGGCGTACCCCGCGAGCAGTCCGGTGATCCGCCCGGCGCCGGTCAGCCAGCCCGCCGCGCCGACGACCGCCGGGGTGCTCACCCACCACAGCGCCAGCACGCCGAGGGCGCCGACCGAGATCAGGCCGAGCGCGGGGGCCGGTTCCAGCGCGAACGGCGGGTGCGGCGCGGCCCGGTGCCCCCGGCCGGCGGGCGCCGGTCGCGGCCCGCGCCGGGGGTCGGGCCGCGACTCCGGTGCGGCGGCAGTGGTCATCGGGAACCTCCTCAGCGCCCGGCGGCGAGTGCCGCCGAGGCCGACCACGATGGCACCGCAAGCTCTGAGCCGCCTCTGAACCGGACCGCCTCCCACGCCCCCGCGCAGCGGCATTCGACCAGGTCAGGGCGGGTGTGCTGGTCCACGAACGGCTCTCCGGTGTCTCAGGGCTTTCTCATCGCGGCGGTGCAGAATGAACGCCGCCCAGCACGAGTCCGAGGGAGCAGCATGGACGACACCGCCGACCGTCCGGAGTGGCGCGTCCTGGTCGTCGACGACGAGCCGGACCTGGTCGAGGTGGTCTGCGGCGCCGTCCGCTACGAGGGCTGGCAGGCGCGCGGCGCGACCACCGGACTGGCCGCCGTCGAGGCCGCCGCGGCCTGGCGCCCGCACGCCGTGGTGCTCGACGTGATGCTGCCCGACCTCGACGGCCTGGAAGTGCTGCGGCGCGTCCACGCCGAGCAGCCCGAGGTGCGGGTGCTCTTCCTCACCGCCCGGGACGCCGTCGAGGAGCGGATCGCCGGCATCGCGGCGGGCGGCGACGACTACGTGACCAAGCCGTTCAGCCTGGCCGAGGTGGTCGTCCGGCTGCGCGGGCTGCTGCGCCGGGCCGCCCCGCCCGCCGCGTCGCACCGGCCGCCCGCGCACGCGCTGGTGCTCGGCGACCTCGTCCTGGACGACCGGGCCCGCGAGGTGACCCGCGGCGGCGAGACCGTCGAACTCAGCCCGACCGAGTACGCGCTGCTCGCCCACCTGATGCGCCACCCCCGCCAGGTGCTCAGCAAGGCCCAGATCCTGGACGCGGTCTGGTCGTACGACTTCGGCGGGCAGGCGCACATCGTCGAGCTGTACATCAGCTACCTGCGGAAGAAGGTGGATGCGGGCCGGAGTCCGATGATCCACACGGTGCGGGGCGCGGGGTACCTGATCAAGGCCGCGACATGAGCCCGCGCCGTCCGACCCGCCTGCTCCGCATGACCCGCCCGACCGCCCCGACCGCCCCGGCCGGCCCGCGCGGCAGCCGGCTCCGGCCCGTCCCCCGGACCCTGCGCGCCCGCCTGATCGCCGGCCTGCTGGTGCTGCTCGTCGTCACCTGCGCCGCCGTGGGCTTCGCCACCACCGCCGCGCTGCGCCACTTCCTGGTCGACCGCCTCGACCAGCAGCTCGCCGAGGCCGGCGGCCGCTACGCCGCGAGCCTGGAGCACACCGGGCAGGGCGGCGGCCCCGACACTCGGGCGCAGACCCCGGGCACCCTCGGCGTACGGCTGCTCGGCGGGCGGGTCACCGCGGCGGGCGTGGTCGACGGTGATGCCGACGACACGGACGGCCCCGACGACGAGGACGACCGGATCAGCTTCACCCCCGCCCAGCAGCGGGCGCTCGCCGCCCTGCCGGTCGGCGGCCCGGCCCGCACCCTCGACCTCGGCGAGGCCCAGGGCCACTACCGGGTCCGCGCGGTCGCCGGGCGGGACGGCGACGTGCTGGTCAGCGGCCTGCCGCTGCGTCCGGCCGAGGAGACCGTCCGGCGGCTGGAGGGCCTGGAACTGACGGTCTTCGCGATCGCCGTCGCGGCCGCCGGTACGGCCGGGGCGCTCTGGGTCGGCTGGTCGCTGCGCCCGCTGCGGCGGGTGGTGGGCATGGCCGAGCGGGTCAGCGCGATGCCGCTCGCCAGCGGCGAGGTCCTGCTGGCCGAACGCGTGCCGGACGACGACCCGCGCACCGAGGTCGGCCGGGTCGGCGCGGCGCTCAACCGGATGCTCGGCCACGTCGGCGACGCCCTGGCCCGCCGCCACGCCGTGGAGGAACGGCTGCGGGGCTTCGCCGCGGACGCCAGCCACGAGCTGCGCACCCCGGTCGCGACCGTGCGCGGCCACGCCGAACTGGCGCTTCGCCACCCCGGGGAGGTGCCGGCGCCGGTCCGGCACTCGCTGGAGCGGATCGACGCCGAGGCGGTGCGGATGGGGGCGATCGTCGAGGACCTGCTGCTGCTCGCCCGCCTGGACGCCGGCCGTCCACTGGCCGAGGAGGACGTGGATCTGACCCGGATCGCCCTCAACGCCGTGGCCGACGCCCGCGCCGCCGGACCGGACCACCGCTGGCGACTCGCCCTCCCGGAGGATCCGGTCGTGGTCCGCGGCGACGAGCACCGGCTGAGCCAGGCTGCGGCCAACCTGCTGGCCAATGCCCGGACCCACACCCCGCCCGGCACCGGGATCGAGCTGCGGCTGGAACGCGAACGAGTCGGCGATCAGGTCGAGTTGAGCGTGACGGACGACGGCCCGGGCATCGCACCGGAGCTGCTGGAGCGGGTCTTCGAACGCTTCGTCCGGGGCGACCGCGCCCGCTCGCGGGCCACCGGCTCGACCGGGCTCGGGCTGGCGATCGTCCGGGCCGTGGTCCGGGCGCACGGCGGCACGGTCGACGCGGCCAGCCGGCCGGGCCGTACGGTGTTCACCGTCCGGTTGCCGCAGGGCTCGCCGGAGCGGGAACCGTGACGGCCGTCGTCGCGTACGTCGTCGCGGCCGTCGTCGGGGCAGTCGTCGCGTCCGTCGTTGCAACGGTCGTCACAGCAGCCGTCGCGTCCGTCGTCGCGTCCGCTGCGGCGGCCGTGCCGGTGTCCCTGCCGGCGGTGCCGGTGCCGGTGCGAAAGCGCAGGCGGTAGTCGGTCGGCGTGGTGCCGAGGCGGCGGCGGAAGGCGCGCACCAGGGTGTCGGTGGTGCCGAACCCGCAGGCGGTGGCGATGCGTTCCAGCGTGGCGTCGCCCGACTCCAGCTGGTGGCGGGCGAGTTCGACCCGGGCCGACTCGACGTACGCGCTCGGCGTGGTGCCCAGCTCCGTCTTGAAGATCCGGGTCAACTGCCGTTCGCTGACGTGGGCGTGGGCGGCGAGGTCCGGGACGGTGAGCCGCCCGGACAGGTTGCGCAGGATGTGGTGGCGCAGCTCCTCGATCCTGCGGGTGGTCGAGACCGGCTCCAGCGGGACGCTGAACTGGCTCTGGCCGCTCGGACGCTTGAGGTACATCACCAGCTGGCGGGCGACCCGCAGCGCCAACTCCTCGCCGAAGTCCTCGGCGACCAGGGCGAGCGAGAGGTCCAGGCAGGCACTGATGCCGGCGCCGGTCCAGACCTCGCCCTCGCGGATGAAGATCGGGTCGGCGTCCACCTCGATCTCCGGGTACTCGTCGGCGAGTTGGTCGGCCGTGGACCAGTGCGTGGTGGCCCGCCGGCCGTTCAGCAGCCCGGCGGCGGCGAGCAGGTGCGCGCCGACGCAGACGCTCGCCACCCGGCGCGAGCGGGCGGCCAGCACCCGGACCCGCTCGACCACCGCCGGGTCGGTGACGGCGCGGACCCGGCTCCGCTCGTCCACCTCGACCGATCCGGGCACCAGCAGGGTGTCGATCCCGCCCTCGGCGGCCCGGTCGAAGGTGAGGTCGGGCAGGATCCGCACGCCCGCGGCGGTGGTGACCGGCGCCATGGTCTCGGCGGCGAGGACGACCCGGTAGCCGGCCGCGTCGCCGGTCTCCCGCCGGAGCAGCGCGAACACCTCCGGCGGGCCGGTCACGTCGAGCAGGTCGACGCCCTCGAACAGGACGATGACGATCAGCCGCCGGACGGCTCCGGGGTCGGCCCCGACCGGAGCGGCTGCCGCGGTGTCGTTCCCGTCACGGGTCTCGGTCTCGGTGTGCACGGCTGTTCTCCTCGATGTCGGAATCTGCATGTTAGATGGCATTGCCGCCATGCGAGGGCCGCCCGTAGCGTTTTCCGGGCAGGGCGCACCACGCGTGACCTGCCGAAACCCGACTCCCTTCCCGACAACGAAAGGCGGCACCGCTGTGCCCACGACCACCCTGCGCGCCCTCAACGGACTCGACGAGAAGCCGGCCTCGCTCGCCGAAGCGACCGTGATCCTGGTCGACTACCAGAACACCTACGTGCGCGGTGTCATGGAACTGGACGGCTGGCAGCAGGCACTCGACGCCGCCGCCGACCTGCTCGCCCGGGCCCGGGCGGCCGGCGCCACCGTCATCCACGTGATCAACGACGGCGGCGAGGGCACCCCGTACGACGTCCGGGCCGAGATCGGGCAGATCCACCCGAGCGTGGCGCCCGTCGAGGGCGAGCGCGTGGTCGTCAAGCAGGTCCCGGACGCCTTCGTCGGCACCGAGCTGGGCGAGCTGGTCGACGCGGCCGGCCACCAGGACGTCGTCGTCGCCGGATTCATGACCCACATGTGCGTCACCTTCACCACGGCCGGTGCCTTCCTGCGCGGCAACCGCCCGACCGTCGTCGCCGCCGCCAGTGCGACCCGGCCGCTGCAGTCGGCGGGCACCGAGCTGACCGCCGCCCAGGTCCACCGCGCTGCGCTGGCGACGATCGGAGACCTGTACGGGGTGGTGGTGGACTCCCCGGCGGACCTGGGCTGACCGACGGGTGAGCCGCCGGGTAGCGGGTGAGTCGACGGGCGGCGGGCGGGCCCGAGGGCAGCGGGACCGCCCGCGCCCGCCTGCCGCCCGCGCCCCGCCTGCCGCCCGCGCCCGCCGGCTGTCCCGCCCGCCGGTCGTCCCGTCCGCCACCGATCCGAGCCTGCCTCGTTGACCAGGCGGAGCACGGTGTCGGTCGGAGGGCGGGGCGCGGGCATGGCGGAGAGCGCGGCGGTCACGGGCCCGCCCGAGCTGCAGGAGTCGTACCGGGCCTGCGCGGCCGAGGTGGGCCGCGCCCTGCCGGCGATGCGGGCCGCCACCGAGGCGCTGCCGAGCGGGCTGCGGCCGTACGTCGACGCGGTGAACGCCTTCGGCTGTCGCTCCGACCGGATCGCCGACGAGGGCCGACCCGCGGAGCGCGGGCGCCGCTTCGCGCGATGGCGGACCGCCACCCTCGCCGAGCTGGCGTCCGGCCGCAGCACTCATCCGCTGCGCCGGGCGTTCGTCGACACGGTGCGGCGGTGGGAGCTCGACCGGTCGCTGATCGAGGAGTTCCTGGCCGCCATGCAGGCCGACAGCACCTCCCCGCCCGCCATCGAGACCTTCGCGGACCAGCGGCGCCACATCCGGCGCATCGCGGGGACGATGACCGAACTCTGGGCCCCGCTGCTCGGCGCCCGCGGCCCCCGGGCGGCCGCGGCGCTCTCCGCCCTCGGCGAGGCCTGCCAACTGGCGGATCACGTGCAGGACCTGCCCGCCGACCTCGCGCAGGGCCGCTGCCACCTGCCTCGCGCCGACCTGCGGCGCCTCGGGCTGGACCTCACCGATCTCGTGCGCGCCGCGCCGAGCCCGGCCCTGGACGAGCTGACGGAGGCCCAGCGATCGCACTGGCACACCCTCCTGGAGGAGGCCGTCCCCGCCACCTGGCTGGTGGCGGCGGAGTGCCGGCCCTTCCTGCACACGCTGCTCCTGGGCGCCCAACTGCAATACGACGAACTGACGTTGCTGCGCTCGCGGGTCCTGATCGAGGGCCTGGCGCCGTTGACCACCGACGGCGCCACACCGCACCGCCGCGTCGCCTGCCCTCCGGGGCACGACTGCCCTCCGGGGCACGCCCGCCCTCCGGGGCGCGACTGCCCTCCGGAGCGCGACCGCGTCCCCGCCCACGTCGCGGTGATCATGGACGGCAACCGGCGCTGGGCCGAGGCCCGGGGACTGACCGCCCAGCACGGCCACCACGCCGGTCAGCGGGCCGCGCTGCGCCTGGTCAACGCGGCGCTGCGCCTGGGCATCCGGCACCTGAGCATCTACGCGTTCTCGACGGAGAACTGGGGCCGCCCGCCCGAGGAGCTGACCGCGCTGTTCGACTCCCTCGCGGACGGCATCGCCCGGAGCACGGAGGGGCTGCACGCACTCGGCGTCCGGATCCGCTGGTGCGGCCGGCGCGACCGGATCGACGGGTCGCTCGCCTCCTCGATCGCCCTGGTGGAGCACCTGACCTCGAACAACGGCGCCCTGACCCTGACGGTCTGCGCCGACTACGGCGGCCGGGAGGAACTCGTCACGGCTGCAAGGGCGTTGGCCGCGGAGGCAGTCGCCGGGACGATCCGTCCGGAGGCCATCGGCCAGGCCGACCTCACCCGGCACCTGTACGTCCCGGAGCTGCCGGACGTCGACCTGCTGATCCGCACCTCCGGCGAGCAGCGGATCAGCAACTTCCTGCCGTGGCAGCTCGCCTACGCCGAACTGCTCTTCGACCCGACGCCCTGGCCGGACTTCGACCTCGCCCGGCTGCGCGACGCCGTCCGGGCCTACGCCGGCCGCGAACGCCGCTTCGGTGGCGCGCTGCCCGCCCAGGCCCGGACCGGCCGGGCCCTCACGCCCGCGCGGGGGGAGGGGTGTACACCCCCTCGGCCGTGACGTACGCCAGCACCGTGTCCACGGTGACGGAATGCGGGCCGCAGCTCGCGGTCAGCGCGTCCAGCACCTCCTGGGTGGCGCGCAGCGGCACCTCGCTGAGCCGGACCTTCATCGGCTGCCCGGCCGGCACCGGGTCCGCCGTCAACTTCCCCTCCGCCAGGCCGCAGCGGAACGCCGACCGGTGCCCCATGTCCGCGCCGCCGACCTCGCACCGGCCCGAGGCCAGACCGTCCTCGATCGCACCGGCCAGGTTCACCACCCGGAAGGTGCCCTCGGAGGTGCTCAGGGTGACCCCGCCGTCCAACACGCCCTCGCCGTGTGCCTTCGGCAGGTCCGCCGGGGAGGGGTCGCCCTCGGCCGAGCGCACCGGGAGCCGGACCGCGGTGCCCCGGTCGTCCCGGACCAGCCGCGCCGGAGCGATGGCCTCCACCACGGCCTTGTAGCGGTCGAGTTGGGCCTGCGCCTCCGCTGTCCAGCGCACCTCCACCCAGCCCTCGGTGACCGTGCCCAGCCGTCCGGCCTGCGCTGCCCGTCGGGTCTGCCCGGCCGGGCCGACCCGTGCGCCGCCCTGTGCGCCGACCCGTGCACCCCGCCCGGCGCCGGTGCCACCGTCGTCGGCGCCACGGTCGACGGCGCCGGCCGCCGTGGCCGTGAACTGTCCAAGCAGCGGGGCGGCCAGTGCCGCGCCCAGCACCGTCCGTCGCGTCGTGCTCATCGCCCGTACCCGTCCTTCCCGGGCCGCTCGGCGCGGCCCCGGGAATGATCATCCGTGCACCGACGAGTCCCGGCGTCGGCCCGGCCGCTCAAACCACCCGCCCGGGGGGAGCGGGGAGCGGACCCGGGGCTCCGCCCCCGTACGAGCGCCCCGGGTCCGCGCCCCGCCGGGTGACCGGTCCGTCACCCGGGCACCCCGGCGGGGAGGGCGGTTCACGAGTCCGATCCTGACCGGGGGAGCGGGCGGCGGGCAAACGATTCGGTTCTCGCCGAACGGTCTTGCGGTGGTGCCGGTCCCGGGGCACGATCGCGCTCGTGCTGCGAATCCTCTTCAGTAGGGACGACCTGACCCGGATCCGGGTCGCGGAGCGTCCGGACATGTCGATGGAGCTGTCCCTCAGCGTGCACGCCCTGGTGAGCGGTGTGCGCGACCCACGCTTCCAGAGCTGGCGGGACCACCTGCGGGCCTCCTGGAACCCGCGCACCGCGCTGCTCTTCGACCTCTACACCGCCACGGCGATCCCGGAGTTCCTCGCCGTCCGGCGCGACCCCGGTGCCACCGAGAGCGCCACCGCCCAGGCGCCCGAGGCACCGCTGCGCGAGCACCTGCGTTCGGTGGGCGGGGAACGGCAGTTGAGCGCCTTCGCCCGCGGGGTCGCGGACGGCGACCGCCGGGCCAGGAAGCTGCTCGGCAACGTCACCGCCGACTACCAGACCCTCGCGATCGACCCCTACCGGCGGCAGATCGAGACCATCGTCACCACCGAGCACCGGCGGAGTCGCCGGCTCACCGAGCCGGACCAGGTGCTCGGATCCCTGCACCCGGCGGTGTGCTGGCGCCGCCCGGTACTCAGCTTCCCGCTGGCCAACCGGTGCCGGCACGACGTACGGCTGGACGGCCGCGGACTGCTGCTCCAGCCCTGCGTGTTCGGCCCGCGCCGCCCCGTCATCGCCCGCTTCGAGGACCCGGAGCAGCAGCCGGTGCTCCTCTACCCGGCCCGGATCGGCGGACCCCTGCGCGCCGAGGCCGGACCGCCCGCCCCCAGCCGCACCCTGACCGCCCTGCTCGGCCAGACCCGGGCCGCCGCCCTGGAGGCCATCGCCACCCACGGGCCTTGCTCCACCAAGGAGTTGGCCGCCCGCCTGGACATCTCCACCGCCTCCGCCAGCGAGCACGCCACCGTCCTCGCCGAGTCCGGCCTCACGGCCAAGGACCGCATCGGCCGCACCGTCACCCACCGGCCCACCCCGCTCGGCGAGGCCCTCCTGGCCGGCCGCATCCCGTCCCCGGTCACGGGGCCCCCGGTCACCGGACCCGAGGCCGCCTGACCCCGCGGTGAACGGGTGCGAACCCGTGCGCCATCATGAGGTCGCGCCGGACGTCCCGCGCTTCCTCCCCGCCCTGCCTCTCGCCGTCCGTCCTGCGCCGCCTCGTCCTGACTCCGCCGCCGGACGGCGGATCGCCGGCCCGGGCACCGTCTCCGCTGCCGAAAGCCCGCACCATGACCGAACTCCTCACCCTCGAAGCCCAGCTGCGTCTGGTCGGCGCAGCCCTCCTCGCCGTCGGCCTGGTCCACGCCGTGCTGCCCCGCGCCATCGGCTGGCCCGCCGACCTGAGCGGCACCACCCTGCTCACCCGTCAGGTCTCCTACGCCCACCTCTTCTTCATCGGCATGGTCTGCGCCCTCCTGGGCCTGCTCCCGCTCTGCCTGGCGCCCGACCTGCTCGCCGGCACCCGCCTCGGCACCGCGCTGCTGGCCGGTCAGACCCTCTTCTGGGGCCTGCGCTGGCTCTTCGAGTTCGCCTTCTTCTCCCCGAAGCTGTGGCGCGGCAACCCCTTCCGCACCATCGCCCACCTCGCCCTCTCCGTCCTCTGGACCTGGGTCACGGCAGTCTTCGCCACCGCCCTCTGGGAGGTGTCCTGAGGGTTCCGGGGGAAGCGACCACGGACGCCCCGGGCGCCGGCGGCCCTATGGACGCAGCCGGGGGCGGACCGGGAGGATCCCTCCATGACCCGCGACGACGACACCGCCGACACGTCGGCCCCGGACGTGGTGGCCTTCCTCAGGGCGCGCCTGCAGGACGACTGGGACTCTGCCCGCGACGCCATGACGAGCAGCGGACATTGGAGGGCCGAAAGAACGGTCGTCGTCCTGGACACGGGCGCCGAGATCGCGGATGTCTTCCTAGGTCCCGCCGATCACATCGCACGTTTCGACCCGGCGCGTGTCATGGCGGAGGTCGATGCCAAGCGGGCCGTCGTCGATGCCCATGACCGCCCGCCGGGGAACGACAACGCACCGGCGGCCTTCCGCGACGGGCTGCGCACCGCCGTCCTCCTGCTCGCATCCGTGTACGCCGATCACGCGGACTACCGCGAGGAGTGGCGCCCGTGATCGTCGTCGGGCGGTTACGGGACAGCCCTCAGGGCCCGGCGCCGGTCAGGGGTTGGCCGGGAGGGGCGGGGTGCGGCGGGGTTGGCGCGGGAGGGGGAGGGTGAGGGCCTCCGCGGAGGTGGGCGGGAGGGCGAGGGCGGAGGCGGTCTCGGCGGGGAGGGGGTGGAGGCCGAGGAGGGCGGTGGCGAGGCCGGTGGCGGCGCGGTGCCAGTCGGGGATGCGCTGGAGCATGGCGTGGCCGCTGCCGGTGACGGTGTAGCCGCAGACGCGGGCGCCGGCCGCGCGGCTGCGGGCGGCGAAGGCGCGCGTGTCGGCGGGCAGGGTGACGGTGTCGCGGTCGCCGTGCAGCATCAGCACGTCCCGGCCGGCCAGCTGTTCGCACGGGTCCTCGGCGGGGCACCACGGGGCGAGGGCGACCAGTCCGGTGACGGACGGGTGGCCGCCGGCCTGCAGCGCGGCGCGTCCGCCCATCGAGTGGCCGATCAGGACGGTGGGGACGGGGCCCAGCAGTGCGGACAGTTCGTCGAGCGCGGCGCGCGCGTCCCGGGCGGCGTCGGCGCGTTCGCCGTTCCAGCCGCGGTGCCGGTAGCGGACGGTGGCGACGGCCACGTCGGCGTCCGCCGTGGCCCTGGCCAGCGCGCGCAGGAAGCCGTGCATCCGCAGCAGCGGGAGGTTGATCCGGCCGGGCCTGGCGAGGTTGTGCTCCTCGCCGCCGTGCAGCACCAGGACCGCGGCCCGGGCCCGTTCCGGGCGGATCCGCCAGTGCAGCGCCCGGTGCCCCACCGCGCTGTCCGCCGCCGTACCGCTCACTGCCGCACCGTCCCGTCCGTCCCGCCCCCGTCGCCCGTCCCCCGGACCGCCACTGTACGCGTGCGGACCGCGGGACCCGTCACCCGAGGGGACCGTCCCGGACACCGGAGGGCTCCGTGCCAGGGGCGCCGGACCGGGCTGGGCCTCAGGCCTCCAGGAGGCCCTGCTCCCGCACCAGCCAGCAGATCGCGGTGAGCCGCAGCACGGCGTAGTCGCAGCCGACCGGCTCCCGCCAGCCGATCTCGCTGAGCGCGTCCAGGAAGCCCAGCGCGTAGTCCGAGAGTTCCGCACGGTCCAGCGGCCGGGGCGCGAGTTCCGACCCCTGCGCGTACAGCAGCTCGCGCAGCATCGAGGCGTGCTGGTCGACCGCCGCGACGAACCCGGGTTCGAAGGCGAACTCGGCCAGCCGCGGCGTGAAGGCCGTCACGATGCCGGGCAGCGGGCAGCCGGCCGGCTCGTCGGGGGAACGCCGGGAGTACTCGTCGGGGGTCGCGAACATCCGTCCACGGTAGGCGAGGCCGGGAGCGGGCGCGGACGGCCGTGACGGTTCCGTGCTGAGACCTTGGCCACCCGTGCGGAGGTCCGGTACGTTCCGTGGTTCGGCCGGTTCCCTGCGCTCACGACCGTGTGGTCTGTACCAGAATGGTCCGCATGGATCTTCGTATCTTCACCGAACCCCAGCAGGGCGCGAGCTACGACACCCTCCTGAAGGTGGCCCGCACCGCCGAGGACCTCGGCGCCTTCAGCGCCTTCTTCCGCTCCGACCACTACCTGAAAATGGGCGACGTCGACGGCCTGCCCGGCCCCACCGACGCCTGGATCACCCTGGCCGGCCTCGCCCGCGACACCCGCACCATCCGCCTCGGCACCCTGATGACGGCCGCCACCTTCCGGCTGCCGGGCGTCACCGCGATCCAGGTGGCCCAGGTCGACGCGATGAGCGGCGGCCGGGTCGAGTTCGGCCTCGGCGCCGGCTGGTACGAGGCCGAGCACAGCGCGTACGGCATCCCGTTCCCGAAGGAGAAGTTCGGGCGGCTGGAGGAGCAGCTGGCGATCATCACCGGGCTGTGGAACACCAAGCTCGGCGACACCTTCGACTTCGCCGGCGAGTACTACACGCTGACCGACTCGCCCGCGCTCCCCAAGCCCGCCCAGGACCGGATCCCGGTGCTGGTCGGCGGCCTCGGCCCGAAGCGCACCCCGGCGCTGGCCGCCCGCTTCGCCGACGAGTTCAACCTGCCGTTCGCCTCGGTGGACGACTCCGCCGCCCAGTTCGGCCGGGTCCGCGCGGCCGTCGAGGGCGCCGGGCGCTCGGCCGACGACCTGGTCTACTCCAACGCGCTGGTCGCCTGCGTCGGCCGGGACGACGCCGAGGTGGCCCGCCGCGCCGCCGCCATCGGCCGCGAGGTCGACGAGCTGAAGGCCAACGGCCTGGCCGGCACTCCGGACGAGGTGGTGGAGCGGATCGGCCGGTACGCGGCCGTCGGCAGCGAGCGCGTCTACCTGCAGATCCTCGACCTGGACGACCTCGACCACCTGGAGCTGATCGCCTCCCGGGTCGCCCCGCAGCTCGGCTGACGATCGCGGCCGGCCGGCTCCGGCTGCCCCTCGCGGGAGCAGTCCGGTCCGGCCGGGTGCGGACGGCTCCGGCCGGCGCCCGTCGGTGTCGGAAAGGTCCGGAAACGGGCCCGGTCCTGTCACCGCTCCGGTCGCCGGGCCGGGCCCGGCAAGGGCCGTCCGTACCCGCTCCGACCTCCGCCCTTTACTCGCTCTTGGGAATGCGCCATGCTCCTGAGGAGGGAACGGCGGGGGGAGATCCGGTGAGCGGGACGAGAACGGTGCGGGTGGCGGCACCGGAGCTGCCGCCACCGCGCACCGCCGGGGAACGCGTCGTCCTGCCCCCGTCGCACGACCCGCCCGCCCTGCACGAACTGCGCGGACGCGGTCCGGCCGCCCTGCGCTACCCCGTCGGGGACCTGCTGGTCGTGACTGGCCTGCCCGGCAGCGGCAAGAGCACCCTGATGCGCCGCTGCGTCCGGGCCCCGCTGGTCGACTCCCAGCTGGTCCGCGAGGAGTACGCGGCCCGACTGCCCGGCCGTCTCCCGTACGCCCTCTACCGCCCGCTCGCCCGGCTCGCGCACTACCGCCGGCTGCGCCGCGCCGTCCTGGGCGGCGGGGCGCTCGCGGTGCACGACTGCGGCACGCTGCCCTGGGTGCGGGCCTGGCTCGCCCGCACCGCCGCCCGCCAGGGCCGCCGGGTGCACCTGCTGCTGCTCGACGTCGACCCGACCGAGGCGCTGGACGGGCAGCTGCGCCGCGGGCGCGGTGTCTCGCGCTACGCCTTCGCCCGGCACCGCTCCGGTGTCGAGCGGCTTCGGCGGCGGATCCTCGGGGCCGGCCGGCTGCCGGCCGGGTGTGCGTCGGCCGTGGTACTCGACCGGACCGCCGCGCGCGCCCTGCGGGAGATCGACTTCACGGCGTCGTAGTCTCGGCGAGTCCGCGCCGGGCCTCGCGCCGGTGGGTCCGGCCGGAGCGCGCCCGGGCGCGGCCGAGACCCCGTCGACTCCCCCCGTCAGGAGCGCAGATGCGCCGTACTGTCCGGGTGCGCTCGCGTGCCCCCCGCCTGTTCCCCTGCGCCGCCGCACTGGTCACCGCCGCCGGGCTGAGCCAGTTCGCGGCACCGGCACCGGCACCGGCACCGCAGCGCGCGGTTGCCGTCGCCCCGACGACCGCCTGCGACGGCGCCGCCCACGCGGACGCCGCCCGCGCGGACGCGGGCGACGGCACGCGCGACGGCGTGGGCGACGGGGTGGGCGACGGGGTGGCCGCGCGGAAGCCGGCGGGCAGCCAGACGGGGAAGGACCCGAACGCCGTCAGCACCGCCCGGGCCCGGGCGATGCAGGCCGACCTCGACGACCGGCTCGCCGCCCTCGGCACCGTCCGCACCCAGATCGGCGCCCCGACCACCGTGCCGGTCTTCGTCCACGTGATCCACGCCGGTGACGCCGGGAAGCTGGACGACGGCGCCGTCGCCGCCCAGATCGACCACCTCAACGCCACCTATGGCGGCCAGGGCGCGGGCAACACCCCCACCCCGTTCCACTTCGAGCTGGCCGGCACCGACCGCACCGACAACGCCTCCTGGTACACCGGCATGACGCCCGGTTCGACCGCCGAGCGCGCGATGAAGACGGCTCTGCGCAAGGGCGGCCAGGGCACCCTCAACCTCTACACCGCCCGGCTCGGCCAGTCCCTGCTCGGCTGGTCGACCTTCCCCGACACGTACCGGACGAACCCGACCGACGACGGTGTGGTCGTGCTCGACGCCTCACTGCCCGGCGGCGGCGCCACCCACTACGACGAGGGCAACACCGCCACGCACGAGATCGGCCACTGGCTCGGCCTCCTCCACACCTTCCAGGGCGGCTGCCTGACCCCGGGCGACTACGTGGACGACACCCCGGCCGAGCGCAGCGCCACCTTCGGCTGCCCCGAGGGCCGCGACACCTGCCCCACCGCGGGGCTCGACCCGATCCACAACTACATGGACTACGCCTACGACTCCTGCATGAGCCAGTTCACCCCCGGGCAGGTCCAGCGGATGGCGAACTCATGGGCTGCGTACCGCAGTTGAACCAGCCTAAGCCGTAGCTGCACCGAGCCGCAGCTTGGTGGCCGCCGGCACAGGATTCGAATGCGCCACGCCGCTGTCGGTGTGGCGCATATCGGCCGTATGCCCGATTTGATCTATGTTCGTACGGTCGGGACCGGTCAGGAGCAACCGAAGGAGCAAGGCCATGCGTGCCATTCCCCGGATCGTCGTCGGCGTCGACGGGTCGCCCGCCTCGGAGCAGGCGCTGCAGTGGGCGGTCGACTACGCCGAGGCCGTCGGCGGGACGATCGACGCGATCGCGGCCTGGGAGTACCCCGCCTTCTACGGCTGGGCCGGGCAGGGCGTGCCGAACCTCGATGTCGTCAACCCCGAGGAACTCGCCGGCAAGACCCTCTCCGAGACCGTCACCAGGGTCGTCGGCACCGCCCCGGCCGTGCAGATCAGCGAGCGCGTGATGCCCGGCAACGCCGCCCGGGCCCTGCTGGAAGCCGCCGCGGGCGCGGCGCTGCTCGTCGTCGGCAGCCGCGGCCTCGGCGGGTTCTCCGGCGTGCTGCTCGGCTCGGTCAGCCGCCACCTCACCGAGCACGCGCCGTGCCCGGTCGTCGTCGTCCGCGAGCGGCACGCCGCATCGGAGTAGTGCGACGGGGGACGGCGACCCACCGGGCCGCCGCGCGGACCAGAATGGAGGCATGCCAGAAGGTGACTCCGTCTACCGCGAGGCGGCCCGGCTCCGCGAGGCCCTCGCCGGACAACTGCTGACCAGCGCCGACCTGCGGGTGCCCGCCCACGCCACCGCCGACCTCGCCGGCCGCCGGGTGCTGGAGGTCGCCCCGCGCGGCAAGCACCTGCTCACCCGCCTCGAAGGCGGCCTGACCCTGCACACCCACCTGCGGATGGAGGGCCGCTGGGAGGTCTACCGCCCCGGCGAACAGTGGAGCGGCGGCCCCGACTGGCAGATCCGCGCCGTCCTCGGCACCGAACGGGGCACCGCCGTCGGCTACCGGCTGCCCGTCGTCGAGCTGCTGCGCACCACCGACGAACGGCGGATCGTCGGCCACCTCGGCCCGGACCTGCTCGGCCCCGACTGGGACCCGGTCGAGGCCGTCCGCCGGCTCCTCGCCCGCCCGAGCCGCCCGGTCATCGAGGCCCTGCTCGACCAGCGCAACCTGGCCGGGATCGGCAACGTCTACGCCAACGAGCTGTGCTTCGTGGCCGGCGTGACGCCGTGGACCGAGGTCGGCGAACTCCCGCACCCCGACCGGCTGGTGGAGCGCGCCCGGCAGATGCTGGAGGCCAACAAGCTGCGCCCCGGCCACATCACCACGGGCGACACCAGGCCCGGCTACCAGCACTGGGTCTACGGCCGGGCCGGACGGCCCTGCCCGCGCTGCGTCACCCCCGTGGTGAGCGGGCGTCAGGGCGCGCCCCCGCGGGACCGGGCGGTGTACTGGTGCCCGTACTGCCAGCGCGGCCCCGCCCCGGTCGGCGCCCGGTCCGGCCGGGGAAGGGCGCCGGGGCGCTGAGGCCCGGCCCGCAGTCCCGCCGGCCCACAGTCCCGCCGGCCCGCAGTCCCGCCGCCGCGGCCGGCTCAGGACTGCTCGACCAGGGCGGGGTGGCGGGGGTCGTCCATCCGGACGGTGATGTCGGCGAGCTCGGTGGGCACGGTCTCGGCGTCGTAGCGGGCGAAGGCGGGGAGGGTCCACCGGCGGTCGTCGGGCGTGCGGCGGGCCAGGGCGGCCGGGGTGAGGGCGAGGTGGACGGTCAGGTCCAGCGGCAGCCAGCGGCCGAGGAGGAGCTGACCGTCCAGCACCAGCACGCCCCCGGGCGGGAGCAGGGTGTACGGGGCGCGGGTGGAGCGGTCGGTGACGGGATCGCGCAGCGAGGGCAGGACGCGCCCGCTGCCGCCGGGCTCCAACGGGTCGAGGACTTCGCGCAGCAGGGCGCCGTCGTCCAGCCAGAGGTCGTGGAAGGCGTCCGCGTCCTGGTGGCCGTACTCCAGTCGGATCGAGGCCGGGCGCAGGAAGTCCGCCGCCGACACCCGCAGCGTGGGGCGGCCGCGCAGCCGCAGCGGCTCCACCAGGGCGTCGGCGAGCGCCTCGGGGCGGGCGGCCGCGGCACCGTCGACGGCCACCCGCAGCCGGCGCCCGTCGGCGTCGGGCAGGGCGGTGATGCGGTCGGCGAGCAGCTCGGCCAGGTTGTCGGGGGAGATCGGGCGTACCTGCATCGGGCCATCCTGCCGTCTCGTGGGGCCGTTCAGGCGAGCGGGAGGGCGTGCAGGACGTCGTCGTGGCCCGCGTAGAGGCGGTTGCCGTCGGCGGCGACCGTCCAGGCGTCCTTGCCCGGGCCGGAGTCGCGGAAGGTCCACCTCAGCTCGCCGGTCGCGGTGTTGATCGCGCTGACCCCGCCGACCGAGGTGCCCGGGACGAACAGCGTGCCGCCGACGACCAGCGGACGGCTGCGGCGGTCCAGCAGGAACGGCAGCGGGCAGGTCCAGAGCACTTCACCGGTGGTCGCGTCGTGGCCGGTGACGGTGCCGTGGTCGCGTGCGACGTACACCCGGGGGCCGTCCGGGACGGGCGGCAGCGCCCGCCAGGAATCGCCGCGGGCGGGGGAGTAGGTCCAGCCCGGCTCGCCGGTGGGGTGCAGCATGCGCACGCCGCCGTTGCCGTCCGGGACGTAGAGGTCCTGCGAGCCGGTGGCGCACCAGCGCAGGTCCTCGTCGCCGGGGGCGGTCCACAGCTCGCGGCCGGTGGCGGCGTCCCGGGCCACCAGCTCGGCGCGGCCGCCGACGAAGCGGACGCAGGCCAGCAGCAGGCTGCCGATGCCGGTGGCGGGGGTGACCGGCTGCTCCTCGGACGCGGTGGGGACGGACCACAGGACGGAGCGGTCGGTGACCCGCAGCGCGAAGAGGCGGTTGTCCGGCGCGGTGCCGTCGGGCCGGGGGCGGCCCCAGGAACAGCCGTAGACGATGCCGCGGTCGTAGCCGGTGAGCCGGACCTGGCCCTGCAGGTCGTCGGGCAGCGGCAGGCTCCAGTCGCCGGCCGGGTCGGTGAAGTGGCGGGCCTCCAGGTGGCCCCGGTACGTCGTGGTGAAGAGGTGGTCGGGCCCGAACACGACCTTGCCGAGCATGTCGAGGTCGCTGGGCCAGTCCCGGGTCTGCGGCGGGTCGAGGACCAGCAGCCGGGCGGCGGTGCCCCGGGCGGGGTCGAGGACCTGCAGGCCCTTCCGGGAGAGGTAGACCGGACGGTTCGGCGGGTCGGTGAGCCGCTCCGGGGTCATCGCGTCGGGGCCGCGGTACGTCCAGGCCGGGGTCGGCCCGGAGACGGCGGTGGGCGGCCCGGTCGGCACCGGTGCGGGGAGCGCACCGTCGGCACCCGAACGGCCGAACGCCCAAACGGCCCCGCCGGCCGCGAGCACCCCGGCGCCGATCAGCAGCCGGCGCCGGCTCGGCCGAGACCCGTCCCAGCCCCCGCCGATCACGTCCTCGGACGCCTGGCCGTCGCCGCGCTCCTCCCCGTCCCACTGCCACGATGCCCCGCGCTCGGAGGCCCCTTCGGACGACGGCGACTGCATAACGCTCTCGCTTCCCCACCCGGCGGTCCCGCGCCGCCACCCGCTCGGAGGATATCGAACAGCCCCCGAACGATCCGAGACCCGTGAGGCCCCGATATCCGGCTGCGGCACGCCGTGTCCGCCCGCCCGGCGGCCCGTGGGAGGTGCGCCGTGACGGCCGGGACGATCGCACCCGACCTCCTCCCCTGGCCGGCCCTGACTCGGGGAGGGCGTCAGTGCTGCTCCGGGGGGTGGTCCGCGAGGTCGGCGAGGACGTCGGCGTGGCAGGGGAGGGGTGCGCACCAGCAGGCGAGGCGGTGGCCGCGCAGGGGCGGGACGAGGGCGAGGAGGTCGGGGCGGGCGAGCAGGTAGTCGCGGTACTTGACGACCATCTCCTCGCGGGTGAGGTCCGGGCCCGGGTGGTACGGGCAGTGCAGCGGGGACTCGGCGAGGTGCCAGCCGCCGCGGTGCGCGGCGCGGCCGACGTAGACGACGTCCCGGTAGTCGGGGTCGTCGCGGTGGCCCTTGAGGTTGACCACGGTGGTGCGGCTCGTGCGGGGCATGTCGTCCATGCTGCTGCAAGCGGGGTGGCCGGGCAGCTCGGGCCGGGGGCGGCCCCGCCTTGACACGGTTCCGGGCCCGGCGTAGCAAAAGAGCATGCACCATCCGCACGCGACCGGTGGGGCCCCTGGGGCGCGCCCGGGGTCGGACCGGCCGCGGGAGCCCGGGGCCGACGCGGAGGCGCGCCGGGGCGGCCCGCGCGCCGGGCCCCGGGAGGGCCGGCCGGCCGAGTACCGGCGGGACGAGCTGATCGCGCACGCCGTGCGCCGGGTGCTCCGCTCCACCGGGGCGTACGGCGCGATGGTGCACCTGCGGTCACGGGACCGCAGGTCGCTGGTGCTGCGGACGGTCGCCGGGGTGCCGCTGTCGGTGATGAGCCCGTTCCGGCGGGTCGCGGCGGCCGGGCCGCTGCCGGTCGCGGTCTGCTTCCGGACGGGGCACGCGATCGTGCTCTCCGACGGCGAGGACACCATGCGGCGCTTCCCGCAGCTCGCGGTCGGCCTGCCGTACGACTTCGCCTCCGCCTGCGTGGCGGTGGAGCACGACCGCGAGCGGTTCGGGGTGCTGAGCGTGCTGTGGCCCGCCTCGGACGACGGGGTGCCGGAGTCGTCGGGCCCGCAGCTCGCTGCCGCCGCGGCCGAACTGGGCGACGGGCTGGCCGAGTTGGAGGAGGCCGGGCAGTCGGTGGAGCCGGGCGGGGAGACGGCGGTGGTCGAGCTGCCGTCGCCGTCGCTGCCGACCACCCGGGTCGGGCTGTTCGACTGGAACGTGGCCACCGGGGCGCTCTCCGCCGACGACCACTTCCGCGAGATCTTCGGCTTCGGGCCGGGCGAGTTCGACGGCACCGTGACCGCCCTGAACCGCCGCATCGCCCCCGGCGACCTGCCGGAGTTCCGGGCCGCCGCCCGCACCGCGCTGAAGCAGGGCGAGGTGCTGTCCGCCCGGGTCCGGGTGCTCGGGCCGGACGGCCTGCCGTACCCCGTGGAGCTGTGGGCCCGGGTGCCCGCGGCGATCTCCGACGGGCGGACCCACCTGGTGGGCGCGGTGCTCGACGTCAGCGGCCTGACCGCCGCCGCGGCCGCCGTCGAGCGGCTGCGCGAGGGCGTCTTCTCGCTCGACCTGGACGGCCGGATCAGCTACGCCAACCACGCCACCGAACCGCTGCTGCGGGCCCGCCGCGAGGACCTGGTCGGCCGGCACCCCTGGGACGCGCTGCCCTGGCTCGCCGACCCCTTCTACGAGAACCGCTACCGAGCCGCCCTGCTCTCCCAGCGCCCCACCGCCTTCCTGGCCGCCCGCCCGCCGGACGGCTGGCTCGCCTTCTCGCTCTACCCCGACGCGCACGGCGTCACCGGCCGGGTGGTCGCCGCCGAGCCCCCGCCGGGCGCCGCCGAACCGCCGGCCACGCCGCCGCCCGTCACCCGCACCGGTGTCGGCGGCACCCACCACCTGCTCCAGCTGGCCAGCGCGCTCACCGAGGCGGTCACCGTGCGCGACGTGTGCCGGGCGGTGGCCGAGGAGATCCTGCCGGCCTTCGGCGGCCAGGAGCTCGCCATCTACACGGTGCGCGACCAGCGGCTGCAGCTCGTCTCGCAGACCGGCTACCCGGACGGCTTCCTGGACGGCTTCGAGGGCACCCCGACCGACGCCCGCGTCCCCGGTGCGGAGGCGCTCAGCACCGGCACCCCGATCTTCTTCGAGTCGGTGCGCGAACTCGCCACCGCCTACCCCGGCCTCGCCCTCGACGAGATGGGCGCCTGGGCCTTCCTGCCGCTGATCGCCTCCGGCCGCCCGGTCGGCAGCTGCATCCTCGGCTTCGACCACCCCCGCCCGTTCACCGTCGAGGAGCGCGGCCTGCTCACCGCGCTCGGCGGCTTCATCGCCCAGGCGCTGGAGCGCGCCCGGCTGTACGACGCGGAGTTCACGGTGGCCCGCGGCCTGCAGCAGGCACTGCTGCCGCACCGGCTGCCCGAGGTGCCCGGCATCCGGATCACCGCCCGCTACCTGCCCGGCACCCAGGGGATGGAGATCGGCGGCGACTGGTACGACGCGATCGTGACCGACGGGGACGTCACCCTGGTGATCGGCGACGTCGAGGGCCACAGCGTCGGCGCCGCCGCCACGATGGGCCAGCTGCGCAGCGCCGTCCGCGCCTTCGCGACTGGCGGCGACCCGCCCGACCAGGTGCTCGCCCACACCAACCGGCTGCTGCTCGACCTCGACCCCGGACTGCTCGCCAGCTGCTGCCTGGTCCGGCTCACCCCGGCCGACGGCACCGCCCGGATCGCCCGGGCCGGCCACATGCCGCCGGTGCTGCGGCACCCGGACGGGCGGGCCGAGGCGCTGTACATGGCGGGCGGGCCGCTGCTGGGGGTGGACGAAGGGGCCGAGTACCCCGTCGGCGAGCTGCGGCTGCGCCCGGGCGCGGTGCTCGCGCTGTACACGGACGGGCTGGTGGAGGACCCGGCGGTGGCGATCGACCAGGGCGTGGACCGGCTGCGGGCCGCGCTGGCCCGCGGCCCGGAGGGGGAGGGGCTGGAGGAGGCGGCCGAGCGGCTGCTGGAGGAGGTCGGCTCGACCCGCCGGGTGGACGACGTGGCGCTGTTGCTGACGGCCTTCGGCTGAGCCACCGCGTCGTTGCGGTCGCCGTCGCCGTTGGTTGCCGACACGTCGTCGTTGCGGTCGGTGCTGCCGACGGCGCCGGCCTCAGACTTTCGTCGGCGCCGGTGGCGACGAAGGAGGACGGCGGGCGTCCCGACCGGCCGGTTAGCCTCGACGGGTGAATGCGATCGCACGGGGCTGGAAGAAGGCGGTAAGGACGGCACTGCCGGGGCCCTGGCGGCCCCGGCGGGTGGTGGGGCAGGCCCTGCTCGCCCTGCTGATGGGCGGTCTGGCCGCGCTGCTGGAGGCCGCCACCGGCACCGGTCTGGCGGTGCCCTTCGGTCTGGGCGTCGCGGTGCTGTGGGTGCTGCGGCGCGGGCTGCCGACCACCGTGCTGCTGGCGGCCTCGGCAGCCACCGGCTGGTCGGCCGGGCCGGTGCTGCTGCTGGTCTGCGCGGGTTGGGTGGCCGGGGCGAGGATCCAGCGGGTCTGGTCGCTGGTCACCGCCTTCGTCGCGGGCTGGGCGCTGTTCACCGTGACCGGCGTGCTGACGGACGCCTCCACGGCCTCGCCCAAGCTGGTCCTCGGGCTGTCGCTGGGCGGCTACCTGGTGCTCGCCGTGCTGCCCGCGCTCTACGGCCGCTACCGCGCGCAGCGGCGCGCGCTGCTGGACGCGCTGCGCGAGCGCAACGACCAGCTGGTGCGCGAGCGGGCCATGCTGGTGCACCAGGCGCGGCTGCGCGAGCGGCACCGGATCGCCCAGGACATGCACGACAGCCTGGGCCACCAGCTGGCGCTGATCTCGGTGCACTCGGGTGCGCTGGAAGTGGACCGCGCCCTCACCGACCGGCAGCGGGAGGCCGTCGGCGTGCTGCGGCAGGCGGCGGTGGCGGCGATGCGCGAGCTGCGCGAGGTGGTCGGCGTGCTGCACGACGAGTCGACGGCGGCGCCGCCCCCGGTGGGGACGGCGGCCGCGGCCGCCGCCCGGGGCGGGGTGGACGGCATCGATGGGCTGCTGGAGTCCTCCCGGGCGGCCGGGGCGGAGGTGTCGCTCATCCGGGAGGGCGAGCGGCGCCCGCTGCCGGCCGCGGTCGACCACGCGGCGTACCGGATCGTGCAGGAGGCGCTCACCAACGCGCACAAGCACGCCCCCGGCGCGCCGATCGGCGTCGCGCTCCGGTACGAGCCGGACGCCCTGGTGGTGGAGGTGACCAACACGCGCGCGCCGGAGCTGGTGGGCGTGCGCGCCGGAGCGGGCCAGGCCGTGAGCGGCGGCCAGGGCCTGACCGGCCTGCGGGAGCGCGCCCGGTTGGTCGGCGGCATGGTGCACGCCGGGCCGACGCCCGAGCAGGGCTTCCGGCTGGCCGCCGTGCTGCCGTACGAGGGGGCGGAGGGCGGCCAGGAGGGTGCCGCCGCCGATGCCGGCGCGGACGACTGGATGTTCGAGGGCCTGCCGTCGGCCGACGAGGTGGCCGGCAAGCGGCGGAGCCCGGCGATGGGCTGCGCGGTCGGCGTGGCGGCGGTCGGGCTGGTCCTGCTGGGCCTGGTGGTCTGGGGCATCGTGGCCCTGATCGACGGCAACCACGACGCGACGGTCCGCCGGCCGGTGTACGACCGGATCGAGGTCGGCACGGCCGAGGCCGCGGTGCTGCACGAGCTGCCGTCCGGCAACGGCTTCTTCACCGATGACTACCGGAAGAGCGGTCCGACCCCGCCGGAGGGCGCGCAGTGCCGGTGGTTCCTGCTGGCCGGCTCGGCCGGCGAGGCCTGGGACGAGGATCACGTGGCGCGGTTCTGCTTCAAGGACGGCGTGCTGGTGGACAAGCAGGACTACGTCGCCAAGAGCTGATCACGCGGGGCCCGGTCCGCAGGCCAGACCCGGACCGACCCGTTCCGGGCGGACCCCTCCCGGCCCGGACGGGTGGTCCGGGCCGGTCGGCGGAGATGTGAGGATGGTGCCGCAGCCGAAGCACTGTTCGATCCGAGGGGAATGACCAGCGTGATCCGAGTCCTCGTCGCCGACGACGAGCCGCTGATCCGGGCCGGGATCAGGATGATCCTCGGCTCCGCCGACGACATCGAGGTGGTCGCCGAGGCCGCCGACGGGCGGGAGGCGCTGGAGCTCGCGCGGTCGCACCGGGTGGACGTGGTGCTGCTGGACATCCAGATGCCGGTGATGGACGGGCTGACGGCGCTCGGGGAGCTGGCGAGGATCGCCCCCGGCGCGCGGGCGCTGATCCTCACCACCTTCGGGGAGCGCGAGAACGTCCTGCGCGCCGTGACCGAGGGAGGCGCCGGCTTCCTGCTCAAGGACACCGCGCCGAACGAGCTGATCCAGGCCGTCCGGGCGGCGGCGGGCGGCAACGCCTTCCTGTCCCCGGCGGCCACCCGGCACATCGTCGACTCGCTGGCGGCCGGGCGCAGCGGCTCGCTGGCCGCCCGCAGCGCCGCGGCCCGGCGCCGGCTGGAGGTGCTCACCGGGCGCGAGCTGGAGGTGCTGGCGCTGCTCGGGGAGGGCCTGTCGAACGCCGACGCGGGGGCCCGGATCCACATGAGCGAGGCGACGGTGAAGACCTACGTGAGCCGGATCCTGGCCAAGCTGGGGTGCGAGAACCGGGTCCAGGCGGCGCTGCTGGCGCGTGACGCGGAGCTCGACGGACGGAACTGAGCGCGTTCGTGTGCTCACGTCAAGTAGTGGGTGTGGCGGACGCCACTCGACGGCCGCTCGGAGCAGGGAACTCCGGATGTCGTGGTGACGGTCCGTCAGTACTTCGTTGCGATGAGTTGATGGTGTGCCGGTTCTGACGAACGGACAGATGTGAGTGAGGGCACGGGAGTTGATCGTTAGATCTTGTAAATGCGGTCAAACCCGGTCGAACCGGTCACCGTTTCTTGATCGATACCGCCGGTAACAGTCAACTGACCTGCGACGTCCAAGAATTGCTTGCTGAGCCCCGGGGATGCCCCTAGCTTCATTGGCGGCGCAACGAGCGCCACCCGGGTTCACCCCGACGCACCGCCCGCCGACTGACCCACGGCGCCAGGGCGGTGCCCGCCGAGCAGGCCGGCTCGTCCAGGCCCCGTCGGCGAGCGGAGGTGACCGGGGCGGCACGGCACGTCCGACGCGTGCCCGGCCGCCCGTCGAGTGAGGTGAGCGGACACCACCGGCCCATGTCCCGGGCCTGGTTCCGCCTGCCCGCCCGGGGCTTGTCGAGAGGATCCGCATGAATCCCCGTCACGAGACCACCGCTGCCACCGAGACCACCACCCAGCGCAACCGCGTGCGGCTGGCGGTCGTCGCGGGAGCCGCCGTCGCGGCCCTGCCGGTGGTCGGCCTCGTCACGGCCACCTCGGCCTCCGCCGCACCGGCCTCCGTCTGGGACGCCGTCGCCCAGTGCGAGAGCGGCGGCAACTGGAGCATCAACACCGGTAACGGGTTCCACGGCGGACTGCAGTTCTCCGCCGGCACCTGGAGGGCGTACGGCGGCACCGCGTACGCCCCCCAGGCCAACCAGGCGACCAGGGCGCAGCAGATCGCCGTCGCCGAGAAGGTCCTCGCCTCGCAGGGTCCGGGCGCCTGGCCGGTCTGCTCGAAGAGGGCGGGCCTGAGCAGGGGCGGCGCCCCGGCCACCGTCGACACCCCGTCGGCCGCGAAGCCGGCGGCCAAGCCCGCGGCCAAGCCGGCCGAGAAGCCTGCCAAGCCGGCGACGCGGGCGGCGAAGCCCGTCGACACGTTCGCTGCGGCGGCCGGGCGGCAGGCGCCCAGGGCCGCCGACCCGGCAGCGGGCCGGCCGTCGGCCAAGCCGGCGCAGTCCGCGCCGTCCACCAAGAAGAACAGCGCGAGCGGGAGCTACACCGTCAGGAGCGGCGACACCCTGAGCGACATCGCCGCCAAGTTCGGCGTCGACACCGACGGCCTCTACCGCAAGAACGTGCGCGTCATCGGCGGCAACCCGGACCTGATCTTCCCGGGCCAGACCCTGACCGTCTGACACGGCCCGACCATCCGGCGGAAGGCCTGACCCAGCCTCCGACGGAGCCCCGCACCATCCGGCGGAAGGCCTGACCCAGCCTCCGGCGGAGCCCCGCACCACTCGGCCGAGCGGCCGCCCCCAGCCCGGGGCGGCCGCGCGGCGCGCCGCGGTTGCCGGCCGGGCGGTGACACCCCGGGCGCCGGG